>JBEKOI010000199.1:0-7551 GCA_049521915.1 Acidimicrobiales bacterium | reverse complement strand
GCATCGAGGTCTGCCGCGAGATCCGTTCGAGCTCGCCGGACATCGCTTGCGTGATGCTCACCTCCTATGCCGACGACGAGGCGCTCTTCGCCGCGGTCATGGCCGGCGCGTCCGGGTATGTACTGAAGCAAATAGGGGCATCGGACCTGGTGGGCGACGTTCGAAAGGTTGCCGGAGGGCAGTCGCTGCTGGATCCCGCTCTCACCCAGCGCGTCCTCGAGCGGCTGCGGGAGGGATCCGAAGAAGATCCGTTGTTGGCCAGCCTCACCCAGCAGGAGCGTCGCATCCTCGACCTCATCGCCGAAGGGCAGACCAACCGGCAGATCGCCTCCGCACTCTTCCTGGCCGAGAAGACGGTGAAGAACTACGTGTCGAACATGCTGGCCAAGCTCGGGATGGAGCGCCGCACCCAGGCGGCCAGTTACGCGACCCGGGTGTCCGAGCGATCGGCCAACCGTCGCCGCGACGACGCCACCGGAACGTGAGCGCACCGGCTCGAACGACCTCGGGCAAAGGGTAGGGCTGACCCCCTAGGGGCCGAGGGGAATCCCTCTGGCCTCGAGCATCTTCTCGATTCGCCGCCGCTCGATCTCGGGGATCCCGAACGCACGCGGATCGCTGTCGATCCCCACCCGCCGGGAGTAGGTGAGGAGGGCCGCGTCGTAGGCCAATTGGTCCGCCAGGGCCACGGCGGCCAAGTCCTGGTCGTCGCGCGTCGACCTGTTCCAGGTCACCGCTCGTCGACGGCGGACGACCTGAGCCAGGGCTTCGCTGGCCGACACCGAGGACGCGGAGGAATCCGTCTCGCCCAGTATCGCCTCGAGCAGCTCGATGTAGATCGAGCCGGGCTGGCTGGCGGACGACTCACGCTGCCCCGACGTGGGCTCCCCCGCGGTCCGGACCAGCCCGTCGTCACTCCGCTCATGTCTCGGGTTGCTCGTTTGCCCCACGGTAGGCCTCCATGTCGGTCTCCTACGGCTCGGCGGTCGTGGTCTCACCCCATGATCCCGGGCATCGTGTGCTGCTGTCCAACCACGGTGGCAGGCCGCCGGGTTCCCTGTTAGGGCCAAACGTCCCGACACGTCCCCGGAGGCCGACAGATCGTGGACCTTTGGCCCTAGGCCGGGGCCCGATGTTGCCATCCAATAGAGGGGACGGCACATGGGTATGCCGTAGGCCAAAGAGAGGACACCATGAAGTATTCCGGCAGCCGTCGGCGCCAGCGCACGGAAAGTGGACGCTCGGGCCGGGTGGCACTCAACCCTTACTGCATCGAGGACATCACCCTCACGCCCCGCGAGCTGGACCGGGCCCGGGCCATCGACACTCGGATCATCACCCGCCGGTAGGCGGAGTGTTGTGACCGACGGGAGGCACGCCATGCCAGGAGATGACCGGGATGTCCAGAGCCGAGCCCGTCGGGGGCCCATCGTGGTCGGTGTCGACGGATCGGAGCACTCGAGGCTGGCCCTGAAATGGGCAGCCGATGAAGCCGAACGGCACGGCTCGGACCTCAGGGTCATGTATGGCCTGACCGGCGCACCCCAGGACGTGCCCGCGTGGTACTCATCCGACACCTCCGACCTCTCGCCGGGGGAGGCGATCATCGACGACGCCGTCGGCCTGGTGGCCACCCGGCATCACTCGGTCGTGGTGCGGGGGGAGATCATCGATTGGCCGGCCCCGCTCGTGCTCACCGTGGCCAGTCGGTCCGCCGATCTGTTGGTGGTCGGCGCCCGCGGCCTGGGCGGGTTCGAAGAGCTCCTCATCGGATCGGTGAGCGATCAGTGCCTCCAATACGCCCACTGCCCGGTTGCCGTCGTCCACTGCGATACCGACGACATCCCCTACCGGGCCCTCGAACCCCGGATCGTGGTCGGCATCGACGGTTCGCTCGGGTCCACGCGGGCGCTGCAGTGGGCGCTCGACGAAGCCGCCGTGCGTTCGGCGTCGGTGGAGGCCGTCTACGCGTGGCAGTACCCACCCATCGGCACCTTCGTGGTGCACCCCGTGCGCGGATCGGAGCTCGTCTCCCAGGAGGTCGTGGATGCCGCCACCGAGCATGCCGGGCGCTTCGCGCCCGACGTGCCTTTCAAGGCATGGGCTCCGTGCCAGGCGACGGTTCCCGCGCTCCTCGATGCGTGCCAGGGGGCCGATCTGCTGGTCGTGGGGTCTCGTGGCCACGGGCGCTTCCGTGACGCGTTGCTGGGATCAGTGGCCCACCAGTGCGCCCGGTACGGCGAATGCACGGTGATCGTCGCCCGGCCCCCGATCGGTGAGACCGGACCGGCGGGCGGTGCCCTGGCGCCGGCAGCCGAACGCCAGGGCGATGGGGTGCCCGGGCGACCGGGCTGAGGTGGACGACGACCGCATGGACACCGCCTCAGCCGAGCGCTATCCGGCCCAACTGTCGTGCACCGCGGAGGGACGGGATGGGCTCATCGTCCACCTTCGCCCCATTCGGTCCGACGACGGAGAGCGACTGGTGGAGTTCCACGGGCGTCTGTCGACCCAATCCGTCTACCGCCGTTTCTTCTTCGTGCACCCGAAGCTGTCGGCCGCGGAGATCGAGAAGTTCACCCATGTCGACTACCAGGACCGCCTGGCCCTGGTGGCAACGGACGGCGATCAGCTGATCGCGGTCGGACGCTACGAACGCATCCCGGGGACGCCCGAGGCCGAGGTGGCCTTCGTGGTGGCCGACAAGTTCCAACACCGGGGGATCGCCACCCTTCTGCTGGAGCACCTCGCTTCTGCAGCTCTGGACCACGGGATCACGATCTTCGCCGCCGAGACGCTGGCCGAGAACCACGACATGATCGATGTGTTCATGAAGTCGGGATTTCACGTGACGGCCAGCTACCAGTACGGGACCATGACGGTCCGGTTCCCGATCGAGCCCGACGAGGGGTACCGGGAGGCCTGCGCGGCCCGCCATCACCAGCTGGAGGACGGTGCCCAGGGCTGACCCGGCGGGAGCTGCGGAATCAGACGGGGTCCGGCGGGAGAGGCGGAATCAGAAGGAGCCCGGCGGGAGCGGCGGAATCAGACGGGGTCCTTGATTCCGCGCCACAGCCACTGGGAGATCTCCGGGGGGTCCTCGCCGTGCTCCCGGCCGTACCGGCGGGCGTCGAGACGGGCGTCCGTCATCCGCTGCCGCAGGGTGGCCGTGCGGGCCCCGAGGCCCGGGACCCGATCCAGCACGTCGATGACCAAGTGGAAGCGGTCGAGATCGTTGAGCATCACCATGTCGAACGGGGTGGTCGTGGTCCCCTCCTCGCGGTAGCCACGGACGTGGAAGTTGTGGTGGTTGGTGCGGTCGTAGGTCAGCCGGTGGATGAGGGCCGGATAGCCGTGGTAGGCGAAGATCACCGGGCGGTCCGGTGTGAACAGCGCCTCGAACTCGCGATCAGGGAGGCCGTGGGGGTGCTCGGTATCTGGCTCGAGGCGCATCAGGTCGACGACGTTGACCACCCGCACCGACACTTCGGGCAGGTGCTCGTGCAGGAGCTGCACCGCGGCCAGTGTCTCGAGGGTTGGGATGTCGCCACAGCAGCCCATGACCACGTCGGGAACGAGGTCGTCTCCGTCCGTCGAGGCGAAGGACCAGATGCCGAGCCCGCGGGTGCAGTGGTCGAGGGCCTCGTCCATGGTCAGCCAGTCGTGCTGGGGTTGCTTTCCGGCCACCACGACGTTGACGTAGTTGCGGCTGCGGAGGCAGTGGTCGGCCACCGAGAGGAGGCAGTTGGTGTCGGGCGGGAAGTAGACCCGCACGACCTCGGCCTTCTTGTTGACCACATGGTCGATGAAGCCGGGGTCCTGGTGGGAGAAGCCGTTGTTGTCCTGCCGCCAGACGTGGCTCGAGAGGAGGTAGTTGAGCGAGGCGACCGGACGGCGCCACGGCACTTCGCGGCTGACCTTCAGCCACTTGGCGTGCTGGTTGAACATCGAGTCGACGATGTGGATGAACGCTTCGTAGCAGTCGAAGAGGCCGTGGCGTCCGGTGAGGAGATAGCCCTCGAGCCACCCCTCGCACTGGTGCTCGGACAGCGTCTCCATCACCCGGCCTTCGGGAGCCAGGTGATCGTCGCCGGGCCGTAGCTCGGCGTCCCAGGACCGGTCGGTGACCTCGAACACGTCCTGAAGGCGGTTGGAGGAGGTCTCGTCCGGCCCGAACAGACGGAAGGTGGACGGGTTGTCGCGGATCACGTCGCGGAGAAAGCTTCCCAGCACCCTGGTGGCCTCGCGCATGACGGCTCCGGGTTTGGCCACCTCGACCCCGTAGTCGCAGAAGTCGGGCAGCTCGAGATCGGACAGCAGGAGGCCACCGTTGGCGTGCCGGTTGGCGCTCATCCGCCGGTCGCCCACCGGGGGGACCTGGCAGACGGCCCTGACCGGGCAGCCGGCCGCGTCGAAGAGGTCCTCGGGCCGGTAGCTGCGGAGCCACTCCTCGAGCTGGGCCAGGTGGTCGGGGTTGGTGCGGACCTGGGACAGCGGGAGCTGGTGGGCCCGGAACGTCCCTTCGATCGGCAGCCCGTCGACCACCTTCGGGCCGGTCCACCCCTTGGGCGTCCGCAGGATCACCATGGGCCAGACCGGTCGTGACCGGGTCCCATGGGAACGCGCCGCGTCCTGGATGTCGCGGATCTCGGCGAAGACGTCGTCGAACGCGGTGGCCATGCGGTGGTGGACGGCCATGTGGTCCTCGCCGTCGAAGCCGCCCTCCACCAGCACCGGCCGGTACCCGTAGCCGGTGAACAGGGCCAGGAGCTCCGAGGTCGGAATGCGGGCCAGCACGGTCGGAGCCGCGATCTTGTACCCGTTGAGGTGCAGAATGGGAAGGACGACACCGTCGTGTCGGGGATCGAGGAATTTGTTCGAGTGCCATCCGGTGGCGGCCGGCCCCGTCTCCGCCTCGCCGTCGCCGACCACGCAGGCCACGACCAGGTCAGGGTTGTCGAACGCGGCCCCGAAGGCGTGGCTGAGCGCGTAGCCCAGCTCACCGCCCTCGTGGATGGATCCGGGGGTCTCCGGGCTGCAGTGGCTGGGAATGCCACCGGGGAACGAGAACTGCCGGAAGAGCCGGGCCATTCCCTCTCCGTTGCGGGCCACATGGGGGTAGTGCTCGCTGTAGGTGCCTTCCAGCCAGGTGTTGGCCACCACGGCCGGACCACCGTGGCCCGGGCCGCAGACGAAGATGGCGTCGAGGTCGTCTCTCTTGATGCTCCGGCTGAGGTGGGCGTAGAGGAAATTGAGGCCGGGGCTGGTTCCCCAGTGGCCCAACAGCCGGGGCTTGATGTCCTCGGGGCGGAGCGGACGTCGGAGCAGCGGGTTGTCCATGAGGTAGATCTGGCCCGCGGTCAGATAGTTGGCCGCCCGGAAATAGGAGTCGAGACGCGCCAGCTCGTCCTGGCGCGACATGGACGTCGGTGGCTCTTCGGTGGCGGCCATCAGGCTCTCCTCGGGACTGTCGGGGTACGGGTGCTCATTGCGCCCATGGTGCCGTGGTGCTCATTGCGCCCATGGTGCCGTGGTGCTCATCGCACCCATGGTGCCGTGGTTCCGTCTGGCAAGGTAGGCGGGTGAACGTACTGGTGGTCAACGCCGGTTCCAGCAGTTTGAAGCTGCGGCTGCTGGACGACTCGGACGGCCTCGTCGCATCGATCGACCTCCCCCGGCAGGAGGTGGCGGAGCTGGCCGGTGCACTGGAGGAATTCCTCCGCCACGCCCCCGATGTCGGCGCCGCCGGTCACCGTGTGGTCCATGGCGGTTCCGAGTTCACGCACCCCATCCTCCTCGACGATCGGGCCGATGAGACCCTCGAGGCGCTCGCCGATCTCGCCCCCCTGCACAATCCGCTCGGTCTGGCCGCCATCCACGCCCTGCGGTCCCTGCGTCCGGACCTGCCCCAGATCGCCTGCTTCGACACGACCTTCCATGCCGGCATGCCCGCCAAGGCCTCGACCTACGCCATCCCCCGCGCCTGGCGGGAGCGGTGGGGCATCCGGCGGTACGGTTTCCACGGGCTCAGTCACGAGTGGGCCAGCACGAGGGCCGCCCAACTTCTGGGCCGGCCCACAGAGGAGCTCCGTCTGGTCACGGCGCATCTCGGCGCCGGCGCCTCGCTGGCCGCGGTGGCCTCCGGTCGCTCGGTCGACACGACCATGGGCTTCACCCCGATGGAAGGGCTGGTGATGGCCACACGCTCGGGCAGCGTGGACCCCGGCCTCGTCCTGTGGGTCCAGCGGCACGGCGGGCTCTCGGCCGACCAGGTGCAAGAGGCCTTGGAGCACGAATCGGGGTTGCGAGGGTTGTGGGGGGAGTCCGGCGACCTCCGCCGGGTGATGGCGGCCATGGACGAGGGGGACCCGGATGCGGAGCTGGCCTACCAGGTCTACGTCTACCGGATCCAGACCTCGGTGGCCGCCATGGGCGCGGCCATGGGTGGGATCGACGGCCTGGTTTTCACCGGTGGGGCGGGTGAGGCGACACCCCGGCTGCGGGCGGACGCCTGTGCCGGGCTCGGCTTCCTCGGGTTGGCCCTGGACGGCTCCGACAACCTCGGCTGCCAGGGTGACGGCCTGATCTCCGGCCCCGGGGAGCTCCCAGCCGTGCTCGTCGTCCGCGCCCGCGAGGATCTCGTGATCGCCCGTCACGTGCGCGAGCTCATCGGATGAAGTGTCCGGGGTCCGATGGCGTGGCTAGATCGCCCGGTGGATCTGGAACTGGCGACCGGTCACGATGTCGGGCCGGATGACCAGGAGCACGTCCCCGGGCTCGGGGACGAGCGGGTGGGCCGCGGCGTGCAGCTCCTCCCGGCTGGGTGACTCGATCAGTGTGGCCAGCCCGCGGACGAGCACGCTCCATGCCGTGCCGCCTTCTGCGTCGACATGATCGACCTCGAAGGCCACCAGGCGGCCGGCCCCGGCCGCCGACAGGAAGCCCTCTCCGGTCCGGATCACGACCTCACCGTCCCGGTACGAGAAGTTGACCGGGAGCACCACCGGTGCCTGGTCGGTCGGAATTCCGAGCCGGCCGATCCCGCCCTCCTTGGCCGTCAGGGCCAACAACCGCTTGCACTCGGAAGAGGGGAGTACCGTCGTCCCGCTGCCGTCGATCCACATGCGACCACGATGTCACCGAACCGGCGTCAGGGCCAGAGGCTTTCGTCACAGGGAGGGTGATCACGCCCTTCCGTGGACTTTCGGCCCTGGCAGAGTGGTCGCCGGGCCCCGACAATGGCCGGCGACGGGGTATGGATCGGGGATCGGGGCTCGGGATCGGGGCTCGGAAAGGGACGAGAGGACGCATGACTCCTACAGATGAAGCCGCGGGAGCGACCGCCGGCGATGCCACCGCCGACGATCGAATCCAGACGGTCGAGCGCATCGTGGTCGGCGTGGACGGCTCCCTCGGGAGCACACGGGCCCTGGACTGGGCCGCGGCCGAGGCCGAGCGGTGCCGGGCCCTGCTCACGGTGGTGGGTGCCTGGGAGTTCGGCGGCTTCGCCGGCGCGGTGGTCGACACCGGCGATGCCGGGAGCGCGGTCGA
>JBEKOI010000198.1:0-8558 GCA_049521915.1 Acidimicrobiales bacterium | reverse complement strand
CACCCGTAGAGCCAGGTCGGCGGATCCGACGGTGCTCGGCCGGGACGAAACAGCCAGCTGGGCCAGGTAGTTCTTCATGGTCGAGGCCAGCTGGTCGGCCCGGGCGGCGATCTCTTCCCACCTCCATGTCACGCCGATGTCTCGTGGCGACAGCGTCTCCGGTGACGATGCGGTGCGAGTCGGTAACTGGGAGATCGATGCCCCGCTCATGACAGGGCCTCCAGCGCCAGCTCGGCCTCGACGACATCGGCGGCAGCCCGGTACTCGGCGGCCAACCAGTCCGACCCGAGGTGCAGATAGACCTGGGTCGAGGCGATCGAGCGGTGTCCGGCCTGGGCCTGGAGGGCCTCGAGGGACATGCCCGCCTCCCGCAGTCTGGTGAGACAGGTATGGCGGAGCTCGTGACAGGTGCCGTGTTCCAACCCGGCCCGTTTCCGGGCCGCGGCCATGACCTCGTCGAGGCCTTCAGTGGAGAGTGGCATGCCACGGTTGGGTCCCTTCAACACTACGAAGAGCCGGTCCCCGGGTGCGTCGATGGGCCGTTCGCACTCCAAGTAGTCGGCCACGGTGGCAAAGAAGGTGGGCGACATCGGCACCAGGCGCTGGTGGCCACCCTTGCCTTCCACGATGAAGACCCGGCACTCACCGAGGCGGAGGTCCTCCAGCCGGAGTCCGAGGGCCTCGCAGCGGCGGAGGCCACCGAGCAGCATGGCTTCGGTGATGGCCCGGTCCCGTCGGGTGCGCAGTGAGGCCAGGAGGGCGGCTGCCTCTTCTGGGTCGAGGATCCGAGGCAGACGACGCACGCCTCGCACCAGGGGTGCACCCCGAAGCTCACGGCGGCTGCGTCGGGTGGGTAGACCCCGTGGCACCGGGTTCACCGTCACCGGCGTGTCGGCTCGAGTCAACAGATACCCGTAAAAGGCCGAGACCGCTGCCAACCGGCGCATGACCGTTGCCGGTGACAGCCCGGTGCCGGCGTCGGGGAAGTGGACGACGGGGTCTTTGGTGACCACGGTGAAGAACGCCTTCAGATCGTGCGCATAGGCGCGCACCGTGTTCGGCCGGGCTCTCCCCGATGCGAACTCCAAGAAGGCGTCGACCAGCTCATGACCGAACTGATATTGATAGCCGCCACCCTCACGGACGACGCGTTGCAACTGCGGAGACCAGACCACGGCGATCCTCCTTTGTCCGAGCCTCCGCCCACAGGGAAATTCTCCCTGGGCGGTCAGCCGAACTGGCGGATCACCCGTATAAGTGGATTACCCGTATAAGTGCCGGTGCGGGTCAGTTCGTGGATCGCGAGCATGGCAGTCTCAATATCCGCCGCCGAGCCGGTGATCGGGGTCAGGGCTATTTCCAACTGATACGGTCGGAGCCGTGGGCATCAGGCGGTGGATTGGGCCTAAGTGGTGGGCAGCGGGTCTCGTGGCCCTAGTGGCAACCGCAGCGTGCGGCACCTCTCAAGGGGTCTCTCTTCCACCGTTGTCCGGCCTAATGACCAAGGTCGTTCTCCCACCTGGATCCAGCCAGTTAGCGACCGCCGATGGCTCAGTCCTTGTCCAAGCACCGACAGACCCCTGTCGGCCCTCTACGACTGAGACCCGCTACTGGTCTGTGCCCGGAACTCCCAGCCTCCTTACCAAGTACCTCGTATCCCATCCGATCCATGGCTTGGTGGTAGGTCCGCATCACAGATTTTTGGCCCACGGCAATTCACCGACTTGGTATCTCAACGAGGACATAGACGAGCACTCCGGCCCCTCGAAGGACTCCTTCATCTATTGGTACATGCCTACTAAACACGGGACCGTCGAGGTCCGTGTGGATGCCAGCGTTACTGCTTCGGGCGCACATTGCAGTAGCCACGAATGAGGCAAACGATCCACTTGCCCGAACGCCCGGAATGTGCCGCGCAGCCGCGGTTGATAACGCCCTGCTGATCCGCCATGGGATGCCTGCCCCAGAGGACCCGTGTGCGGGCTTGATCTGCATTTAGGCCGGATAGTTCCCAGTCTCAAGGTCTTCGAGCAGGCTCGGATGGGTTGGCCTCCAGCCGAACCTCTCTCGTGTCAGAGCACTTGACGATGGCTGGTCGGTAGCGAAGATGTGGCCAAGGAACCCGAAGTTCTCTGCTTGGACCGCCTCGACGGGCAGGTCGAGCTGGCGGCCGATCACTTCGGCGATGGAGCGCATAGCGTCGCCCTCGTCGGCGACGGCGTGGGCCACTGTGCCGGGAACGGCTTCCTCGAGGACCAGCCTGAAGAGTTGGGCGGCGTCGAGGCGGTGCACGGCTGGCCAGCGTTGGGTGCCGTCACCTACCTAGCCGGAGACCCCGGTGCGCCGGGCGCTATCAATGAGCACCGAGGCGAATCCACAGCGCCCGCCCGCGGCATGGACCGACCGGGGCAGACGGACGACGGCGGAACGGACGCCACGCTTCGCCAGGTCGACGACTGCCTGGGCATTTCGGCCGCGGCCGCCAACGGGTCCGTCGGCGGGAAAGGCGTCCGCCTCGGTCGAGGTGCGTCCGGGCAGGGCGGGCGTGCCCGATGCGATGACGAGCGCCTTGCCGCTTCCATCGAGGGAGGCGCCGAAGGCCTCGACGGCGCTGGTCTCCCTCGCCACCGACTTCTCGAAGTTGTTGAAGTCGGCGCCGAAGGCGAGGTGGATCACCCCGTCGGACTGATCGGCGCCGACTCGCAGACTCTCGGGGTCGTTGAGATCGCCGCGGAGCACCGAGACTCCTACAGCAGTGAGGGCCTGTGCCGAAGCGTCGGATCGGGCTAGGCCGAGAACCTCGTGGCCAGCGGTCATCAGCTCGGGGACGAGCACGGAACCGATCCCTCCGGTGCCGCCGGTAACGAAAACACGCATATCCAACCCTTCCTGAGAGTGTGTCGCCTTATTGACCCAGGTGATAAGACTCTTATCCCGTCACTGTAGCAGAGTGATGAGACTTGAGTCGCATCACCTGTCTATGATCGATAGATGGCCCGATGGGAACCGGACGCACGCGAGCGACTGGTACGCGCTGCGCTGGACCTGTTCGCCGAGCAGGGCTACGACAACACCACGGTCGCTCAGATCGCCGAACGAGCGGGGCTGACCAAGAGCACCTTTTTCCGTCACTTCCCCGACAAGCGCGAAGTGTTGGCCGCCGGGCAGGACACGCTCTGCCAGCTCTTCGAAGAGGGCATTGCGGCAGCACCGGCATCAGCGACGCCGCTGGAGGCCGTCGCCGCGGGCCTCGACGCTGCGGCCGAGGCATTCACCCCCGAAAGGCGAGATCTCGGGCGAAAGATGCAAGCAGCCATCGCGGCCAGCAGGGAACTGCAAGAACGCGACACGCTCAAGCGCGTCGGATTGGCCACGGCCATAACCGACGCGCTACAAAAACGGGGAGTGCCAGACCCGACAGCGAGCCTTGCCGCCGAAATCGGAATCCTGGCCTTGGGGACCGCCCACGCGCGTTGGTCCGACCCGGCCAACCGGCAGGAACTCGCCGTGCTTGCCCGCAAATCACTCAACGAACTGAAAACGGCAAGCGTCGCACTCGGCTGATTAGGAAGAGGACCTTCGGATCGTGTGAACAAGTCCTTTCCTCCGAAGGATTCCCTCTCCCGGAAGTGCCGGAGCGTGACAGCTCGCGATCAGCAAGCATCGCTGCCTAAATAACGCCTCCAGGCCGGCGGTCAGGGACAGGCAACTGCCACACCTACCTGGTCGAGACCGCTTTCCCGGAAGGGGGTCTCCGCACATCCGTCACTGCTGGATGGTGATTACCCGGCGAGAACCGGTCTCGCCGCTAACGATCTGCTCGGACCAGCCGTGCCCGTTATCGCACTTCCAAAAGAGCTTCAGGTTCATCCCGAGTGGTTCGGGGTCGGACGCTCGCCCGTGCTGGGAAGTGTCAGCCCTTCTAGCTCGGACACCCTCTATGGAACATACGGGACAGACCTCGACATTTTCGGAAGTAGTCATTCTGACAACCTATGGCCTCCCGAGTACCGTCGTAGCCGTCGAGTCACCCGCATTGGCCCCTGTTCATTGGTCGGTCCGTTTTGCAGACGTGCATACCCGGTGGTCGGGGTCACCCGCACGTCGGCACCGGATGGAGGAGTGATCCGACGGCTACGCTCGCCGAAGCTGAAGTGTGAAACAGAAGGAGACACCGATATGTCGGAACGCATCATCGTTCTGCGCACCGAGCAACCACAGCGGGTTCTCGTCGATGTCTGTTCCGCTCTGGCCGATGCAATCAACGAGCCGCATGCATGGCGAACCACCGACACAGAGCTGCTAACGGTCTACGCCGAGGCCGTTTCCTCGCTTGCTCGACTTCGGCGAGCGCAGCTGGCTGGGCGCCCGGGTACAGAGGTCCCCGTGGCCATCATTGACCACCTATTGGACCGCCTGCGCCAGACGCAAGCAGGTGAGATCGAGATGCCCCTCGCTGATGTGGTCGACCGGCTCCACGCTGAGGCGATCAGAGACCTGGTCACTGCCTGATCTTGAGCTTGACTGGGGCGCTGCCATCAGCTGGCGTGGCGAGAGACGTATTCGTCCAGGGCCTCACGACTCACGTCAGCCAAACGCTTGCCCTGCGCCCTGGCCAGTTCCTCCAGCGCCGCTCTGGTCTCTTGTGGCACACGAACGGTGAGACTGGGAGTTCGTGCATTCCCACCCGTCACCGATGGCCGACCCCGGTGGCGGGCGAGAGCACGTTCCGCCATCTCCTCGGCGGCCTGTTCGGTCAGGCGCCTCCCATCGGCCAGATAGACCTCCTCGGCGTCGAGATCAACATCGGTCCCAATCGCTCCGGGCTTGATCTTGCGGCGTGTCATCGACCCTTCTTTCGGTAGTGCGTAGGCATTACGTGGATGACCAAATAGCAGTCAGGTTTCTCGATCGCCACGATCTCGAGTTCCCGACCGCGTTCATCGTCAGCGACCCAACTGAGCACGGTCGCGCCTGTGTCCGGATCAGTGGTGATGGTGGCATCGGTCGTGGCGACCACGTGGTAGGCGGACATTCTGCCGACTCGGTGTTTCCGGGATCCCCGAGTGAACCGGACCGGCTTCACTCCCATATTGTGTCAGACATAAACTGTTTGTGCAAGGCACAACACCACTCGACGGCAGCACCGATCACCCGTATAACCACAGATTAGGGGCGCCCGGAAGTTGTGGGGCAGGGAGTATTGCCACCGTCTCAGTTCCGAAGGACCTTACCGGCGGTACCATAATCCGGTGGATGGGGAGGAGGTCAAGGATCCTGATGACGGCTGGGATGGGGCGATCCCCGGAAATCGCCCACCTCCACCTCTGAAAGGCGACATCAACTTCGAAGAGACCCCGGGTGGCTTCGAGATCTGGTACTCCGACCGAATCGCAACCGAGCATCAGGACTTGGTCAATCAGTCTGCCGACTATTTGGAGGATGAGCTTGGACTGATCAAACTTAGGCCAGGTGGATTTCAAGTTTCTGATTGCTGATGGTCCCCTTACCGAGGAGGTGAAGAACGGAGTGATCGCCTGGTGGGAGGAGAGGGTCGAGGACTTGCGGCTGGAATAGCCAGTGCCGTTTACTTGGAACCCTTCCGCAAAGCCCTTCCGGTCCTGGTTGTCGCTGTTCCGATCGGGTGCCGTGCATACTGCACCTTGCGGACAGGCTTCGGCGTCGCCCTCCGCTTGAATGATCCAGCCGTACTACGCACCGGGTGCATCGCACGCCGGACCGGTCTTGGCAATAGTCCACGGAGAAAGCTCACTTGTCCACTCCCGTCATGAAGCCCATCAAGCTCACTGAGGCGTGAAGCTGGTCGAGCAAGACGCTGAACCAACAGTGACAGCCACTTGCACCGTGTACCCGTGTGAGGCGCTGCCGATGTTGAACGAGATTGCCGCATCTCCGGACCCATCGGTAGTACCGGTGTTGTGGGTAATTACCGATTTGTAGTACTTGGTAACTGCCACCGGAGTATTCGGCACGTTCGATTGAATGTTCGCAGTCTCCTCGCTGCCTTGCACTGGATTCGGGATCGACATTGACACCGCGCAGGACGGTGCGCCTGGAGGAGCCGGTGGGGAACTCGGCGGGGGCGGGGGAGCTGGAGCCACTGCCGATCCGAAGAACGGGGCCCCGAAAGCGAAGATTCCTCCATCTGACGCCACAAACCAGTAGCCCCCCGTTGATGCATCCGATGCCATCTCGACGATCGGGCGGTTGAGAGCGATTGAACCTGTCGAGCCATGGAAGGCGGCGTTTCCGAACGAGAAGATCCCACCGTCGGCGGCCACCAGCCAATACCCTCCGCCATTCGGAGTGGTGGCCATTCCGACCACCGGCTTGTTGAGCGGGGTTCCTCCCATCGAACCATCGAATGGGGCATTGAATGCGAAAATCCCGCCGTCCGACGCCACCAGCCAGTAGCCACCAGAAGCGCTGTCGTACGACATCCCGACGACGGGTTGGTTGAGATGCATGGCACCGGTTGAACCGTGGAATTGGGCATCCCCATACGAGAAGATCCCGCCATCGGAGGCCACCAGCCAGTATCCCCCTCCATCTGGAGTGGCGGTCATGCCGACGATGGGCTGATTGAGATGAATGCCGCCTGTCGATCCGTAGAACTGGGCATCACCGAACGAGAAGATCCCGCCATCAGACGCCACCAGCCAATAGCCATTGCCGTTCGGGGTCGCAGCCATACCAACGATGGGCTGGGCTAGAGGTCCTCCAATGGACCCGAGGTTCGGCGCGTTCCCACAGGACACCACAAGACCGGCACTGTCGGTGATCCAATAGCCGCCGCCGTTGGGTGTGGCCGCCATTCCGGCGACGGTACCGGTGGGCAAGTAACCGGAACATGAGGCCGAATGACTGACGAGATGGCTACCGTGGGGTTCGCCCGCAAGAGCCGGGGAACCGAGGGCAACCAAGGCCCCGAGTCCGATCACAGTCGCAGCCAGGCCGACCTTTGCGCCAGAAATTGCGTTGCGAATCGAAGTCATCTGCCAATCACTCCCCGCCTAGATCCAATTTCCACCAGAAATCTACACAGGTTGCAGCCGTAATGCTCGGCCGATCCGGGAGGCCGACTGCAGGAGAGCTACAGCTTGAGTTGCCGCAATAGGTGTTGGGTCATCCCGTTGGTTGTCCGGTAGACCTTGCGCCGCGCCACCCGCTTGGCGTACGACGTAGGCCCCTTCTCGGCTGCCTGGAGATTTCCCAAATCACGGGCTGTCCGGTAGAGCTGTGACCGGAGGGACGAGCGACGTGCCATCGCCAGACCTTATTCTTCCTTCTAGTGAGGTCGCCAAAACCCAATGGGCATATGCTTTGGGGCGGTGAGAGGCGAGGTTCGATGGCGGCATCAATAGGTCGGCACGGCTGAGAGATGGTGAGATCGCAAGAAGGATACGAGCGCTTCGCCAGGGCGACTGATGGCCCAATGATGGTGATTACCATCCTGTGGCTCCCCGTGCTGATTTTCGGTGGGTGGTCATCGCCCACCTGCGGTCAAGCACACCGGGGGCGCTTCCCAGCTACTCGGTGCACGCGCTCAACATGAAGCTCCCTGCGCAGAGCAGAGGGTGTCGAGCTTGCTGTTGAGCGTGTTAACGCTGGTTTGAAGAGTTGCCAGACTTGACTGAAGACTTGACTGAAGACTTGTCAGAGTGAGAGAAGTGTTAGAACCCTGCAGCTGGCTGGGGAGCGCGTTCACGCCGGATTGAAGAGTTGCCAGACTGGAAGAAGTGGCAAGAGGAGCGGCACTGTTGGTTATCGCGGTCGTGAGCGCGGACTGAAGGGCTGACAGATTGCCGCCAGCGGCAAGAGCATTTATCAGGTTCGAAAGACTTGTCAGAGTGAGAGAAGTGTTAGAACCCTGCAGCTGGCCGGGGAGCGCGTTCACGCCGGACTGAAGACTTGCCAGACTCGAAGCAGTGGCAAGACCAGTTGTCTGGTTAAGGAGCGCGTTAACGCCGGTCTGAATGTTCGCCTGGCCGGTCTCGGGGGCAAGACCAGTTGTCTGGTGAAGGAGCGTGTTAACGCCGGTTTGAATCTTTGCCTGGCCGGTCTGAGTGGCAAGACCGGATATTTTTTGAGCGAGCTGGCCTTCTGAGACCCACCAAATCCGTTTCGCAGGTGCCTTGCAGGCTGGGAGAGTGGTGCCGACCTTCGTGAGCGTCCCGGCCTTCAGGCAGGCGAAGTACGGGGGCGAGGGAGTCGATGCCGAGGCGCTCACAGCAGACGTGACACCGACTGAGAGAAGCACCGCGGCCAGCACCGCAGCGAGGATTCGGAAACGTGGGGTGAGTCGTCTCATCGCTTTGGGCCCCCAGTGTGCGCAGTCCCGTTCCGGCTGGTCGTTTTCATTTGGTCCCTGCTCCTCTGGCCGTGTGTCCGCTGGGTGAGTTGTCGGCAGGAATGCGAATCGGCTTGAGGCTCCGTGTGCTAGACCCTGAGCGGCTCCCAACGATGTAGTTTGCGGGTCAGCATCGAGGAGTACGGCGGGTAAGCGTCGGCGGAAGAGGGCGGTCCATCATGCGGGC
>JBEKOI010000197.1:0-7618 GCA_049521915.1 Acidimicrobiales bacterium | reverse complement strand
GTATGGCCGCCACCCCCGACGGCCACGGTTACTGGCTGGTGGCCTCCGACGGCGGCATCTTCGCCTTCGGTGACGCCGGCTTCTACGGGTCGACGGGCGGGACCCCCCTCAACCGGCCGGTGGTGGGTATGGCCGCCACCCCCGACGGCCACGGTTACTGGCTGGTGGCCTCCGACGGCGGCATCTTCGCCTTGGGTGACGCCGGCTTCTACGGGTCGATGGGCGGGACCCCCCTCAACCGGCCGGTGGTAGGTTTGGCGCACTCGCTGGGCGGTCACGGCTACTGGCTGGTGGCCTCCGACGGCGGTCTCTTCGCCTTCGGTGACGCCGGCTTCTACGGCTCGACGGGCGGGAGCGTCCTCAACCGGCCGGTCGTGGCCATGGCCACCTCCTGACGGGCATCTATGCTGCCGCCGTGACGGTCGGCGACCCCACCCTGACCGAGACACCGACATGACCGACACCATCGACATCAGTCGGCCCCGGGCCGAGCCGGTCGCGGCCGGACCTGCCCTTCCCACGCCCGAGGTCGCCCTTCCCTCGCCTCCCGTCCCGCCCCGACCGCCGGGTCCGGTGGCGACATCCCGCCGGGTGCGACGGAACCGGTGGCTGTGGGGCCTCGGCCTGTTGGCCTTCCTCGCCCTCCTGGGATGGTGGCTGGCTCCGTCGTCGCCCGGGACCGCGGCCCCCAACCATCACCCGCGCTCGGGGGCCGGTCACGGTCATCATGCCGCGGTGACGTCGAAAATGCGCCTCGACCCGGACTGGGAGGGAGACGGGAAACCGGTGACCTTCGCTTTCGCCGGCGACAACAACTTCCCTTCCGGCAGCACCCTGGCGGTCCGGCTGGCCGATGATCCGGCCACCGCCCTCGGACCGGGGGCACGCCAGCTGCTCGGAGGCGTCGATCTCTCGATGGTCAACCTCGAGACCGCCCTGACCGACGGCACGTGCCCCGACCCCCAGGACAAGCAGTACGTCTTCTACGCCCCGGCCGCCGCCATCAGCGCGTTCCGGGGTGCGGGGGTGACCCTCGTCACCGAAGCCAACAACCACGGCGAGGACTGCGGGCCGGCCGGTCTGCAGATGTCGCTCGCGGCCAGGCAGCAGGCGAAGTACACCGTCCTCGGCATCGGCCAGGACGCCGCCGGCGCCTTTGCCCCCTTCCGGATCACCATCGACGGGCAGAAGATCGCCGTCATCGCCGCCACCCAGGTCATCGACTCCGATCTCCAGACGGCATGGACGGCCACGTCCACCCAGCCCGGCCTGGCCTCAGCCTATGACGTGCCCGACCTGGTGAGGGCCGTCGAGTCGGCCCGGAAGGTGTCGGACACGGTCATCGTGTTCCTCCATTGGGGTACCGAGCTGGACGCCTGTCCCAATCCCGAACAAGAACCCCTGGCCAACCTGCTGGTGCGGGCCGGTGCCGACATCATCGTGGGCAGTCACGCCCACGTCCTCCTCGGCGGTGGGTATCTCGGCACCGCCTATGTCGACTACGGGCTGGGCAATTTCGCCTTCTACAACGACCCGCCCCCCACCGACCAGAGCGGTTCCCTGGTGGTCACGGCCACCGGACGCCACATCGACAGCGTCATCTGGAGACCGGCGACCATCCAGAACGAGGTGCCAGAGCCCCTCACCGGCGCCGCGGCCGCCTCCGCCCTCCAGAGCTGGACCTCGGACCGGACCTGCACCGACGCCAGTGCCACCCCGAAGGCATCCCTGGCCACGCCCTCGAGCGAGACCTCGACGGCCTCGCCCGCCGTCACCCAGCAACTGTCTGTGGACTCCCCCTGACAGCCACCCGGCCGGCGGCGTCGCCATGGCCGGGTCGGCTGCCGGCCTGCGGCGACAGGCGCCGGTCCGGGGTCTCGACCATCTAAGCTCGCGGGATCATGTCCGCCGGAGAGATCGCCGTCCTCGTGGCCAGTATCGCCAGCCTCGGCGCCGTCCTCGGCCTCCTGGTGACGGTGAGCCGGCTGCGGCGGGAGATCCGGCGGGTCCAGGCCATCGCCGAACAGCTCGAACTCCAGACGGTTCCTCTGGTCGCCGATGCGCACCGGGTGGTCGACCAGGCGGCCACCGAGATGGAGCGTGTCGGCGCCGTCCTCGATACCACCGAGTCGGTCCATGCCACCGTGGATTCGGCGTCGAAGCTGGCGTACCGGGCCTTCGCCAATCCGGTCGTGAAGGTGCTGGCCGTGCGGGCCGGCGCCGCCACCGGTATCCGCCGACTGGCCACCGGGTCCGATCAGGCTCCGCACCCCGGGACGTCAGGCAACGGAAACGGCGTGCACCGATAATGCCCAAACGGACGTTCTGGCTGGCCACCGGGGTAGCCGTTGGCGCCGGATCGACGCTGTGGGCGGAGCGCAAGGTCCGGCGCACCTGGCAGGAAGCTGCGGCCCGGCTCCAGCCTGACGCCATCGTGGTCGAGGTGGGGAGATCGGCCCGGCAGGTGGCGGTCGGCGCCGGCGACCGGGTGCGGGACGCCGTCTCGTCGGGGCGGGAGGAGATGCAGCGACGCGAAGAGGAGCTGTGGGCCGAGCTGGCCGCACAGGGCACCGGACCCGAGCCTCCGCCCCACCTGCCCTCCGATCGGCCGTCAACGGACCGGCAGTCGGACACCCGGCAGTCGGGCGTACGACCCGCGCTCACCGGTCGCTCGGACGCCGGACCCGCAGACTCCGGCCCCGGGGACAGCGGGCGCTCGAGGTCCGGGCGCTCGAGGTTGGCCAGATTGGGCCGACCGCTGGCAAAATCACTCTCTTACCTGGGCAACTAGGATCCGACGTCGTGACTTCCGGCCCGGCGATGGACGCCGACCAGCTCCGCGCCGCGTTCACGCGGTTCTTCACCGAGCGCGGCCACATCGCGGTGCCGTCGGCCAGCCTCATCCCGCACGACCCGACGGTGCTGTACACCATCGCCGGCATGGTCCCCTTCAAGCCGTTCTTCGTGGGCGACGAGGTACCGCCCTGGAAGCGGGCCACATCGGTGCAGAAGTGCTTCCGCACCGTGGACATCGACGTGGTCGGCTCCACGCTCCGGCACTGCACCTTCTTCGAGATGCTGGGCAATTTCAGCTTCGGCGACTACTTCAAGGCCGAGGCCATCCCGTTCGCCTGGGAGCTCGTGACCGAGGTGCTGGGTATCGAGGGGGACCGGCTGTGGGTCACCGTTCACGACAGCGACGATCAGGCCGAGCAGATCTGGATCGAGGGCATCGGGATCCCCGCCCACCGGGTCCAGCGCCTGGGGGAGGACAACTTCTGGAAGATGGGGGAGACCGGGCCGTGCGGCCCGAGCTCGGAGATCTTCTTCGACAAGGGTGCCGCCTACGGTGCCGAGGGGGGGCCGGCATCCGGTGGGCCTGAGCGCTTCGTCGAGATCTGGAACCTCGTTTTCATGCAGTACAACCGGACCGAGGACGGGGTGTCCGAGCCCCTGCCCCGTCCGAGCATCGACACCGGGGCCGGCCTGGAACGCATCCTGCCCGTGCTCCAGGGTGTCGACTCGATCTTCGCCACCGACCTCTTCCTCCCCATGATCGAGACGGCGCAGTCCCTGACCGGCCGCACCTACGGGGAGGACGAGCGGACCGACACCGGCCTGCGGATCCTGGCCGATCACGGTCGGGCCATGTCCATGCTGGTGGCCGACGGGGTGCTGCCGGCCAACGAAGGCCGCGGCTACGTGCTGCGCCGGATCATCCGCCGGGCCGTCCGCCGGGCCCGCCAGCTCGGCGTCGACCAGCCCTTCACGCCCAGGTTGGTGGACAGCGCGGTGGCCATCCTGGGTGCGGCCTATCCGGCGATGGCCGAGCAGCACCACCTGATCGCCGAGGTGGTGTCCCGGGAGGAGGAAGGATTCCTGCGCACCCTGGCCACCGGCTCCACCATCCTGGAGGAGGAGTTGGCCTCCGGGACCCGATCGGTCCCCGGTGATCTGGCCTTCCGGCTCCACGACACCTACGGGTTCCCGGTGGAGCTGACCGTCGAGATTGCCGAGGAGGCCGGGGTGACCGTCGACCTCGAGGCCTTCGAGGCGGCCATGGACCGTCAGCGCACCCAGGCTCGTGCCGCGGCCCGGGCCGGCAAGACCGTGGCCGGCGAACAGGCGTACCGGTCGGTGCTCGACACCGAAGGGCGGACCGTGTTCGTGGGCCAGCGCCCGGACGGTTACTCGGCTCCGGCGCGGGTGGTGGCCGTGCTCGCCGACCTGGACCCCGACCACGCCGGCCAGGCCGAGATCTTCCTCGACCGCACCCCGTTCTACGCCGAAGGTGGCGGCCAGGTGGGCGACACCGGGACCATCGTCACCGAGACGGGCACCGCCCTCGTCTACGACACAGTTTCCGCACTTCCCGGCCTGACCTCACACCGGGCGACGGTGACCGGTGAGCTGTTCGCCGGCCAGGACGCGTTGGCCACCATCAACGGGGTCCGCCGCGACGCGCTGCGCCGCAACCACACCGGCACCCATCTGCTCCACGCCGCTCTGCGCACCGTGCTCGGTGATCACGTGCGGCAGCAGAGCTCACTCGTGGCGCCCGACCACCTGCGTTTCGACTTCAGCCATCATGGCGCCCTGGTCCCCGAGGAGCTGTCTGCGGTGGCCGCCCTGGCCAACGCCGACGTGCTTTCGGATGCCGAGGTGACGGTGGTCGAGACGACCAAGGCCCAGGCCGACGCCATGGGGGCCCTGGCCTTCTTCGGGGACAAGTACGGCGAGCGGGTCCGGGTGGTCCGGGCCGGCCCGCACTCCATCGAGTTGTGCGGCGGCACCCATGTGGGTGCCCTGGGCATGATCGGCCCCATCACGGTGGTGTCCGAATCGGCCATCGGGTCCAACAAGCGGCGGATCGAGGCGGTGACCGGCACCAGTGCCTTCGACCGGATCGTCGCCCGCGAGGGCCTGCTGGCCGAGGCGTCCGCCCTGCTGCGGACCGAGCCCGAGCACGTCCCCGAGGCCATCGAACGCCTCCTCGAACGCCAGCGGGCGGCCGAGAAGTCCCTGGCCCAGGCCCAGAGCCGCGAGCTGCAGGACGAGGCCGGCCGGCTGGCCGCCACCGCCGAGGGTGGGGTGGTGGTGGCCCGCAGGGACGGGCTCGATGCGGACCTCCTGCGCGATCTGTCCCAGACGGCCCGCACCACCGGTGGTCTCCGGGTGGTCGTCCTCGGGGGCAGCCCGGACGGCACCCGGGCCAACCTGGCCGTCTCGGCCGCTCCTGCCGGCGAGCACCCGGTGGACGCGGGGAGGTTGGTCAAGGACATCGCGCCCCTGCTCGGTGGGGGTGGGGGTGGCTCGCCCGAGATGGCAGTGGCCGGAGGAAAGGAACCGGGTGGCATCGACCGGGCGCTGGACGAGGCACGTCGTCTTCTCGCCCCGGAGTGACCGACCATGAGCGGGAGCGCGCTCCGGCCGGGTCGGGCCCTCGGCATCGACCTGGGCACGCGGCGAATCGGCATCGCGGTGAGTGACTCGGCCGGAACCATGGCCCTGCCCCGGACCACCTTGTTCCGGACCGCCGACGCCGAGGGAGATCGAAGGCGACTGGTCGAGCTCATCCTCGAAGAGGAGGCCGTCGTGGTGGTGATCGGCCTGCCCCTGTCACTCGACGGCTCCCACGGCCCTGCTGCCACGTCGGCGTCGGCCGAGGCCGCGACCCTCCGGGTCATGCTCCAGGAGCATGACGTCGACGTCGAACTGTTCGACGAGCGCCTGACGACGGTCACCGCCCATCAGGCGTTGGCTGAGGGGGGGACCCGGGCGCGGGACCGGCGCGACATCGTCGACCAGGCCGCCGCCGCCGTCATGCTGACGGCCTGGCTCGAGACCCGGCCGGGGCGGGAACGAACGTGACCGGGCCGGACGACAATCTTCGCCGACCGACAGGACCGGGCTCTCGACCCGAAGGAAGTGCCGGACCCGGCTCCGGATGGGGCGCCGAACCCGGTGCGGAAGCGAATCCCGGACCTGGCCCCGGATCGGACGCCGAAGCCGGTGCCGAACCGGGCGGCCCCCGACCGACCGGTGGCGACGCCGATGCCCGCGACACCCGCGACGCCCGGCCCCATCGCCGGTCGAGGGACCGCCGGGTCTGGTACCGCCGTCCGTGGCGGATGGCCGTCCTGGCCCTCGTGGCGGTCGGCCTCGTCGTCATCGTCGGCGGTTATCTGTGGGTCAGCTCGGAGGCCGACCCGAGCGGGCCTCCGGGGAGTCAGGTCATCGTGACGGTGGGATCGGGCAACGGGACGGACCAGTTGGCCACCGCGCTCCAGTCCAAGGGCGTGATCGGCAGCGCGCTGGCCTATCGCATCTGGAGCGTCCTCCACGGCGCCCCGAGCCTCCAGTCCGGCTCCTATGCCTTCAGACGCAACAGCAGCTTCTCGACGGTCGAGGCCGTTGTCGGTGCCGGCCCCAACGTGTTCCCCCTCCAGATCCCTCCCGGCTTCACCGTGCGGGAGGTGGCCGAGCGGGTGGGTGATCTTCCGGGCCACGGCCAGGCCGCGTTCGCCGCCCTGGCCGCCAGCGGGATCCTGCACTCGCCCTGGCAGCCGGCCGGTGTCACCAACCTCGACGGCCTGCTGGGCACGGGGACCTATGTGGTGGTCCCCGGTGAGACCGACCGCCAGCTGCTGACCGACATGATCGACCGGTTCGACACCGTGGCCGACGGGCTGGGCCTGGCTGCAGGGTCGGCCAAGCTCGGGCTGACGCCCTACCAGGCGGTCATCGTGGCCTCCATCGTGGAGAAGGAGGGCGTCATCGCCAAGAACCTGGGCCCGGTGGCCCGGGTCATCCTCAACCGGCTGGCCGACAACATGCCCCTGCAGATGAACTCCACCGTCTTCTACGCCGAGAACCGGGACGGTGGCCCGTTCACCGCCAAGGACGAGGCACTGAGCAGCCCCTACAACAGCTACCTCAACGTGGGCCTCACCCCGACGCCCATCTGCTTCCCGTCCCCTGCCGCGCTGCAGGCCGCCCTCGACCCCCCACAGGGGGGGTGGCTCTACTTCGTGCTGGTCAAAGAGGATGGCACCGAGGCCTTCGCCGACACCTACGCCCAGCAGCTGGCCAACGAGGCGCTGGGGGCACGGCGGGGTCTGCCCTGATCCGGCCGGCCTGGACCAGACTGCCCCCATGCCGAACACCGGTCCCGATCCCCATCCCCGCCTGTCCGCGGCCACCACCGTCGTCGGTGTGATCGGGGATCCGATCGCCCACTCGCTCTCACCCCTGCTCCACAACGCCGCCTTTGCCGAGATGGGCCTGGACTGGGTATCGGTGGGGTTCCCGGTCCCGGCGGGGTCGGCCGGGGTCGCCATCGCCGGCGCCCGGGCCCTCGGTGTCCGCGGGTTGTCGGTGACCATGCCCCACAAGGCGGCGGCCGTGGCCCTGATGGACCGCATCTCACCGCTGGCCGAGCGCCTGGGCGCCGTCAACTGTGTGACCTACGGCGAGCACGGGACGTCCGGTGACAACACCGACGGTCCGGGCCTGGTGGCCGCCCTGCGCCGGGGCGACCGGTTCGACCCCGCCGGACAGCATTGCCTGGTCATCGGAGGGGGCGGCGCGGCGCGGGCGGTCGTTGCCGCCCTGGCCG
>JBEKOI010000196.1:0-7646 GCA_049521915.1 Acidimicrobiales bacterium | reverse complement strand
TCGAGCACGACAGCGGCAACGAGCCTTTCGATGGGAGCCCACGCCGCGGCCCGTGTCCCGACCACCACAGCTGTACCCGTCCGTGCGCGCTCCCACATCTCGGGCATCATGGCCACGGCGACGCCGGCACCCCGTAGCCGGGTGACCGTCTGCTCGGCGCGGGCACGGGACGGGACCAGAACCAGGACACCGGCAGGACCCGTGCGGTGGACCACCTCCAGCACCAGCAGTGTCGAGTCCAGCGCCGGGGCCAGCCGGACGACTGCGCAACCGCCGGATGCGGCCAGTGCGCCGTCGACGATGGCCACCGATCCCCCACCGGGCGAAGCCGGCCCGGGCTCGTGGCCCGGCCGGAGCTGGCCCGGCCGAGTCCCGGGCCGGGACTCGGACCCGCCGGCGCGGACCACACGGTTGGGGGACGCGGTACCGAGGAACGAGGACGTCGGTCCCGCCCAGCGCCACGCCGCCCACTCGGCCACCGAGACCACCGGCGCGGGAGGGCCCATCCCGCTGGAACCGGAGAGTGGCTTGGCCGCGACCCCGGGGGTGGTCCCCACATCGTCCTCGACCACCCACCCACCGATCCTCCGTCCGTGGAGGTCGATCCGCACCCGGCTCCCCAGGCGGATCTCGGTGGCCAGTGACGGTGGCACGGAGTAGTCGAACCGGCGGTGGATGGCCGGGACATCGGGCACCACCCTGACGATGCGTTCGCCCCCGCCGCCACCGGGGGCGTCGATGTCGGCGTCGACAAACGTTCCATTTCCCCCGGGGCGCTCCGTGGCCGCCTCTGGTCGGGAGCGGATGTTCAGAGTCCGAGGGCCTGCTTCACGTCGTCCGCCCGGGACGTGTCCTCCCAGGTGAACTCCTTGTCGGCCCGACCGAAGTGCCCATAGGCAGCCGTCTTCCGGTAGATGGGCCGCTTGAGATCGAGATCGCGCACGATGGCCGCGGGTCGCAGGTCGAAGACCTCGTCCACCACGGCGGCGATCCGATCGGGATCGACCCGTTCGGTACCGAACGACTCCACCAGCACCGACACCGGCCGGGCGACGCCGATGGCGTAGGCCACCTGGACCTCGCACCGGGTGGCGGCTCCGGCGGCGACCAGGTTCTTGGCCACCCAACGCGCCGCGTAGGCGGCCGAGCGGTCGACCTTCGAGGGGTCCTTGCCCGAGAAGGCACCCCCGCCGTGGCGGGCCATGCCGCCATAGGTGTCCACGATGATCTTGCGCCCGGTGAGCCCGGTGTCGGCGTGGGGACCCCCCAGCTCGAACACGCCGGTGGGGTTGGCCAGGATGCGGAGCCGGCTGCAGTCCAGCTCCGGGGGCAGCAGCGGGTTGATCACGTTGTCACGCAGGTCGGGCAGCAGCAAGGTCTCGAGATCGACGCCAGGGTCGTGCTGCGTCGAGATGAGCACGGTCTCCAGGGCCACCGGCTTGCCGTCCTCGTAGGTCACGCTGACCTGGGTCTTGCCGTCGGGGCGCAGGTAGGGCAGCACGCCCACCCGCCTCACCTGGGCCAGTCGCTGGGCCAGGCGGTGGGCCAACCAGATGGGGAGCGGCATCAGGTCGGGTGTCTCGTCGCAGGCGTACCCGAACATCATCCCCTGGTCGCCGGCGCCCTGCGCGTTGAGGAGATCTTCACCGCCGGTGCCGGCCCGGACTTCGAATGCGTTGTCGACGCCCTGGCCGATGTTCGGGGACTGCTCGTCGATCGACACGATCACCCCACAGGTCCGGCCGTCGATCCCGTAGGCATCGTCGTCGTACCCGATGTCCAGGACCGTGCTGCGTACCAGCTTGGGGATGTCGACATAGGTGGAGGTCGTGATCTCGCCGGCCACGAGGACCAGCCCTGTGGTCAGCAAGGTCTCGCACGCCACCCGGCTGTCCGGGTCCTCGGCCAGGAGGGCGTCGAGGACCGAGTCCGAGATCTGGTCGGCCATCTTGTCGGGATGACCTTCGGTCACCGACTCCGATGTGAAGGTGTATCGGGTGCTCACGGGAGGTTCCATTCTGATCGGGGGCGTCTGCCCTGGACGACCGGCGGCGGTGCGGGTCTCGAACTTCGGATGTGACGGGCTCCCACCGCCGATGGCCCACGAGTCATCGCGCCGGCAACAGCGCGGACACCCTATCTAAAATGGCGTCGGCCACTGAGGCCTTGGTCCGCAGGGAGACGGTGTCGACGGACCCATCTGCTCCGAAGATGGTGACCTCGTTGGTGTCATGGTCGAACCCGGCACCCTCCGCCGACACGTCGTTGGCCACCATGAGGTCGACCCCCTTGGCCACCAGTTTGCCCACGGCCCGCTCGGCCACCTGGTCAGTCTCTGCCGCGAACCCGACCAGGACCTGCCCCTCACGACGCCGTCTCCCGAGCTCCGAAAGGATGTCCGGGGTGGGCTCGAGGATCAGCTCGGGGACACCGTCGGATTTGTGCAGCTTGGATCCCGCGGCCAGCTTGGGGCGGAAGTCGGCCACTGCGGCCGCCATGACGACCACGTCGGCCGGTCCGGCGTGCCTGAGCATGGCGGCCTCCATGTCCGCGGCCGTCTCCACCCGGTCGATGGTCACCCCGGGTCCCACCGGTTGGGTGCTGGCGGTGACCAATACGACCTCGGCGCCTCGCCGGCGGGCGGCATCGGCCAGGGCATGGCCCTGCTTTCCCGAGGATCGATTGGTGATGAACCGGACCGGATCGATCGGCTCTCGGGTGCCGCCGGCGGACACCACCAGGCGTACCCCGGCCAGGTCTCCACTGTGGTGCCCGGAGGCGGCGCCCCGCGGTTCGACCGGTCCCACCGAGGAGTGCCGACCGGGCAGGGCCAGGACGTCGAGCACGGTCCCGACGATGACCGAGGGGTCCGCCAGTCGCCCGGCCCCGATGTCCCCGCCGGCCAGCCGTCCCTGCTCGGGTGGCACCACCGTGACACCGCGTGAGCGAAGCGTGGCCAGGTTCTCCTGGACCGAAGGGTGCTCCCACATCTCGGTGTGCATGGCCGGGCAGACCACCACGGGTGCCGCAGTGGCGATCAGCGTCGCCGTCAGGAGATCGTCGGCCAACCCGCCTGCGTACCGGGCCAGGAGATCAGCGGTGGCCGGCGCCACCACGATGAGGTCGGCGCGCTGTCCCAGCCGGGTGTGGGGGATGGCCGAGTCCTCGTCCCACAGGCTCACCTGCGTCAGCTCCGAACCGAGGGCATCGAAGGTGGCCCGGCCCACGAAGCGGGTGGCGCGCTCGGTCAGGACCGGCGCGACATGGATTCCGGCATCCACCAACTGGCGGCAGACCTCGACGGCCTTGTAGGCGGCGATCCCCGCCGATACCCCGAGGACCACGAACGGCGTGTCCCGGTCATGGTCCGCCATCATGCTCACCCGGCCGGGCCCGGCCGACTAGTCGGAAGTCTCTTCGGGCGTGGACCCGGCGGCCTCGACGGCCTCGGCGGCCCCGATGACCTCGGCCAGCTCGACGTCCGGCGTACCCTCGCTCCCCTCGCCTTCGAGGAGTGCCAGTGCCGCCGCCTCGGCCAATGCCACTTCCTCGGGGTCGGGTCGGGTGTAGGTCGCCTTGCCCGCGGCCACCTCTTCGAAGGCGATCGACAACGGCTTGCCCGAGGCCGACGCCACCTGTGGCGGCACCACGACGCCGAGGCCCTCACCGAGGGAGTTGTAGTAGCTGTTCACCTGACGGGCCCGCCGCGAGGCCAACGCCACCAAGGTGAACTTCGAGTCGACCTTGTCGAGCAATTCCTCGATGGGCGG
Organism: Acidimicrobiales bacterium; assembly: GCA_049521915.1. Classification (GTDB taxonomy): domain Bacteria; phylum Actinomycetota; class Acidimicrobiia; order Acidimicrobiales; family RAAP-2; genus Bog-756. The sequence continues at coordinate 3,876 of JBEKOI010000196.1, read as the reverse complement.
GTCCATGAGTGTGATCTGGGTCTGGGCCATCACGATCCTTCGGTCACGTCGTCGGGTGCGGTGTCGGTTAGGGGTTCCGGGGCTGCGCCGGCAGTGCCGGCGGCCCCTCGTGCCGGGGCGGCGCCCCGAAGGGCGGCGAGACGGTAGCGCTCCAGTATACCGGCCACTTCGGCCGTGGTCTGCGCCACGTCGTGGTTGACCACCACTTCGTCGGCCATGACCCGTCCCTCCTTCTCCTCGTCGGCCCCTGTCCGAAGCCTCTGGGCGATGTGCGCATCGTCGTCACCGCGGGCCCGCAAGCGCTCCTCTTGGACGTCCGGGGAGGGCGCCCGTAACAGGATCAGCGTGGCCTCGGGTCGGAGGTGGCGGACCGTACGGGCGCCCTGCAGATCGATCTCCAGCAGCACATCGTGGCCCGCCTCGGGGTCGGCGACGGGTGTGCCGTAGAGATTGCCGAGAAACTCGGCCCACTCGAAGAACCCCCCCGCCTCGACGCGGGCCTCGAACGTGGGTCTGTCTACGAAGACGTAGGCATCTTCTTCTTCGCCCGGACGCCGTTCCCGGGTCGTCCACGATCGACTGAGCCACAAGTTCGGGTCCGAGGCCACCAGCCGTCTGGCGATCGTGCCCTTTCCGACTCCACCGGCCCCGAACAGCACGAAGGTCAGGGGTGTGCGCCGGTCCGCAGCCCGACCCGATTCGGTGTCGTTCAGCGAGCGGTCTCGCGGAGCAGGGCCTCGCGCTGATTGCTGCCCAGGCCCTGCAGCCGGCGGCTCTCGCTGATCCCCACCGTGTCCATCAACCGACGGGCCTTGACCTTCCCGAGGCCCGGCAGTGACTCGAGGACCGAGAGGACCTTCATCTTCCCGACCGTCTCATTGGAGTCGGCCGTGGTGAGGAGTTCGGAGAGGGTGATCGAACCCAACTTGAGCTTCTCTTTGACTTCGGCCCGCTCACGGCGGACCTTGGCTGCCTTGGCCAGGGCGGCCTGGCGCTGTTCGGGCGTGAGTGCGGGCGGTTGCGGCATGGTCGAGACGATAGCGCCTCTGCGAGCCCAGGTCATCCACGACCCAGCCCATGGGCCTCGGACGACCTGTGGCGGCGTCGGCGCCGGGCCGGCCGGGGTCAGATTTCTGCCGCGGGGACGGAGACCGTGGAGGTGGGGTGTTCAATAGGGTGGTGGAGGCTGCCGTCGACCTCAATGCCGATCTGGCCGAGGGCGAGGATCTCTCGTCCACCGATCTGGAGATCCTCGACTCCGTCACCAGCGCCAGCCTTGCCTGCGGATTCCACGCCGGGAACCGCGTGGTGATGCGGGCCGCCGCCGACGCCGCGATTCGCCGCGGCGTGGCCATCGGCGCGCATGTCTCCTATCGCGACCGGGACGGGTTCGGCCGGCGCGCCGTCGTCGTGCCTCCCGCACAGCTGGTCGAGGACATCCTCGAGCAGTGGACCGTACTCAGCGAAGAGGTCGGCGCGGCGGGCGGTGCCGTGACCTACATCAAGCCTCATGGTGCTCTCTACAGCCGAATGGGAACCGATCCGGTCGTCGCCGCCTCGGTGGTCGACGCCGTCTCACGGCTCGGCCGCCCGGCGCTGGTGGCCCAGGCCGGGACCGTGGTTGTCGATCTGGCTTCGCAGGCCGGTATCCGCGTCGTCGTCGAGGGGTTCCCGGATCGCGGCTACCTCGCCGACGGCAGCCTGGCCGCCCGCGATCGACCCGGCGCCCTCGTCGACGATCCCTCGGCCACCGCCCGTCGTGCGGTGTCTCTGGTCAAGCGGGGCGGCATCCAGGCCTTGGACGGGACGTGGGTGAGGATCCACGTGGAGACCCTGTGCATCCACGGGGACGCGCCCGGCGCGGGTGAGACCGCCTTCCGGGTCAGATCGGCGCTGGCGGCCGAGGCGGTCGACCTCCGCCCCTTCGCTACGGAGGCAGACGAACGCCCCGAGGACGGCCGCCTGCCGTGATGGCCCGGGTTCGCCCCTACGGCGACAGCGCGCTGTTGATCGATGTCGATGATGTCTCGTCCGCCCACCGCGTGGTTGCGGCCATCGACCGGGCACGCAGGAACGGAGGTGGGCCCGCGGGGATCGTCGAGACCGTTGTCGGCTTGGCCAGCGTGGTGGTCCACGTCGACGCGGCCGCCGATGGAGCCGAGCACCTCGAACGATGGCTGACCGAACTGATCAATGACGGGGCCTGGGAAGCGAACCCGGTGGAGCCGGGCCACGCGGAGCGCAAGCGCCACGTGGACATTCCCGTGTCGTTCGACGGACAGGATCTCGAGGCGGTGGCCGCCACGGTCGGGGGGACGACAGCAGACGTCGTCGACCTCCTGACCGGAACCGAGCTGCAGGTGGCCTTCGTCGGGTTCGCCCCCGGGTTCCCCTACCTCGTGGGCCTGCCTCCCGAACTGGCTGCCGTCCCGCGCCGCGACACGCCCCGGGTGGCGGTGCCAGCCGGGTCGGTGGCCGTGGGGGGAGGGTTCGCCTCGGTCTACCCACGGGCCACACCCGGCGGATGGCTCCTCCTCGGCCACACCTCCGTCCAGCTGTTCGACCCGGACCGTCCGCCCTATGCGTTCCTCCGCACGGGGGACACCGTTCGCTTCACGGACCTCGCGTCCGTAGCCGCCGGCGACGGGCCCGACGGAGCCGACGGAGCCGACGGAGCCGGGACACGCCGAGTCGCTCCCAGCTTGGTGACGGGTCCGCCGGGTCCGGACCGGACGGGAACCCGTCCACCGATCCGGGCCCTTACCGGCCGGTTCGTCGAGGTCCTCGATCCGGGCCTGCTGAGCATCATCGAGGACGGTGGTCGTCGAGGCGTGGCGGCCATGGGGATCCCCCGGGCCGGGCCGGCCGACCCCGATGCCATGCGACTGGCCAACCGGCTGGTGGGCAACCCCGACGGCGCCGCCACCATCGAGGCGACCACCGTCGGGCCGGTGCTCCGGTTCACCGGCCATGCCTACGTCGCCGTGGTGACGCCGTCGCCCGAGCGCCAGCAGGTCCTCGTCGACGGCCACCCGGCGGTGGCAGGCGCCGTCTCACCCGTCCAGGACGGGCAGGTGGTGACGGTGGGCCGGGTTCACGGCGGTTTGCGGGCCTACGTCGCAGTGTCCGGAGGTTTCGAGACCCCCCTGGTGGTCGGCTCCCGGTCCACCGATCTCTTGTCCGGGCTGGGCCCGGGACCGCTCGCGCGCGGCGACCGGCTCGATCTCGGTCGCCCGTCCCGGCCCCGAGGGCAGCTCATGGAGCCCCTCGGTCCCCGGCCACGGCGCCAGCCGAAGGTGATCAGGGTCATCGAGGGACCCCACCGGCTCCCCCCGGGCGCCCGGGATCTGTGCGCCTCCGGCCCCTGGACCGTCGGGCCGGCGTCGAACCGGATCGGAGTCCGCCTCACCTCTCCGTTCCGCCCCTCCCCACCGCTTGAGGTGCGGATCCCGTCCACGGCCATGGTCACCGGGGCCATCCAGCTCCCCCCTGACGGCGACCCCATCATCTTGTTGCCCGACCATGCCACGGTGGGCGGGTACCCGGTCATCGCCTGTGTGATCGGCGCCGATCTCCCGATCGTCGGTCAGCTCGAGCCGGGCAACACCCTGGAGTTCGTCAGCGTCGACCGGGCGACGGCACGTCGTGAGCGGGCCCGACGGGAGCGGGCGCTCAGCGAACGGGTCACCGGCTGGTTCCCGACCACGGCCGGCACCTAGCACGGCACCCGCGTTCAGAGCTCCTCCTCCCTCCTCTTCGAGCGTCACACCCCCCTGCCATCCTGTGACATGGCCGTGATCGCCCCACAGACCGAGCAGTCGCAGACCGGTTCCGGGCAGTCCTGTTCCGAGCAGTCCGGTTCCGAGCAGACCGGTT
>JBEKOI010000195.1:0-7674 GCA_049521915.1 Acidimicrobiales bacterium | reverse complement strand
AGCCGGCCCGCGGACACGATGAACGCCACCACCGTACCCACCGCGATCTGCCTGGAGCCATCGGTGATGGCCGTGCAGTGGAACTCGAGCCTCCGCCCCGGTCCGTACTCGACGACGCCCAGACCCCGCGGCTCGTCGAACTCGATCACGTCCCCGACCAGGGGGGCGTGTCCCACCGGCGGTGGATCGACCGGTCCGGACCAGCCGACGGGTGTCAACCGCGCTGCCTCTCCGGGCCGAACGCGCTCAATGGACGATCTTCGACAGGGGCAGCTCGATGATGTCCGTGGCGCCCCGGTCCTTCAGCGCCGGGATGAGGACGTTGATCTCCGATTTCGGTACCACCGCCTCGACCGCGAACCCGCCGCCGCCGAACAGCTCGGACACCGTCGGCGACCGCAGCGACGGGAGCACCTCGATCACACCGGGCAGCTGCTCGGTGGCCACATTGAGCTTGACGAGGACCTTCCCGCGCGCCTCCAGGGCGCCCTCGAGCAGCGTGAACAGCTGGCTCATGGCGTGCCGCTTGCCCGGATCCGCGGCCGCGGCCGGATTGGCGATCAGCTCCGTGTGGGAGACCAGGAGGGTCTCGACGATCTTGAGCCCGGCGGCGCGCAGGGCCCCTCCCGTCTCGGTGATCTCCACCACACAGTCGGCAATGTCGGGCACCTTCGCCTCGGTCGCCCCGTAGGAGAGGCTGATCTCGGCCGGCACCCCGTGCTTCTCGAGATACCGGCGGGTCAGCTCGGGATACTCGGTCGACACCCGGAGGGCGCCGGAGGCGCCGGTCCCCGAACCGGCCAGATCCGCCACCGACGACGCCGGCGAGTCGGCCGGCACGGCCAGGACCACCCGGATCGGGTTGGCGGTCGCCTTCGAGTACCCGAGGACGCCGAGGGAGGTCACGTCGCTGCCCCGCTCCTCCACCCAGTCGCGTCCGGTGATCCCGATGTCGAACGTTCCCTCGGCCACATAGAGCGGAATCTCCTGGGGTCGCAGGATCCTGACCTCGGCGATCCGCGGATCGTCGATCGTGGCCCGGTAGTCGACGGCGGACGATCGGATCACACCCAGATCGGCGTCGGAGAACAGGTCGAGAGTGGCCCGCTCGAGCGAGCCCTTGGGGAGCACCAGGCGAAGCATCATCGCTTTCCGACGGAGAATCCGACCCGCTGTCCTGAGGTGGCGGCGGCGACCGAGCCCAGCACCCGGACCGTGCTCACCGCGGTCAGCGCCGCGTCCCGGCCCTTGTTGGATCCGCCGTCGCCCGAACGCTCCAGGGCCTGGTCGACCGAATCGGTGGTCAGGACCCCGAAGACAACGGGGACGCCGGTGTCGAGTTGCACCCGCTGCAGGCCCGATGCGCACTCGCCGGCCACGAACTCGTAGTGACCGGTGTCCCCCCTGATCACGGCCCCGAGACAGATCACGGCATCCACGGCGCCGGAGCGGGCCAGCTGCTGGGCCACCACCGGGAGCTCGAAGGCGCCCGGCACCCAGGCCACGATGGCCTTGGCCAGATCGCACCCTGACTCTTCCAAGACGTCCAGGGCGCCGGTCAGCAGGCGATCGGTGATGGCCCCGTTGAACTCGGCACAGGCCAGGCCGACCCGCAGGCCGGGCTCCGGCCCGGGGTTGGCACCGTCCAGGGCGGTCCCCACCCGTGCAGCAGCTCGTTGTTTGGCGTCGGCAGGCAGCAGGGCCAGATCAGAGGACGTCATCGAGGCCCTCGAGCAGATGGCCCATCCGTTCCCGTTTGGTCCTCAGGTACTCGATGTTCTCAGGGGTGGGGGTCGGTTGGAGATTCACCCGCTCCACGATGTCGAGGCCGAACCCTTCGAGCCCGCCGTACTTGGTGGGATTGTTGGTCATCAGCCGCATGGTGGTCACCCCGAGGTCGACCAGGATCTGTGCCCCGATCCCGTACTCACGGGAGTCGGCCGGCAGGCCCATCTCGAGATTGGCGTCCACTGTGTCGAACCCCTCCTCTTGGAGATTGTAGGCCCGGAGCTTGTGGGCGAGCCCGATGCCCCGTCCTTCGTGGCCGCGCAGGTAGACGATCACGCCGCTGCCGTTCTCGGCGATGGCGGCCATGGCCGCCTGGAGCTGCGGGCCGCAGTCACAGCGGGCCGATCCGAAGACGTCTCCGGTCAGACACTCGCTGTGCACCCGCACCAGGACGTTCGGGCGACCGTCCACCTCTCCTTTGACCAGGGCCACGTGATGCTCCCCGTCGAGGACCGACTCGTAGGCGTACACCATGAATTCGCCGTAGTCGGTGGGGATGCGGGCGCCGTCGAGCCGGCGGACCAGCTTGTCCTTCTGCCGGCGGTAGCGGATCAGCTCGGCGATGGAGATGAGGTGCAGCCCGTGCTTGTCGGCGAACTCCATCAGCTCGGGCAGGCGGGCCATGCCCGTCTTGTCCCCGCTCACCACCTCGCACAGCACACCGGCCGGGGACATCCCCGCGGCACGGGCCAGATCGACGGCCGCCTCGGTGTGACCGGCCCGCTTCAGCACCCCACCCGGGCGGTAGCGCAGAGGGAAGATGTGGCCCGGGCGGTTGAGGTCGCTCGGGCGGATGTGCGGATCGGCCAAGGCCTTGATGGTGGCGGCACGGTCGGATGCGGAGATCCCCGTGGACGTGCCGTGGCGGTAGTCCACGCTCACCGTGAACGCCGTCCGCTGCACTTCGGTGTTCGAGGTCACCATCAGAGGCAGGTCCAGGTGTTCGACCCGTTCCGGGGTCAGTGGGACGCAGATGAGCCCCGAGGTGTGGGCGAGGAAGAAGGCGATCTTCTCGGGGGTCACCGCGTCGGCGGCCATGATCAGGTCGCCCTCGTTCTCACGATCCTCGTCGTCGACGACGACGACGATCTCCCCGCGACCGACCGCCCCGATCGCATCCTCAACCGATGAGAAGGGCATTGACCCTTTGTCTCCTTGTCTTGTCCACGTCCGGCTGCGCTACGGGGTACTGGTCCTCGGTGCAGCCTCGAGCCGAGAACCAGCTGTTCTCTATGTCGGCCCGCACGGCGCCGGCCTTAGGTAATTTCTGGCCTCGATCCAAAAGGTGTCAGCTGTCAGCGGCAGACAGTTCCACTTTCAAATCGCCCTCCAGGCTAGTCACCGAGCGCACCTGGCCCCGCCACAGGCGTCCGATCGTCCCGGCCCCGGGCCCGGCGAACAGCGGGCGTGCGTCATCCCCTCCGAACAGGGCAGGAGCCAGGTAGAGGACGTAACGGTCCACCAGTCCGGCGTGATGGAAGGCGTGGGCCACGGTGGGGCCACCCTCCACCAGAAGCTGCACGATCCCCCGGTGGCCCAGCTCGTCGAGGACCGCCCCGAGGTCGCCACCGACCTCGAGGGCGGGAAGGATCGCCGACCCGGCCGGTGCCTGCCCGAGCACCACCCGCACCGGCTGCTGGTCGGCGGACCGGAAGTACGGGTCCCCTGATGGCAGCCGCACCGTGAGCGCCGGATCGTCGGTCCGGACCGTGCCTGCGCCGACCAGCACGGCGTCGGACTGCGCCCGCAGCCGGTGGACGTCGCCGCGGGCGGCCGGGCCCGTGATCCACCGGCTGGTCCCGTCCGGAGCCGCCGTCCACCCATCGAGGGAGGTGGCCAGCTTCAGTACCACCCAGGGCCTGCCCGTACGCCGGTGCTTGAAATAGGCGGCCAGTTGCTCGGCGGCCGGATCCGCCCCGATCCCGACCTCCACCTCGACACCTGCCGCCCGCAGCCCGGCGATGCCGCGGCCGGCGACCAGGGTGTCGGGATCCTCCACGGCCACCACCACCCGACGGATGCCCGAGGCCACGATGGCATCGGTGCAGGGTGGCGTGCGACCGTGATGGGCACACGGCTCCAGCGTGACGTAGAGCGTCCCGGAACGGGCCCGTCGACCGGCCGCCCCCAACGCCTGCACTTCCGCATGGGGCCCACCGGGTGGGGCGGTGGCACCGGCAAACCACTCTTGCGGGCCGGTGGACGGGACCACGATCGCCCCCACCCACGGGTTCGGCGCGGTGCGCCCCCTGACCGACTCGGCCATCTCGAGGGCGCGTCCCATCCAGTCGGCGTCACTCCCGTCGGGACCCGGACCGGCGGTCAGGACGGTGCGCCCGTCACTGCGTCCACTGCGGCGCGCAGGATGCCCGACACCGCCTCGAGCGGATGCGCCCGCCCGAACACCGCGGAGCCGGCCACGAAGACGTTGGCGCCGGAACGAGCCGCCTCTACCACCGTGTGCTCATCCACTCCGCCGTCCACCTCGACATCGATGGCCAGGCCGGCAACGGTGGCCGCATGCCGGACCTGGCGCACCTTGGGCATGACCTCGGCGATGAAGGACTGGCCGCCGAACCCGGGGAACACCGTCATGCACAGAACCAGGTCGACCTGATCGAGGTAGGGCTCGATGGCCTCGAAGGGCGTGTCGGGGTTGGCCGCCAGGCCGACCCGCAGACCGAGGTCGCGCATCTGGGCGACCAGCGCGGCCGTCTGGCCGACCTCGACGTGCACCGTACAGCCATCGGCACCGGCATCCCGGAAGGACTCAAGGTAACGGGCCGGTTCGGTGATCATCAGGTGGGTGTCGAAGAACAGATCCGTGTGCTCCCGGATCGAGGAGACCACCGGCGGACCGATGGTCAGGTTGGGCACGAAGTGCCCGTCCATGACGTCCACGTGGAGCCAGTCCGATCCCGGCGCCACCAGGTCGATGGCGTCGGACAGGGCCCCGAAGTCGGCCGAGAGGATCGACGGGGCCACCCGCATCTCGGGCACGGTCGGTGTCGTCGCCATGGCGAGTGAGCCTATCGGCGGTGCCGGTGGGACCAGCATCCGGCCACCGGTGCGGACGCGGCCGGACGGCCCGCTTGCCGGCGGGGCTCATGTTCCTAGGTGCTCTCCGGGTCGGGGGTGCACGCCGCGCCGCCAGTCGGCCGCGTCCATCGGGCGCTTCCCCTCGGGCTGGACGGTGACCAGCCGCACCCGGGTGCCATGGCCGGCGATGACGTCGAGTCCGTCGAGCGTGCCCGGGGTGACCCCGGCGTCGGCCGGGGTGCCACCCAAAGGGGCCGGGGTGCCACCCAAAGGGGCCGGGGTGCCGCCCGGAGCGGCCGGCGCACCGGCGGCCCGCACGATGTGGAGTCGCCGCCCGCGGAACGTGGTCCACGCCCGACCAAGCCGAACCACCCTGCGGATCTGGATGCCGGGCTGCTCCCATCGCAGCTCGAGCTCGGCCGGGGCGATCTTCTCGGCGTAGGACGGCTCGCCCATCTGGTCCCGGGGGACGGGCAGCCCGCGGATCCCGTCGGCGAGGTGCTCGGCCAGCAGTTGGCAGCCCATCGCCACAAGCCGGGAGCGCAACTCGTCGGCCGTCTCCTCCTCGCCGATCATGGTGGCCAGCTCGGCGTAGATCGCGCCGGTGTCCAAGCCCGCCTCCACCGCCATCAGGCACACCCCCGTCTCGGCATCCCCCTCGAGGATGGCGCGCTCCACCGGTGCCGCCCCCCGCCACCGGGGCAGCATGGAGAAGTGCAGGTTGACCATGGGGAGACGGTCGAGAACCGACACCGGGATGATCCGCCCGTACGCCACCACCACCCCGAGCTCGGCCCCGGCCCCGGGGACGTCGTCGAGGGAGTCGGTGACCTCGAGGCCCAGATCGAGCGCGGCCCGCTTCACCGGGCTCGGGACCATGCCGCCGCCCCGACCGCGGCGCCGATCGGGGCGGCTCACCACGAGCACTAGTTCGTGCCCGTGCTCGACCAGCGTCCGCATGGGCATCACCGCCGCTTCGGGTGTCCCGAGAAAAACCAGCCGAGCCATGGGACGGGACGCTACCGGCCCCGACGGGTCGGGCTCAGACTTCGCGTTCGCTGCCGGCGGACACCAGCTTGGCCTCCATGGCCGCCGTGTCCAGACCGAGGGACCGGTCGCGCAGCACCCGGAGGGCGAGCTTGCGTTCGTCGTCCTCCAGACGCTCGACCATGAGCACCCCGTCGAGGTGATCGATCTCGTGCTGGAATACCCGGCCGAGGAACTCGTCGGCCTCGATGGAGACCTCTTCGCCGTCGAGCCCGTACCCCCGGAGGTGGATCTGGTTGGGTCGCACGATACCCAGGCGCAGGCCCGGGATGGAGAGACATCCCTCGTCGTAGTACCACTCCCCGCCGGCCTCGACGATGGTGGGATTGACCACGGCCCCGGGGCCCTCGCCCACGTCGTAGACGAACAGGCGCTTTTGCACCCCGACCTGGGGGGCGGCCAGGCCGGCACCCTCGGCCTCGTACATGGTCTCCACCATGTCGTCCACCAGGCGGACGAGTGAGCCGTCGAACTGCTCGACGTCGCGGGCCACCTGCTTGAGGACCGGGTCGCCATAGACGCGGACGGCGTACGAGGACATGCCCATATTGTATGGGCTGGGCGAGGGGACGAGGGCGCCGCACCCCAGATCCCACCGGAGGCGTCCAGAGGGCGCGATGGCCCATGTCCTCAGGTGTCGGTGGGATCGACCTCCACCCGCAACCGGTCGGCGGGGCGGGGCACGGCGGCCAGCGCATCGCACAGGACGGTGTGGTCAGGAGCCCTGACCAACCAGCGTTCGGGGTCCATCGACGACACGGTCACATCGCCCGCGGCCTGCAGACCTTCGGCGTAGGCGACGGCGCCGGGGCCGCGGAGCAGGGCCAGGGCTCCGAACGGCGGGAGTCCGAGGGACAGGCGCAGCCCACGCTCCGGGAGGGCCAGGAGGGTGGGATCGGCGTGGACCGCCGCTCGCAGCACCTCGTGATCGGGGATCCGGGTCTGCACCTGCACCCGTCCGCCCGACTCGTGGGTGCCGACCAGCCGGGCCGCTCTGGCCAGGAGGGCCAGCGTCTCCTCGCCGGCCCCGAAACGGGGAGCCAGCAGATGCTGGTCGATGTCCAAGAAGGCCACGACGCCGGCCCGGTTCACCCGGTGAAGCGCCGCCTCGGTGCCGACCACCAGCCGCGACCCGTCCCCGTCCCCCGGCGAGGCACTGCCGGTGATCTCCACCGCGTCGACGCCGGCGAGGGCCGAGAGCTCCTCGGCGGCCCGGCTGACCCCGATGCGGAGCGACTTCAGGCGGTTCGAGTCGCAGACCGCGCACACCCCCGGGCGGGTCTCGCTGCAGCGACGGCACTGCAGACCCCCGGCCACCTCCGGCTGCGCCATCGCTCCTCCGCAGCGAGTACAGCGGACCAGCGCTCCACAGCGGGCACAGGCCAGCAGCCGGATGCGACCGGTCCGGTTGAGGATGCACACCACCCGGCCGTCGGCCCTATCGAGCTCCGAACGCACCAGCTGGACCAGCCGCTCCGAGAAAAGCCCGGTGCGGGGGTCGTCCGCGGTCCGGTCGACCACCTCGACCGTCGGCCATCCCCGCCTCTCGAGGGGTCTCGTCGTCGTGACCAGCTGTCTCCCTTCGGTCATGGCCACCGGTGGGCACGGCGTGACCAGGACCACCGGAGCCTGGTCGCGGCGGCCGCGCTCCATCGTCACATCGACGGCCGACCAGGTCGGAGACCGCTCCTCGCGGTAGGCCTCGTCATGGGCGTCGAGCACGACAGCGGCAACGAGCCTTTCGATGGGAGCCCACGCCGCGGCCCGTGTCCCGACCACCACTGCTGTACCCGTCCGTGC
>JBEKOI010000194.1:0-7685 GCA_049521915.1 Acidimicrobiales bacterium | reverse complement strand
AGCAGGCGCAACAGCACCGACAGGGCGACGGCCAGGGCGGCACGGGCCGAGACCGTCCCCGCCGAGGCCCCGGCACCAGCCTCGGCACCAGCCCCGGCACCAGCCCCGGTGCCACCCGGCTGGCCGTAGGCGCGGCTCTTGACCAGCTCGAGATAGTCGTCGCAGAAGGACCAGAAGAAGGCCTCGGTCCGTTCGAGGGCCCGGGCGTAGTCGTACCCCTCGAAGGCGGTCGTGGCCTCGTCGACCACCGAGGCCAACCGGGTCAGCATGGCCCGGTCGATGGGGCTGGTCACCGACTCGACCGGCGGGACGGCGACCGTCCCGTCCTCGGCGGCGATCCGTCCGAGGGCGAATCGCGAGGCATTGAGCACCTTGATGGCCAGCCGCCGGCCGACCTTCATCTGACCCTCGTCCACCGCGGTGTCGGTGCCCGGTCGCCCACCCGCGGCCCAGTACCGGAGGGCGTCCGCCCCGTGCTTCTCGATGAGCGGGAGCGGGGTGACCACGTTCCCCTTCGACTTGGAGATCTTCTTGTGGTCGGGGTCGAGCACCCACCCGGAGATGGCCGCGTCCGACCATGGCAGTGCCGCGTGCTCGAGCTCGGAGCGGACGATGGTGGCGAACAGCCAGGTGCGGATGATCTCGTGGGCCTGGGGCCGGAGGTCCATGGGGAAGACGCGGCCGAACAGATCGGGATCGTCCTCCCATCCGCCGGCGATCTGCGGGGTGAGCGAGGAGGTGGCCCACGTGTCCATCACGTCGGGATCGCCGACGAACCCCCCCGGCTGCCCGCGCTGATCGTCGACATACCCGTCGGGGTTGTCGGTCGACGGGTCGACCGGGAGCCGGTCCTCGTCGGCGAAGAGCGGGCGGTCGAAGACGGCCTCGCCGGCTTCATCCACCGGGTACCAGACCGGAAAGGGAACCCCGAAGAACCGCTGCCGGCTGATGTTCCAGTCGCCGTTGAGCCCCTCCACCCAGGCCCGGTAGCGGTGGGCCATGTAGGGCGGGTGCCACCGGAGCTCGTCGCCCCGGGCCAGGAGGCGGTCGCGGAGCGGCAGGGTCTGGACGAACCACTGGCGGGACGAGACGATCTCGAGGGGTCGGTCGCCCTTCTCGTAGAACTTGACCGGGTGGGTGATCGGGCTCGGGGCCCCGATGAGGGCGCCGGCTTCCTGCAGGAGCTCGACGATCCGGGCCTGGGCCTGCTTGACGGTGCGGCCGGCCAGCTCTGCATACGCGGAGGCCGCGCCCTCGGGGTCGTCGGTCTCCCATCCCTCCGACCCCCAGGTGACCGGGAGGAGGCGACCGTCCCGCCCCACGATGGTCCGGGTGGGGAGCGAGAGCTCCCGCCACCAGACCACGTCGGTGGTGTCGCCGAAGGTGCACACCATGGCGATGCCCGACCCCTTCTCGGGGTCGGCCAGCTCGTGGGGCACCACCGCGACCCGGGCACCGAAGAGCGGTGTGACCACCTCGGTCCCGAACAGGTCCCGGTACCGGTCGTCCTCGGGATGGGCCACCAGGGCCACGCAGGCGGCCAGCAGCTCGGGCCGGGTGGTCTCGATGTCGACGGCCCCGTCGTGGCCGGCCCGCGGGAACCGCAATCGGTGGTACGCGCCCGGGATCTCCCGGTCCTCGAGCTCGGCCTGGGCCACCGCGGTCCGGAAGTCGACGTCCCACAGGGTCGGGGCGGTGTGCTGGGCCACCTCGCCGCGCCGGGCCAGGCGGAGGAAGCCGCGCTGGGAGACCCGCTGTGCCTGTTGGGAGATGGTGGCATAGGTGTGGGACCAGTCCACCGACAGTCCGAGCGAGCGCCACAGGCGCTCGAAGACCTGCTCGTCCTCCGCGGTCAGCCGGTGGCACAGGGCCACGAAGTTGGGACGCGAGATGGAGATGGGTTCCTTGCCCGGCTTGGCCGGTGGCTCGAACTCCGGATCGAAGGGAAGGCCCGGGTCGCAGCGGACACCGAAGTAGTTCTGCACCCTCCGCTCGGTCGGCAGCCCGTTGTCGTCCCATCCCATGGGGTAGAACACGGCGCGGCCCCGCATGCGCTGGAAGCGGGCCACGGTGTCGGTGTGGGTATACGAGAAGACGTGGCCGATGTGGAGCGATCCGGACACGGTGGGCGGCGGGGTGTCGATGGAGAAGACCTCGGAACGGGTGGCGGTGCGGTCGAAGGCGTAGATGCCTTCCTCCTCCCACCGGGCCGACCACTTCGACTCCAGTCCCTCCAACCCGGGCCTGTCGGGGATTCCCGAGGGTGCGACCGGAGTGGCCGTCGGTCGGTTCGCGTCGCTGGCCATGATCGGGTTACCGTACCCTGCGTGCTCCGGCTCCATGACACCGCCACCGGCGAGGTGACTCCGCTCCGGCTCCGGCAGCCGGGGGAGGTCTCGCTCTACGTGTGCGGCCCGACCGTCTACGACGCACCACATCTGGGGCACGGCCGGTTCTCCCTGGTGTTCGACGTGCTCCGCCGCTATCTGCTCTTCACCGGTCTCGCGGTGACCTATGTCTCCAACATCACCGACATCGAGGACAAGATCATCGAGCGGGCGGCCGAGCGGGGGATCCGCGAGTCGGAGCTCACCGCCACCTACGAGGCGGTCTGGTGGGAGGCCATGGACGCGCTCGGGGTCCTCCGCCCCGACGAGACCCCCCACGCCACCGCCTACGTGGAGCGGATGGTCAGCCTGGTGGCCGATCTGATGGCCCGGGGGGTGGCCTACGAGACGGGCGACGGCGTGTACCTGTCAGTCATGGACGTGCCCGGCTACGGCCTGCTCGCCCACCAGTCCCTCGACTCGCTGCGCTCGGGGGCCCGGGTCGAAGCCGACGAACAGAAGCGTTCGCCCCTCGACTTCGTGCTGTGGAAGAAGGCCAAGCCCGGCGAACCGACCTGGGAGTCGCCGTGGGGGCCGGGCCGGCCCGGGTGGCACACCGAGTGCGTGGTCATGTCCCTCGACCTGTTGGGCGACGGGTTCGACCTACACGGCGGAGCCATCGACCTCATCTTCCCCCACCACGAGAACGAGCGGGCCCAGGCCGTGGCCGCAGGACGGGAGTTCGCCCGACACTGGGTGCACAACGGCTGGGTCACCGTCGACGGCGAGAAGATGTCCAAGTCGCTCGGGAACTTCACCTCGCTCTCCGACCTGCTCGATCGGAGCGACGCCCGCGCCTACCGGCTGCTCGTGCTCCGGTCCCACTACCGGAGGCCGATCGAGGTGACCCCGGACACGGTGGCCGACGCCGAGGCCGGGCTGGCCCGGCTGGACGAGCTGGCCCGGCGGTTCGAGCTGGCCGACCCGCTGGCCTTCGGTCCGGTGGTGGACCCGTGCCGCGACGGCCGGGACGGGGATGCCGACGGGAACGGGGGTGCCGGCGGGGACGGAGTGGATTCGGTGGCGATCACCCGGTTCCGGGAGCGCATGGACGATGACCTCGACACCCCGGGGGCCCTGGCCGGGGTCTTCGATCTCGTGCGACGGGCCAACGCCGCGGCCGATGCCGGCGACATGGCGGGCGCCGGTCGGTCGGCCACCACCGCCGCGTTGCTCTGCGCCGCGCTGGGCCTGGCCCTGCGGGGCGGATCCGGGGGCGAGGCGGACCCCGCCACCGCCGAGCTCGTCCGTCTGCGTGACCAGGCCCGCGCCGAACGTGACTGGGCCCGGGCCGACGCGCTCCGGGCCGAGCTCGAGGAGGCGGGGTGGGTGGTCGAGGACGGCCCCGACGGGACCCGGATCCGCCGTCAATGAACGCCGTGTGAACAGGGGTCCGAGAGGCCCGTTGGCTGTTGATCCGGAGCAGAGGACTGCTAGCGTTTGACGGGCAGGAAGTCACCTTGGGTAGGTGGTCCGAAGACCCGCTCGCAGGCAGGGGTCGGAGCCCAGTCTCCCGTCGGCGACTGCCTGCGCACTGCACGTGTGGAGGAAAGGGGAATGCCACCGTGGCTTCCGGAACAGTCAAGTGGTTCAACGCAGAAAAGGGCTTCGGCTTCATTTCACAACCGGATGGTGGGGCCGATGTGTTCGTGCATCACACCGCCATCCAGATGAACGGATTCCGCTCGCTCGAAGAGGGTCAGGCTGTCGAGTTCGAGCTGCAGGAAGGGCCCAAGGGGCTCCAGGCCGTGGACGTGCGCCTGGCCCAACCCGCGTAGAACCGGCTTCCCTCCCCGAGGGCCCGGCGGCCCCTCGCATCTGAGCCGCGGCGGTGCCTTCCCGCACCCGGTCGGCCAAGGTCGGTGCGCGTCCGCCGGGCCGAACTTCCGGCGCCGTACCGCCAGTGGTGCCGTACCGCCAGTGGTGCCGTACCGCCAGTGGTGGTGGCGCTGTCTCCGTTTCGAGGTTACTATGTAGTAACTAAGGGGTGGAGGCCCGTACAGGGCCGGAACGGAGCAGGCAACCATGGCTGAATTCTCACTTGACCTGAACGAGGATCAACTCCAGATCCAAAAGTGGGTGCACGATTTCGCAGAGAACGTCATCCGCCCGGCCGGACACGAATGGGACGAGCGGGAGGAGACCCCGTGGCCCATCATCGAGGAGGCGGCCCGGATCGGCCTCTACTCGTTCGACTTCATCATCCAGTGCTTCTCCGACGACACCGGATTGCTGCTGCCCATCGCCAACGAGGAGATGTCCTGGGGCGATGCCGGCATCGCCCTGGCCATCTTCGGGAGCACCCTGGGCCTGGCCGGGATCGCCAGCAACGGCACGCCGGAGCAGCTCATGGAGTGGGGCCCGCAGTGCTTCGGTACCCCCGACAAGATCCAGACGGCCGCCTTCGCCGTCTCCGAGGCCGACGCCGGCTCGGATGTGTCGTCGCTGCGCACCCGGGCCGTCTACGACGAGAGCAAGGACGAGTGGGTCCTCAACGGGACGAAGACCTGGATCACCAACGGCGGCATGGCCGACATCCACGTGGTGGTGGCCTCGGTCGTCCCCGAGCTCGGATCACGCGGACAAGCCAGCTTCATCGTCCCCCCGAAGACCCCCGGACTCTCTCAGGGGCAGAAGTTCAAGAAGATGGGGATCCGGGCCTCCCACACCGCCGAAGTCATACTCGACGAGGTCCGGGTGCCGGGCCACTGCCTGCTCGGGGGGAAGGACAAGCTCGACGAGAAGCTGGCCCGGGCCCGGGAGGGCAAGCGCTCGACCAGCCAGGCGGCCATGAAGACGTTCGAGGCCTCGCGCCCGACGGTCGGTGCCCAGGCCCTCGGAATCGCCCGCGCCGCCTACGAGTACTCGCTCGACTATGCCAAGCAGCGCAAGGCGTTCGGTCGGGCCATCATCGAAAACCAGGCCATCGCCTTCAAGCTGGCCGACATGAAGACCCGCATCGACGCCTCCCGCCTGCTCATCTGGCGGGCTTCGTGGATGGGTCGGAACGGCAAGGAGTTCACCTCGGGTGAAGGATCGATGTCCAAGCTGTACGCCGGTGAGACCGCGGTCCACGTCACCGAGGAGGCCATCCAGATCATGGGCGGCTACGGCTACATCCGCGACCATCCCGTCGAGCGTTGGCACCGTGATTCGAAGATCTACACCATCTTCGAGGGGACCAGCGAGATCCAGCGCCTGATCATCAGCCGGGCCATCTCCGGCGTCCACATCAACTAGTCGCCGACGACGATGCCGGGCTCCCGCTCGCCGGTGACGGCCGACGAGGTGGGAGGACCGGGCCCGGTGGTGCGCCCGGTCCGGCTGCTCACGTTGTGCACGGGCAACGCGGCCCGCTCCGTCATGGCCGGGGTCATGCTCGAGCCCGGACCTGTGACCATCGTGACAGCCGGGACCCACGTGGTCGAAGGGCAGCCGATGAGCAGGAGGACCAGGGACGCCCTGGCTTCGCTGGGACTCCGTGCCGACGGGCACCGGAGCCACCAGCTCACCGACATGGACGTCGAGGACGCCGACCTCATCCTGGCCATGGCCGGCGAGCATGTCTCCTATGTCCGCCGCCGTTACCCCTCCGCCGCGTCGAGGACCGCCTCGATCAAGCGATTGTGTCGCGACCTGCCGGCCGGCCCCCCGTCCCTGGCCGAGCGGATCGCGTCGCTCGGTCTGGCCTCGCTCCCCGTCGAATCGTGGGAGGACGTGGCCGACCCGGCCGGCGGCGAGGACGAGATCTACTCCGCATGCGTCGTGGAGCTGGCCGGTCTCTGTGCCCGCCTGCTTCCCCGGCTGTCCTGAACTGCCCCGGCTGTCCGGCCGTGCTCACCTGACCGGCCGCGTTGTCCTACCCCGCTGACCGGACCCGCTGACCGGGCCAGCTGGTCCGGGCCCGCTCAGGTCGCCTGGCCCGAGGCGGCCTTCGGATGGCGGAGCGAGATGTCGGCACAGGCTTCGCACACCTCTTCGGGAATCACACCCACCCTCATCAGGAAGCCGAAGACGATGCACCCGAGGCAGATGCCGAGCGCCGATTCGAGGAATGCCGCCACGGCCAGCAGGGACACCACGACCCAAGCAGCCGTACCCAGTCCGAAGCCGTACCAGAGCACCAGCGCCGTCGTGGAGAACGCGACCCCGATGCCCTGGGCGAACCGTTTGGGCGGACCGGGCACCAGGCGGGGCTCTCCGCCCAGTCGCGGTGCGACCACGCGGGTGGCCAGCTGGCCGAGGGGGCTCAGGGTGGGCCCGGTCAGGACCCGGGCCCAAAAGCCGTAGGCCAGGGGGATGAGGATCCAGGGTTGCTGGAAGGCCACCGCGGCCACGCACATGATCAGGACGCCGGCGGCCACCGTTCTGGCTGCGTACTCGTTGACCGGGTTCGGGAAGCTGAACACCCATTTAGTTTATCGGGTCGGTCGGGTTTCGTTTCGCCGGCCCGACGGCGCACCGTTCGGCGGCCCGATCACGCGGCGGCGGAGACGGCCCCGCGCAGCAGGTTGAGGCCTCCGAGCCCGGGCAGCCGGTCCACCCGGCGGTCGATGCGGTCGGCCACCGACAGCCCGTCGTCGTCGCCGAACAGATAGGAGCGGAGGAAGTCGACCTCCTGGTCGGGGATCACCCCGCTGCCCACCGGGGCCCAGAAGTGCCGGAGGGCCCACCGGGTGAGCCGCTGGGCGGCGCGGCTGTGGGCCAGGCGGGACCTGGCCTGAGCGGCGTAGAAGTCGATGTGCCGGCCCTCTTGCCTCATGACCCGGCGGAGCAGCACGGTCAGCGTGGGATGATCGGCCAGCTTGGCCAGCCGGGCGTAGGCGGCCTGGGTGGTCCACTCGTTGACCGCTCCCCAGGTCATGTGCACGGCGGTGAGGTGCGGCGTGAGCGCCGAGCCGAGCTGGAAGGTCAGGGGCTTCCACGCCTCTCGCCTGGGCAGGCGTTGGCGGAGGGCGGCGATCCTCCCGCTGCCGGCGCACTCGTCGTGTGCCTCGAGCACCTCGGCGATGGCCTCCCCGTGCCAGAATTCCTCGTAGTTCCACAGGGTGAGGAACGATGTCACCTCGGGGTCGCGGTGGGCCCGCGTCACGAGGACGTCACGCAGGTAGCAGATGGTGTGGTTCTCCACGTCGTGCATGGAGCGAAGGCAGCGAAGTGCCTCGGGACCCAGTGGTCGTCGGTGGAAGGCACTGAAGTCGATGTCGTCGAACTCGAGCTTCTCCGAGAGCCGCCGGTAGGTCGTCATGTCGAACGTCATGGCCTGTGTTCGTCGCCGATCGAACTCGGGATGTAGCC
>JBEKOI010000193.1:0-7692 GCA_049521915.1 Acidimicrobiales bacterium | reverse complement strand
GTCCGGGCGTCCCCGGCTGCCCTTGTGCCCCGGGTGCCGGCGGACCATGGGCAGGCCGGACGCCAGATAGAGGAGGAAGATGACGGAGACCACGAAGAAGCTGACGGGCAGCCCCTGGCTGGACGGGACCCAGTAGTCGCTGTCGTAGGCCAAGAGGATGCCGAGCAACGTGGCCAAGAGGCCGAGCCCGCAGGCGACGACCATCGCCGTACCGATGCTCCTGGTCACCCGCAGTGCGGTGGCCGCCGGACCGATGAGGAGCGCGGTGGAGAGAATCGTCCCGATGGCGATGGAGGACAGGCCGACCGACACGGCCAGGGCGAGCATGAACAGCAGACCGATGCGGCGCAGACCGATTCCCCGGGCGGACGCCAACTCCGGGCTGAGCGAGCTCAGGAGCAGCGGGCGGTGGATGACGGCGACCAGGGCGACGGTGGCGGCGCTGAGGCCGATGACGACCGGAACCGTGGATGAGGCGATGGTGAAGATCGATCCGAAGAGGATCTGTTGCGTGGCCCCGGTCGTCGCGCTCTTGGTCGTATCGAGGTAGAGGAACAGCGCAGCCAGGCCGGTGGCGGCGCCGAGCACGATACCGGTGGCCAGATCGCGGCTCCTGACCCGCTGCACGCCGATGAGATCCATGGCACCGCCACCGATCACCCCGCCCCCGATGAAGCCGACGAGGGGACTGAAGCCGAAGTAGAAGGCGCCTGAGCCCCCGGTCGTGGCCAGGTCGGTCAGTGCGTGGCCGGCGAACGATTGGCTTCGGACCACGGTGTAGACACCCACGATGGCGGAGCAGATGGCGGTCACCGCACCGATGGCGGCCGCGGTGTGGACCGGTCCGCTCGAGAAGAACCCGGGCTCGAACAGGACGTGCACCGCTCAGGAGAGAGTCAGGGTCGGATGGTCGGGGATGTCACCGGCCTCGGCGCCGGGCTCCGACACCACGAGTACCCGGCCATGGAGCTTCAGCACGTCGACGTGGTGCCCGTAGAGCTTGCTGAGGACCTCGGACCGCACGACCTCTTCGGTCGTCCCGCTCGCGGCCCGGCCGTCGGCCACGTAGACGATCCGGTCCATCACCGGGAGCAGGGCGTTCATCTCATGGGCCGAGAGGAGGATGGCCACGTCGTGATCGGTCGCCACCCGGTGGAGCAGGCTGACCACCTCCTGCACGCTCCTGGGGTCGAGGTTGGCCAGCGGCTCGTCGAGGAGGAGCAGCTTCGGCCGGCTGATGAGGGCGTGGGCGATCAGCACCCGCTGCTGCTCGCCCCCCGAGAGACTCCCGACCCTGCTGTCGGCGAACTGCCCGGCGTCGACGCTGCGGAGCATCTCCTCCACCAGCTGGCGCTGGTGCGCCGAGCGCCGGCCGAAACCGAACCGGTGGCCGTCCAGCCCGAGCGCGACCAGGTCCCGGGCCCGGACCGGTATGTCCGGGTCGAGGGCCACCTTCTGCGGGACGTAGCCCAGCGAGCGCCGGTGCCGCGACAGTGGAGCTCCGAGCACCCGCACCTCTCCCGAGTCCGGTCGCTGGAGCCCGAGGATGATCCGCAGCAACGTGGTCTTGCCCACCCCGTTGGACCCGATGAGCCCGGTGAACTCACCTTGGTGGACGTCGAACGAGACGTCGTCCAAGATGGTGCGGCCCGAGAAGCTGATTCCCACCTTGTCGACGCTGAGAACGGGAACGGGAACGGGAACCTCGGTCACAGGTGCTCCGTCGAGGTTCGATGGGCCACGGCGGCCTCGATGGCGGCAACCTCCGCCACCATCCAGGACTGGTAGTCGTAGCCGGGTGCCGGCATCGTTTCGTAGACCCCGACGACCGGCACGCCGGCCGATTGCGCGCTCTGCTTGATCGACGCGGTCAAGGAGTCGACCACCTGTTCGTTGTAGCAGAAGACCCTGACCTGATGTCTCGTGAAGAACCCGTCCTCCACCGTGATGTCCTCGGGGGCCGGATCCACTCCGTTCATGATGTCGGCCTGGAAGGCGAACGGTGTCACGTCCTTCATGCCCATGGCTTGGAGCAGGTAGTCGGCCACCGGCTCGGTGGTGGCCACCGGAGTTCCGGCGTAGCGGTGCCTGAACGCCGAGATGGCGTGCAACCAGGGTGCGAGAGAGGAGTCGAACGCCCGGAGCCTGGCCTGGAAGTACGCCCGGTGGCCGGGGTCGAGCCCGGCGAGGTCCGACGCCATCACCTTGGCCACCGCCGGCATGGTCTTCGGTTCGTACCACAGGTGCGGGTTGGGCGTGCTGTCCGGCAGGCCGAGGACGTGTTGGGCCACGATCACCTTCCGGGCCGGGTTCGGGGAGGCAGCTTCGATCTTGTCCATGAACTCGTCGTACCCGATCCCGTTCTGAACGACGAGATCGGCTCCGGCCACCTCCTCGGCCACGCTGGTGCTGGCCTCGAAGGTGTGCGGGTCGGTGTTGGGGTTGTCGAGGATGGACGACACGTGGACGTAGCGGCCTCCGATCTGACTGAGCACATTGGCGTACTGGCTCTCGGCGCCGACCGCATTGATGACGCCGGTGGTCGAGCTGTTCCCCGAGGCTCCGGCCGTGCACCCGGCACCCAGCGCGGCGACGCCGACTACGGCGGCGAACCGCACCAGTACCTGCGACCCGCGCCCGACCATGTTCGACCGGCCGTGCTTGCTCACGATGGTAGATTAGAATGAGACTGAGTCTCATTACAAGTGAGACAACCAAGCCCGCCGGTGGCATGAGCCCGGAGAAGGAGCAAGCGATGAGATCGAGAGGAGAGAGGCCGTTGCCGCCGCTCCCCACCGACACCGATCTGCACGAGCTCGTCGAGGTCAGGCTCCGTCGGGTTGATCTTCGCTACACGGCCGGGCGGCGGGCCATCGTCGAATTGCTGGCCAGGGTCGGCCATCCGGTGAGCATCTCCGACATCGCCTCACGACTTCCCGAGGTTCCGAGGAGCTCGGCCTACCGCCACCTGGTCGATCTCCAGGGTGCTGGGGTGGTGCGGCGGATCGCGGCCAAGGACGAGTTCGCCCGCTTCGAGTTGGCCGAGGATCTCACCGAGCACCACCACCATCTGCTCTGTACGATCTGCGGCCGGGTCATCGATGTCACCCCGACACCGGCCTTCGAGCGGACCGTGGCCAAGATGGTGCACGAGCTCGCGGCCCAGCAGGGGTTCCGGCCGGCCTCACATGCGCTGGATGTCACCGGACACTGCGCCGACTGCGAGTAGTCCGGTCTACCATCTCGGCGAGGAGGTTCGACCGTGGAGATCAGGGTGGTGGGGCGCGGAGAAGGGGAGAGGATCTACAACGCTCGCGGCAGCGTGATGTTCTTCAAGGCCCTGGCCGAGCGCGACGACGGCGATTTCTCGCTCATGGAACGAACGCTTCCTCCGGGCGGTCGTCGGCCCCCGGCGCACCGGCACACCAACTGCTCGGAGGGGTACTTCGTGCTCGAGGGGCTGGTGTCTGTCGTCGTGGAAGGGGAAGCGCTGACCCTCGGGCCTGACGAGTTCCTGCTGGTGCCGCGCGGCACCGCCCACACGTTCGGCAACGCCGGCGAGGCCGAGGCCCGGTTACTGGTCATCCACGCGCCGGCCATGGATGCCTATTTCGCCGGACTCCACGATCTGTGGAACCGGGGCGAGCCGCCCTCCCCTGACGAGGAGCGGGCTCTCATGGCCCGATTCGGGATGGAACCGGCAGAGTGACGGCGGTCAGCGAATGCGCTCGGGTTCGCCCGGGCAAGAGCGAGGGACAGAAGCGAAGACGCACGGTCACGAGGTGAGGCGCCGTCACGATGCCCGACGCGGTCACGACGCCTGGCTCGGTCACGATGCCCGACGCGGTCACGACGCCTGACGATCGTCCATCGGCTCGGCCGACCACTGGTGCCGGCACGTCCGGCACTGCAGATTCAGCTCCCCGCTGACAATGCCCGTCCCCCAGACGACAAGGATCGGAGACTCGCGGGACATGCACTTCGGGCAGCTCATGTCAGGCTTCGGTAGTTCCATCTCACCGACCTCGGAACCGTGGTCAGACCGCCGATCCAATCATCGCCAACGGAGCCAACGCTAATAACGCCGGTCGGGCCGGGCAAATCGATCCCGCCCCCGAGCCGCCCCCGAGCCGCCCCCGAGCCGCCCCGGGCCACGGGCACGCACGGCGCCAATTCCGGCTGCCGGTGGGCCGGCCGCTTGGCTCCAGGCCCGGTCCCCGGGGCCCGTGGGTGGCTCGGCGGCTTCCCATTAGGCTCCGGGGTCCATGCCCTCGGAGGAGCGGCGTGGGAGCGACCCGGGAGCACCCTGACATGCCGGGCAGGTCTGGCATGCCGCGGACGACCTGACATGCCGGGCAGAGGAGGACACGATGACCAGCACCGACCTGTTGGTGGATTCCTTTCAGAGGATTCGCGATGCGGTCTATCCCGCCGTGAGCGGCCTTTCCCCGGAGGAGCTGGCCTTTCGGCCTGATAGCGAGTCCAATTCGATCGCCTGGCTCGTGTGGCATCTGACCCGGATACAAGATGACCACGTGGCCGGTCTCTATGGGAGCGAGCAGGTGTGGACGGCGGGCGGATGGGCGGACCGGTTCGGACTGTCCCTCGACATCGCGGACACCGGGTACGGCCACGACCCCGAGGCGGTGGCGGCGGTTACTGCCGACGCCAACATGCTGCTGGGCTACTTCGAAGCCGTTCACGAACGGACACTCCGATTCCTCGGCTCGGTCCTCGAGCCCGACCTGTCCCGGGTGGTGGACGAGCGTTGGGATCCCCCGGTGACGATGAGCGTCCGCCTGGTGAGCATCATCGCCGACGACCTTCAGCACGTGGGCCAGGCCGCGTACGTCCGGGGGATCGTCCAGAGACGCTGAGCGGACGGTGGATCGACCGGGTGCGGCGTTCGCGGTCAGGCCGAAGCGAAGAGGGTCGGCCCGTGTGATGGAGCAGTAGGGTTCAGGCCATGGCCGTCGCCCGCCTCGGATCGGTGTCCTTGGACTGCAACGATCCACTCGCACTGGCTACGTTCTGGGCCTCGATGCTCGAGGGCGACGTGGCCTTCACCAGCGATCACTTCGTGGCCGTCAAGACCGACCGGGGGTGGATCTCAGCCGTCCACATCCCCGATTATCGAGCACCCACGTGGCCCGGGGGTGATATCCCGAAGCAGATGCACCTCGATCTGGCCGTGACGGATCTCGATGCGGCCGAGGCCGAGGCGGTGAGGCTCGGGGCGGTGCGCACGGACCAACAGCCGGCACCGGACAGGTACCGCGTGATGCTCGACCCCGCCGGGCATCCGTTCTGCCTGTCAACGCAGATTCCCGATTGACGGGACGCCCTGAGGTGCCCCAGCCGATCGGCATCTTCACCGCTCCTCAAGGGCGCCGGAGCCTCGAGCTCGCCGAATAGAGGGGGAGTTCCACCGTCGAGCTCTGCGCACGGATCGGAGGTGCGACCACCACCGGTGCTCATCCGTCGAAGGATGCTCCCATGAAAGGCTCAGTGCACGGAGGTCCGTCGGCCACCAGCAACTCCGGTCGCCGGTCAGGATCTGACGCCACCCGCACCAGGGCCGCGGACCTGGTGCCGTACTCCTCGGTGTGGACGCACGACGCCAGCGTGGCCGGCAAGCGGGTCACGGACTCTTCCGCCAGCCCGGACTCTTCCGCCAGCCCGGCCTCTTCCGCCAGCCCGGCCTCTTCGTCAGCGGATCGGGGGATCGAGTGGTCGGCCAGCACCGACGGGAGCAGTGCCCACAGCGGCGCGGTGTGGGAGGCGGCCCCGTCCAGGAGCGCGTGGACCCGGGCCACCTTCGGCGACGGCTCCCCGAGGCCGACGTTCTCGAGGACGTGGATTCCGGGTGACAGTTGGGAGATCGACGGTGGTTGGTCGGGAGTCAGCTCCAGGTAGAAGAGCGACTGGCGATCTCCGACCAGCAGCCACGCCGGGTTGTACAGGTCCGGTTGCACCCTCTGGATCAGGTCGTGGACCCCGGCCTCTGCCGTCGGCCGGCCCGCGAGCACCAGGGGAAGCTCGCCCCGCGAGCGCTTCGTCGGGTCCCTGCCACCGGGAGACGGCCGGTTGGTCAGGCCTGCCACCACTCCGTGCTCGTTGACCGCCAGCCATGTCCCCCCGGCCAGGTCGTCGCGTCCACCGAGGATCCTCGGGTCGTGCTCGTTGAGCACGCAGAGCGAACGCGCCGGACGATCCAGCCGTTCGTCACGGTTCGCGGCCACCACGAGGGGAAAGCCCGGCTCGGTCTTCCAGGCGAACACGAGGAGACACATGCGGGCAGGGTACCGGGCGCGGCCGGTCCGGTCGGATGCCGGAGGCGGATCACACGGCCAACGGGGTCGGGGTCTTGTCGAACTCGAGGTACCGGTAGATGTCAGCTCTCATGGGGTCGATCAATTCGAGCCGGCGGAAGTACTCGTCGGCGGTGGGAAGCGATCCGGATGCCGCGACCACCGCCGCCAGTTCCGCCGATCCGAGGAAGACGTCGGCGCCCCGGCCCATCCGGTTGGGGAAGTTGCGCGTGGACGTCGAGAACACCGTCGACCCCTCCTGTACCCGGGCCTGGTTTCCCATGCACAGCGAACAGCCCGGTCGTTCGGTCCGGGCGCCCACCGCCCCGAAGGTGCCGTCGTAGCCCTCCGAACGCAACTGAGCCTCGTCCATCCTCGTCGGTGGGGCGATCCACAGTCGGGTGGAGACGGGGCCGGGCAGGGAGGCGAGCACCTTCCCCGCGGCCCGGAAGTGCCCGATGTTGGTCATGCACGAGCCGATGAACACCTCGTCGATCCGCCGTCCGGCGACCTCCGAAAGGGGCCGGACGTCGTCGGGGTTGTTGGGGCAGGCCACGAGCGGCTCTGTGATGGCTGACGTCTCGATGTCGACGACCGCGGCGTAGTTCGCATCGGCGTCGGCGCGGAGGAGAGACGGTTCGGCCAGCCAGCGCTCCATGGCCTGGGCCCGCCGTTCGAGTGACCGCGCGTCCTCGTATCCGGCATCGATGAGCGAGCGCAGCAGCACGATGTTGGAGCGCAGGTAGGCGGCCACGGAGCCCTCGGAGAGGGAGATGGTGCAACCGGCCGCCGACCGTTCGGCGGTGGAGTCCGAGAGCTCGAAGGCCTGCTCCACAGTCAAGTCCTCGAGTCCTTCGATCTCGATGATCCGTCCCGCGAACACGTTCTTGCGCCCGTCCTTCCCGCTGCCGCCCACCGTGAGGTGTCCCTGCTGCCGGGCCGCGTAGGGGATGGCCTGGACCAGGTCCCTGAGCGTGATGCCGGGTCGGATGGCACCGGTGAAGCGGACCCGCACCGATTCGGGCATCTCCAGGGGCATCGCCCCCACCGCGGCGGCGAAGGCCACGAGTCCTGAACCGGCGGGGAACGAGATGCCCAGGGGGAACCGGGTGTGGGAGTCGCTCCCGGTGCCGACTTGGTCGGGCAGCAGCATCCGGTTGAGCCAGCTGTGGATGATCCCGTCCCCGGGCCGGAGCGCGATGCCGCCCCGGTCGGTCATGAACCGCGGGAGCGTCCGCTGGGTCTCGATGTCGACGGCCTTCGGGTAGGCCGAGGTGTGGCAGAAGGTCTGCAGGACCAGGTCGGCACTGAATCCGAGACAACCGAGCTCCTCGAGCTCGTTCCTGTTCATGGGCCCGGTGGTGTCCTGGCTGCCGACACT
>JBEKOI010000192.1:0-9326 GCA_049521915.1 Acidimicrobiales bacterium | reverse complement strand
GGATTAAGAGTCCGTTGCTCTGCCGTTGAGCTAGAGGCGCTTGTACTGCAACCTACCCCCGGGTGCCGAGCACGATGTGCTCGGCACCCCGGGAGGCCTGAGGGTGACCGACGGGGCGCGAACCCGCGACCTCCGGGGCCACATCCCGGCGCTCTGCCAACTGAGCTACGGCCACCAAGGAGCCTCTAGTGTGGCACACACCGACGCAGGTCCGGGCCTCCCATGGACCTTCCTGCGGTACTGGCCCCTGTAGCTCAACTGGATAGAGCAGGTGGTTTCTACCCATCAGGTTCCGGGTTCGACTCCTGGCAGGGGCGCCGTGCATTGAACAGCGGGAGAGAGGGAGGCGGACGCCGGGGCGGGGCCAACGGGGCACGCTCCACAGAACGGGGCGGCGGCCCACTCCGGCCGGCGCCCAGGCACTCCCTCTGGCCCTCCGGGCATGTCGGTGTTCATTGACCCGACAGGCCAGCTGCTCTCAAGGCGCCGGCAGTCGTGCGCCGCTCGCACCGAGCGGGAACCTCCCGAGCTGATGACTGGCTCGGGATGCTTCGTCTCCGGGCCCAGTCCAAGGCCCGTTGAGGCCGGTGGGCCGGCTACGAAGAGGAAGGCGGATAGGTCGGGACCGGAAACTGCCGTACCAAGAAGTCTTGGAGGATAGAAGGACAAAGAGCGGAGTCGGCCAGGCTGCATGACGCCTCGGCAATGCTGACTCCATTGGGGAGCTTCGGAGCCTGAGGAACGATCATCTCGCCAGTCACGGCGATCGGTCCGCCTGATCCGGCGAGAGCGCCCTTGATCCCTGCCGGGTCAGTGATGGTGACGACATCGGGAGTCAGCCGACGGACCAACTCGCCCGTCGGAGCGGGGCCGGGGCACGGCTCCTCGCTTGAGGCTTCAGTTGGAAAGTAGGGGCAGGCGAGGTCAACTCCTGGAACGTGTCCTGTGTAGTCGAAGGTCGCCGAGATGATCTGGCTACCGACGGCGGGCTCTGCATCGCCCGTCGTCGGGTTGGGCTGACCCGGGGGGTAGACGTCCATGGCCGCTGACCCGTCGGCGCCGGTGAGTTGCGCGCAGGACCATCCCCGAGGGCCGAGGAGGGTCTCGGTTCCGATCGAATAGAACTCGAGGTGCGGGGCGGCGGCGGGGGGAACAGCTCCGGCCAGTCGAGTCGGTACCCATGCCGGTCCGGTGCTCGGGCCGCCAAACGATTGGGAGCATGGGCCGACCGGGAGCACGGCCGCGCTGCTGGTTGCCGCCGTGGTCGAGCTGGTCGCCGGGGCTGTCGATGGCGGAGGTGCCGAAGAATCCGTCGTGGCCCCATTGGTACAGGCCGAAATCGTGAGCAGGACGGCCATCCCGGCCACGAGTCTCGAGGTTCTGAACCGTCCAACCTCCGCCATGGCGCCATGGTAAGGCGGACTTGTCCCGGGACGGGAGCCGACCCGGCTCCACTTATTCCCATTGCTGGCGCGAAGCCGGCACGGCCGGTCCGGTCGGTGCCGCCGGCCACTCGGATTCGGGGTACGGGTCGACCGCCAACCCGCTGTGGGATCGTTTATCCTGACGGCATAGAGCCAGCCCCCTGCGTCGCCCGCGGAAGTCGACCGTCATGAGCCTGGCCCCGCCGCCACCGCCGGGCCCAGGGCCATCACCGCAGCGAGCTTCAAACAGACATGGTCGACCGGCACACTGCCCGATGAGGGCCAACCGATCGCCCTTTCGTCACCCATCCCTGCCGACCTCGACGGTCAACAGTCCGTGGTGGTGGGCGACCGGCGCGGTCTCCTCTACGCCTACCACCTCTCCAACGGGTCACGGGTAGCCGGATGGCCGGCCACCAACGCCAGCGGACCGATCGATTCGACCCCGTCGATCGTCCCGTCGACCGGTCTGTCGACGGTGGTGGTGGGTTCGGGCAATGACCAAGATCCGACGACCGGCGGGTACACGGCCTACGGCCCCTCGGGTGGGCAGAAGTGGTTCACCCCGGTCGTCAATCCGCCCTCCGACGCCGCTCCGCTGATCGGGGTGGAGGCCGGAGTCAGTATCGGAGCGCTCCAGGGCGGCACCGGCGCCGTCGCCGGCTCGCTCGGTCAGTTCTCCTACGCCCTCGACGCCGCCACCGGCGCCCCCCTGACCGGATGGCCGTTCTTCAATTCCGACAGCACCCACTCCACCGCGGCCTTGGCGGATCTCTACGGCACCGGACAGAACGAGATCATCGTCGGCGGCGATCAGTCGGCCGGCCAGGGCCGGGGCCAGACCTACACCGACGGGGGCCATCTCCGGATCCTCACCGCGCAGGGAGATCAGATCTGCCGGGCCGATACCGACCAGGTGGTGGATTCGTCCCCCGCGGTCGGCGGATTCCTCGGGGGCGGAGCCACCGGCATCGTGGTCGGCACGGGCGCATACTTCCCCGGCGCCTCCGACACCGACACCCTGAAGGCGTACAACGGGCGCTGCCAACTGCAGTGGTCGGCCAGACTGGACGGCAGCACCTACTCCTCCCCCGTGCTCTCGGACGTGGCAGGAAACGGCTCACTTCAGGTCGTGGAAGGAACCGACCAGGGTGTCGGCCGGTCCGGCTCGGTGTGGGTGTTGAACGGGGCCACCGGCCAGCCCATCTGGAGGGCGGCCAACATCGGTCGGATCATCGGTTCGGTCGTCACCGCCGATCTCTCGGGTCAGGGCTATGACGACGTGATCGCTCCCACCGTCAACGGGGCCGTCGTCCTGGACGGCAGGACCGGAGCCACGATCACCGACCTCAGCCCGCACCTCGGCCTGCAGAACTCGCCGCTGGTGACGGCCGACCCCAACGGGTCGATCGGGATCACCCTGGCCGGCTACGTGGTCTCGACCGGGTCCCCGGCGGGGGTGGGGAGGATCGACCACTACGAGATCACCGGATCCGACGGGGCTGCCGCCGTCGGCGCCGGATCATGGCCGATGTTCCATCATGACCCCCAGTTGACCGGCAACGCCGGAGGGACCACCCCCATCGGATCCGTGCCGGCCTGTTCGGTACCGGCGGCGGCCTTCACCGGGTACCGCCTGGCCGCATCGGACGGAGGGATCTTCTCGTTCGGCAACCTCCCCTTCTGCGGATCGACCGGAGCCATCCACCTGAATGCCCCGGTCGTGGCCGTCGCCGATGCACCGGTGTCGGGCGGCTACTGGGAGGCGGCCTCCGACGGCGGCATCTTCGCCTTCGGCGCTGCCCACTTCTACGGATCGATGGGGGGACGCCACCTCAACAAACCGATCGTGGGGATGGCGGCGACCCCCGACGGTGGGGGCTACTGGCTGGTGGCGTCGGACGGCGGCATCTTCGCCTTCGGCGACGCCCGCTTCTACGGATCGATGGGGGGCCAGCACCTCAACCAGCCCATCGTGGGGATGACCGCCACCACCGAGGGCAATGGCTACCGCCTGGTGGCCGCCGATGGCGGGATCTTCTCCTTCAACGCCCAGTTCTACGGATCGATGGGCGGCGAGCCGCTCAACGCCCCGATCGTCGGGATGGTCGGCGACACCAACACCGGGGGCTACTGGGAGGTGGCCGCCGATGGCGGGATCTTCTCCTTCGGCGGGGCCCCGTTCTACGGGTCCACCGGGGCCATCCGGCTCAACGCCCCGATCGTCGGGATGGCGGAGACGTCGAATGGAAGCGGCTACCGGTTCACGGCCGCCGACGGAGGGGTCTTCAGCTTCGGGGCACCGTTCTTCGGCTCCATGGGCGGTCTGCCGCTCAATCGGCCCATCGTGGGAATGGCTGGATTCTGAGCCCGGCGGCGGGCGTCTTGGCCGGGCGTAGACTCCGGTGGTGACCGACGTGCTGGCCGTTGCCAACCAGAAGGGTGGCGTCGCCAAGACGACCACCGTCCATTCGCTGGGGGTGGCTTCGGCCGAGCTCGGGAGACGCACCCTGGTGGTGGATCTCGACCCACAGGCCTGTCTCACCTTCTCGTTGGGATTCGACCCCGACTCCCTGGATCGGTCGCTGCACGACGTCTTCGTGCGCCGGGACAGCATTTCCGAGGTGACGCTCCCGGTCCCCGGTGTCGACCTTCTCGATCTGGTTCCGGCCTCCATCGACCTGGCGGGGTCCGAGGTCCACCTCCTCACCCGCACGGGCCGGGAACACGTGCTCGAGCGCGCCCTCGAGCCCGTCCTGGTCAAATACGACCTCATCCTCATCGACTGCCCTCCGTCGCTCGGTGTGCTGACCATCAACGGTTTGACGGCGGCCAATGACGTCCTGATCCCTTTGCAATGCGAGGCGTTGTCCCACCGCGGGGTCGGTCAGCTGCTCGAGACCATCGAAGACGTGCGCGCCTTCGCCAACAGCGAGCTCACGGTCAGGGGCATCGTGGCCACCATGTACGACGACCGGACCAAGCACTCCCGGCACATCATCGAAGAGGTCGAGGCGCGCTACGGGATTCCCGTGCTCCAGCCTCCGGTGCGGAAGTCGATCCGGTTCGCCGAGGCCCCGGCGCGCGGGAAATCGATCCTCCAGCATGCCCCGACCTCGCCCGGGGCCATGGCCTATCGCCAGCTGGCACGCACGCTGGTCGGCACCAACGTCGCCGCCGGCACCGTTGGCTGATGGCGGACGGACCCGACCCGCTGGGCAAGCGGGCGCTCTACTGGATGCCCATCGACCAGCAGGAGGTGTCCGACGTCGATGCCGAGCCGATGGTCGGCCAAGCCAGGGGAGCCTCCACCCATCCCACCCCGGCCCGGTCCCATGCCCGGCCGGCCGGCAAGCATGCACTGTTCTCCGAAGCCACTCCCAGCGGGGAGCCGGTGCCGGCCACGTCGACGGCCACGGCGACCGACCCGCTTCCACGACGTGGTCCCATCTCGGTCGGCTGTTCAACGTGCGGGTCGATCAGCCGGGTTGGTGTCGTCGAGTTCCTGCTCCTCCAATTCCCGGTCGGCGCCTGGCTGCCCCGACGCACCTTTGACAGGTGGATGACGTGTCCCGCCTGCCGGCGGCGGACGTGGACCAGCGTGACGCTCTCGCGGTGGTCCTGAGGGCAGACCGCCGCCGCCGGCCCCGTGCTGGGTTCGGTGGGTGACGTGACCCCGGTGACGGCGGTGACCGCCCATCTCGACGCCACCGGCGGGGTGTCCGGGTGGTTGCTCCACTTCCACGGGACCGCGGCGTACGCGCTGGTGGGATTTCTGGTGTTTGCCGAGGCCGCCCTGCTGGTGGGTTTCTTCATCCCCGGGGAGACCGCAGCCGTCGTCGGCGGAGTCCTGGCCGGGCTGCACCAGGTCGATCTCGAGGCCATGATGGCAGTGGTGGTGGTGTGCGCCATCGTGGGCGACTCGGTCGGTTTCGAGGTGGGGAAGCACTCAGGGCCATGGCTGCTCGAGCGGCGCCCGCTGAAGGGCAGGACCGGGGTCCGCCGGACCATGGCCATGCTCGAGCGCTACGGGGGCCCGGCTGTCTTTTTGGGCCGGTTCGTGGCCTTTGCCCGGGCCATCATCCCCGGTCTGGCCGGAATGAGCGGCCTGCGCTACCGCGTCTTCCTCTTCTACAACGCCAGCGGCGGGTTGGTCTGGG
The DNA here is from genome assembly GCA_049521915.1 of Acidimicrobiales bacterium. Lineage (GTDB taxonomy): Bacteria > Actinomycetota > Acidimicrobiia > Acidimicrobiales > RAAP-2 > Bog-756. The sequence continues at coordinate 3,742 of JBEKOI010000192.1, read as the reverse complement.
GTGTCGGCTACACCCTGCTCGGGTTCGTCGTCGGCGTCTCCTTCCAACACATCCTTTCCACCATCGGCCTGTGGTCCATCGCCGTCGTCGGCGCCGTCGTCGTGGTCGCCGTCGGGGTGCGGGTGGTGGTGAAAAGACGTGAGCGCGGTCGGACGGCGACCACGGCCGAGGGGACGGGGCCATCGGAGACCGGGCCCATCGGAAGCAGCCGGCAGGACGAGGGACCCGGCCCGGACGACGGTCGACCACTTCCCGACCGCCATCTGTCGTGACCGGCGACGGCGACAGTGGTCAGCGATCGGTGACGAAGAACAGGGCCGGTTCCTTCCCCTGACGGCGGACCCGATGATGCAGTTCGAGGAGGACGCAGTGGGCCAGCGTCTCGCCGTTGGCCTGTCGTTGCATGAACGGTTGGATCTCGTCCCACGGTCGTGACCAGTGGAGCCTCAGCGTGATCTCCCAGGCCGTTGAGCCCGGATGCTCGGTGAGGACGTGTTCGATCTCGTCGAGGCGATCAGCGTGGTGGGTGATGATCTCCTCGAGTCGGCCCTGAAGACCGGAGAACCGGTACTCGTGGGCGGGCAGGACCTCCTCGGTCCCGAGGTTCTGGACCTTCAGGAGGGATTCGAGATAATCGCCCAAGGGGTTGGAGTCCTGCTGGGCGTGGACCGAGATGTTGGGTGTGATCCGGGGCAGGACGTGGTCACCGGAGATGAGCAGCTTCTGCTCTTCGCTGAAGAAGCACACATGGCCGGGGGAGTGACCGGGCGTCCAGATGGTGCGCAGCGGCCACCCGGGAAGCTCGATCTCGCCGCCGTCCTCGAACAGGACATCGGGCTCCGCCATGGTCACCATCGACTTGAGCGCCATCGATGCCAGCGCCAGGTCGGGCAGCTTGTCGTCGGGCACTCCCGAATCGGCCAGGAAGCGGAACATGTGGGCCACGAGCTCGTCGGTGTTGCCGTAACGGGACTCGAGCATCACCGCGTCGGCCGGATGAAGACCGATCCACGCACCCGAGGCCTCGCGCACCCGGCCTGCCAGTCCGTAGTGGTCGGGGTGGATGTGGGTGACCAGCACCGCCCGGACGTCGGTGATGCTCCCTCCGGCCGTGGCCAACCCGTCGCTCAGAGCGGACCATGCATCGTCGGTATTCCATCCGGCATCGACCAGCCCCACCCCGCCGCCGCGCAGCTCGAACGCGTAGACGAGCACATACCGCAACGGATTGTTGGGGATCGGTACCGGAATCGACCACAACCCCGGCCGCACCTGTTCGACCGGCGGCATCAGGTTTCGGGCCCATGCCTCCTTTTGCACTGTGCCGGTGACGACGACCACGCAGGCACGGTACACGGCAAGGAAGTTCGGTCGGCAAATCGGCGCATCCTCCGCGACGGACAAGAGGGACCGCCGGCAGACGCTGTCTGTGCAATGACCTGGTGGCGGGCCAAATCCTTGAAGTGCAAGGGTTCTTTGCCTACCATGTCGTCCCAGTGGCACCGGCGTCCTTGCTCAGCCGAGCGTGTCGGAGTTCGAGCAGGACGGTGACTCCTGGTCGGTCGGTTCGCCGTCGCCATTCCTGTGGAGTACTGCGACCCCATCGATCCCGGGGCGACTCATCGAGACCACGACGGGAGCACCATGGTGGTTGAAGGAGTAGCGGAGGTCCCGGTGGGCGAGCTGTCGCTCTGGCGCCACCGATGGTCCCGCCTGGTCTCCCTCTGCCCTGACGCCTTCGTCGAGGTGGACGTGGGCGGGGTGGTGACGGAATGGAACCCGCGGGCGGAGGAGGTCTTCGGTTGGCGGAGGGACGAAGTGGTCGGGCGGCCGATCCTCGACACCCTGCTCCCTCCGGACCTGGGGGCCTCGCCCTTTCATCGGTTGGCTCGAGCCGGCACCGGGGATGTCGGTGCTCCCGCAGAGGGAGGATCAGCCGCCGTCGGTGATCGATCCCAGGTCGAATTGGTGCACCGTGCGGGCCACCGGGTCGTAGCCGTTGGGCTTCTGTTCGACATCGGTCACGGGCCGCACCGATCGGTCGCCGGCTTCATCCAGGCCCCAGGGGCCCTCGCCACCGAAGCAACACCGAGCGGGATTGATGGCTGGCACTCACAGACCGGTCTTCCCGATCGGGTCCAATTCGACCGCTGGGTGACAGGTGCCGCGGCCAGGACCCGGGGGGTTCCGGGCACGATTGCCGTCGTGCTCCTGGATCTGGACCGGTTCAAGGCCATCAACAACAGCATGGGACATGACGCCGGTGACAGGGTCCTCGGCTCGGTGGCCCAGCGGCTCCAGCGGGCGGCCGGGCACGGTGAGCTCATCGCCCGGTTCGGCGGTGATGAGTTCCTCGCCCTCTTCGAGAGTCCCGACGCCAAGGCCCACGCCGACGCGTCGGCATTCATCGAGCGGGCCCGGGCGGCTTTGACAGAACCGCTCGAGATAGATGGTGCCGAGGTGTTTCTGGACGCATCGGTGGGTGTGGCCGTCAACACCTTCGGGATCGTGGATGCGGCCACTCTTCTCTCCAACGCCGAGGCTGCCATGTACAAGGCCAAACGGCGAGGGGGATCGAGCGTCGAGACCTTCGGTGAGTCGATGCGTGTCGAGCTTCTCGACCGGATGACCACTGAGCATTCGCTGCACCGGGCCCTCGAGCGCAGCGAGCTCATGCTCCACTACCAACCGGTGGTCGAGATCGACGGGGAGACAACGGTCGGGGTCGAAGCTCTCATCCGATGGCAGCATCCCGATCAGGGCCTGGTATCCCCGTACCGCTTCATCCCGGTGGCCGAGGAGAGCGGCCTCATCATCCCCATCGGAGCCTGGGTTCTCGAGCAGGCATGCCATCAGCTCCGCGACTGGAACCTCACCGGAGCCGAAGGGCCGCAGGGCTCCGTCGACGTGAATCTGTCCGCTCGTCAGATCGACGACCCCCGCATCGTCCAGACCGTCGAGGAGATCCTTACCCGCACGGGGCTCCCTCCCGAGCACCTCACGCTCGAGATCACCGAGAGCGCCCTCATGGAGGACGCAGCCTCCGCGCTCGGGGTTCTTCGGGCCCTGAAGGAGATCGGCGTGTTGTTGGCCATCGACGATTTCGGCACGGGCTACTCGTCCCTGAGCTACCTGCAGCGGTTCCCGCTGGACATCTTGAAGGTGGATCGGCTGTTCGTCGAAGCGCTCGGGGTGAACGCGGAGGGTGAGGAGATCGTCTCCGCCGTCATCAATCTTGCTCATGCGCTCGGGCTCGAGGTCGTCGCCGAGGGTGTCGAGACCTCCGAGCAGTTGCAGATCCTGAGGAGCCTGGACTGCGATCTGGCCCAGGGCTTCCTGTTCTCGAGGCCGTTGCCGGCCACCGAGATCGTCACGGCCTTCGGCCTGCCGATCAGCGCCTGACCATCGTCGTCGGGGGGTTCGCCTCGGCACCGGACGCCAATTTCTTGTAGCCTCACCAGTGTTGATCGGCCTCTGGGCGGGCCAGAGCGGAGCTGCACCGGACGTCCGTGCGGCGAGGTGTCCATCGAGGGAGGATTCCTGTGGGGAATTTCACCATCTCGCGACTGGCGGGTGGCACACTCCTGTTGCTGGGCCTCGTTCTCGTGCTCCCCGGCATCGCCTCCGCCACCTCGGGCTCGACCGTGGGTGTCATGCGCAGCAGCGTCGTCTCCGACGGCCGGGCGGTGGTCATAGCCGGTTCCGGTCTTCCGCCTGGTCGGACCGGGGAGATCGCCGAATG
>JBEKOI010000191.1:0-7845 GCA_049521915.1 Acidimicrobiales bacterium | reverse complement strand
CAATGTGGACAGTGGACCCGGCTCCCTGCCCGAGCCGGCCTGGGCCTCGGTGATCCACAAGGCGCACGCGGCAGGAAGCAAGGTCCTCGGCTATGTGGACACCGGCTACCTGGGAAGACCGATCCCCGGCCATCCCGACGGACTCCCGACACGATCGGGGGGTACCGGGCTCGGGGCCTGGACCACCCAGATCGAGGCGGACGTCAACGCCTGGTACCGATTCTACGGAGCAGACGTCGGCGGGGTCTTCTTCGACCAGGGCACCGACGTGTGCGGACCGACACCGTCGTCCGACCTGTATGCGGACGAATACGAATCTCTCACCCGGTACGTGAAAGAAGCCCACTCCGGAGCACTGACCGCTCTCAGCCCGGGGACCGCGGTTCCGCAGTGCTACCGGAACTCGGCTGATGTGCTGGTCACGTTCGAGGGTAGTTACGGGGACTACAGCGGGAATCCCGCCACTCCGTCGGATGCCTATCGGCCTCTGGATTGGGCCCCGGCCGATCCGGACCGGATCTGGAACATCGTCTACGGAGCGGCGACGCAAGAGGAGATGGACAGCGCCGTCGCTCTCAGCAAGAGCCGGAACGTCGGGTATATCTACGTGACCAATGGCGCGCAGGCGAACCCCTACGGCTCCATCCCGTCCCTGTACTGGACGGGCGAGCAGGAGCAGACCTTCCCCCGGTGAAGATGGCGGCCCGGTCGACCCCGTGACGGTCGACCCCGTGACGGTCGAGCCTGTGCCGGCCTACAGCGAGGATGCGTCGAGGAAGTCGTCGTCACCGGAGAGGGCGACGGCCAGATTCCGGCGCGAACCGACCCCCAGTTTCCGGTAGGCCTTCGCCAGGTGACCCTCGACGGTCTTGACCGAGATGTAGAGGTCGGACGCGATTCCCTGGTTGGTCATTCCCGTCGCGGCCAAGCGGACCACGCGGAGCTCGGCCGGCGTCAGTGAGTCGGGCCCGGTGTAGCCGAGCCGGCGCGGCCGCGCCCCGGCTGCTCGCAACTGGATGCCCGCCGTCTCCACCAGTTGGTGGGCGCCGCACATGGAGGCCAGATTGGCTCCCCGGCGGAGCACGCTTCTGGCCTCTTCCTTCTTCTTGCTCTCGACCAACACCGTCCCGAGCTCCACCAGGGCATTGGCCGCCTCGAGCTTGGCCGCTGAGGGCTCGAGCAGATCGGCGGCCTCCACGAGCCAGGCTGTCCTCTCGTCGAGGTCGGGTGTCGCTGCCGCCATGGCCCGGAGCCCCAGGCCGATCGTGCGCACGGCGCCGAAGGACCGAGCCAGCCGGAGGTGCTCGTCGGCCAGACGACCGGCGTCGTCCCACTCGCCGAATGCGGCCAGCACCATGGCTGCGTCGGCGCGCCATGGGCTGAGGGCCGGATTGACGATCCCGGCGCTGAGGGCGTCATCGCCAACTCCGAGGAGCTCCTCGAGCCCTTCGTTCTGATGGTCACGGGCCACCAGGAGCCGGCCTCGTTCGAGGCGGGCGAGGCCTCGAAGGATCGTGTCGTCTATTTCGTCGATGGCCATCGAGTCCGAGACCCGTGCCGCCTCGTCGATCTTTCCCTGTCCGACGAGCGCATCGACGAGTCCGATCGTCGGTCGACGCCGTCCGCTCACGAGCCGGGCGTCGCGCTTGTTCCCCCTCCTGCACTCCTCCTCCGCTTCGGTGAGCGAACCCTGCCAGAGGAGTGAAATGGCCGAGAGGAGGGAGAGCCGACGATCGGATGTGACGCCGTCGAGTTCACCGACCCGTTCCCGTGCCCCTCGCAGGATGTCGTCCACCGATTCGAACCGATCGGCGCACAGGAGCCCGAAGCAGGCCATGGTCTGGACCCGGTCCACGATCGGGTCGGAACTGAGCAGCTGATCGACGCCGACTACCTTCTCGAGCCTCCGGGCCAACTCATCGGACGAGATCGAAGATGCTGCTGCGTCATTGATGTCGATGAGGACCTCGGCCATCTGGGGCATGGCGTGCGTGTTGTCGCCCGGCTCGGCCAGGAGCGCTTTCAGCCTCTCGAGGCCGTGGCTGCGCTCGGCCGGATGGCTCGACGCCATGGTGAGGGCCAGCTCGAACTCGATGCGGAGGTCGCGATCGATGGCATCGAGTCGGTCTTTGAGCCCCCGGACCGTCTTGACCGTCTCGGTTCTGAGCTGAGGCGCATCGGCCGGAACCCGCAGGAGTCCGATGGCCACCCGGATCAACGCCGCGTCATCGGCCACCCCGAGCTGGATGGCTCGCCGGAAGTGGAGCAGCGCCGATGGGCGCTGCAGTGCGATCTCGGCGGAGGCCAGATCGAGGTACAGGCCGCCTCCCTGACTGGAAGGCGGCGACTCCAGCAGCGCACGGTTGAGGCACCGGAGGGCCAGATCGACGTCGCCGGACCCCAGCGCGGTCCGACCCATCTGCTGGAGCCTGTCCGCCGTCTCGAGATCACCGGCCGGCTCGGTGGCCAGCAGATGCTCTGCGGTGATGGCCACACCGGCCCCGTGTTCGGCGAGGAGACGCGCGGCCCGGGCGTGGAATTGGGATCGCCTGGCCGTCGGGATGTCGTGGTAGATCGCCCAACGGATGAGGGGCGAGGTGAAGGTGATGGGCCGCCCGGGCCTGACCAGCTCCATCTGTGCCGCCTCGTCGGCCGCTCGCTCGGCGGCCAGGGCATCGATCTTCGCCAGTTGCCGCGCCACTGAGGAATCGGCTTTGTCACCGAGGATGGCACAGGCCTGCAGCAGATCGGAGGCGGCCACCGACAGATGGGCAAGCCGGCTGAGGACGAACTGGGTGATCTTCGGTGACGGTATGCGCTCCACCAGCCCGGCCATGTCGGCGGTGGGCTGCACCCGGCGGTGGCCGAGGGCTGACAGGAGGGCCTTCAGGAAGATCGGCGTTCCTCCGGTGGCGTCGTAGCAGGCGGCCACGAAGCTCGGGTCGGGATCCTCACCGAAAAATGCCGCCAGCATCATCCAGACGGACTCGGGGCGCAGTGGCTCCAGTGTGAACTGGCGGATCTCCGGCTCGGTCAGGAGTGACTCGATCGGGCGGAGGCCGACCCCGGGATGGAGCGGTCGGGCACTCACCAGGAGCCAGATCTGCTGGCTCTCGAGGCGGCGGACCACGTATTGCAGGACGGCCAGTGTCTCGCGGTCAGCCAGATCGGCGTCGTCGATGGCAAGCAGGACCGGACCGATCTCGCGGAGCGCGATGATCAGCGAGTAGAACATCGGACCGATCTCGTTGGGATCCCGACGCGCCGCGTCGGCGGTGCTTATCAGTGCTTCGATGGCCGTCGTGTGCTCCAACGGTGCATCGGACCCGTTCATGTGCGTGGCGGCCGACTCCACGAACCTGCGGAGGACGCCGAACGGGGTCCGTTTCTCGACGTCGCCGCCCCTGGCCCGCAGGACCAGGCAGCCGGCGTGGGCGGCCAGGCCGCAGGCGGCGTTGACCAACGCGGTGCGGCCCGAACCCCACGGTCCTTCGATGGCGATGCACCGGCTGGGCACGTCGAGGGACTGGTTGAAGATGGCCTCGAGCTCTGTCAGGAACTGGCTTCGCTCGAGGAGGCGGGGCCCGATCAGCGTGCGCGAGCGTCGGTCTGTCGGTTGCGGCGTTAGTTGAGAGACGACCACGACGAGCCCCTGCCGATTTCCGATGCCGAGCAGCACCGATCGTCGATGAATCGAAAATGCCGATGCACCGGGGCGCGATTGACCATCAGCACCGGTGAAACGTCGTGAGTTGAGACGTCACCCGACAGATGCTTCTTGTTGCCGAACAACTGGCACTCCGCCGAGCGACTGTCATCGAACTCGATAACAGTTCGCGCTTTCTCCATGTGCTTATCGTAGGGGCTGGCGCGCGCTAATTGCCAAGGAAATCTGTAACGATGGGATCCCCACGTTCGTTACACCTCGGCGCGGTAACCGATTGCGGTGCGTCAGCCATCCGTGCAGTGAACGTCTCGTCACCTTGAGCGGTCAGGACTCGTCTTGGAAACCAGAGATCATTCCGACAGTGGTACAGCAGACGCGTGGAGTGCTCTTGGGTCGCTCCGGTCTGTCACGCTCAGTGGTCGGACCACTGCAGACGTTTTCTCCCATCCGGGAAAAAAAATCTGCCCGAGACCGAATCGGATGCCGTACGAGCCTCGATCCGGTGCCATTCCCACTTCCTTCACGGTGAGGGGTGGTCCACCCGGGGGCGGGGGTGCCGCCGGGCAACTTCGAGGGTGGTCGGTGTCCGTGGAGGCCCCTAGGCTCGGGGCAGGGACACAATCGTGATGCTTGCCGCCCACCGACTCGTTCGGAATCCCGGTGGGCCGAGTCGGGGGGTTGGCATGGGGAAATTCCGGTCCTCTTCGGTGGCCCGTGTCCTCGGCACGCTGGTCGTGCTCGGAGGATGCGTGCTCGTGCCGTCCCTCGTGTCCGGTCCGGCATCGGCATCGGCATCGGTGCCGAAGACCTCCTCCCGGACGACGGGCCAGGTGACCTGCACCTTCTCGGCCACGGTGGCGTTCTCGCCGGCGTTGAAGAATTCCGGCGGCGGCAGCCACGCTTCGGCGGTGACCGGCGGAAAGTTGACCAAGTGCCACACCACCAACCATTCGGTGACCGTCACCAGCGGCACGTTCACCGGGTCGTTCGCGCGGAGCCCCCTCACCTGTAGGACGGATGCACTGACCGGGGCCTCACCGACGCTGGCCTTGCACTGGAAGGGTGAGCTGAGTGGACGGCCGGCGACGTTCAATTCCACCACGGTGGCGGGCACACGGTCGTCGGATTCGTTCTCCGGCCCGGCCAGCGTCAAGGTGACCAAGCCGGCCAAGGCACCGAGCGCATGCGCCACCTCGGGGGGTCTCAAGTCGCTCGTGATGACCGGCACCCTCACCTCGGGGACCCCACCCCCAGCCAGCTGGTGGGTGGCACCGGCCGGCAACCTACCGTGGCAGTGGTATCTCGCCGGCACACTGGATACCACCAATGCGACGCAGATGGGCACCAACGACAAGCTGCCGGACGGAAGTGCGGCTCCGGACCCGGTGGTCTACGACATCGACGCCATCGAGAACTCCTCCGCCACCGTGGCCGCCCTGCACGCCAGACACGATCACGTCATCTGCTACATCGAGGTGGGGACGGCGGGCGACTACTACACGACAGCCCAGGAGGGGATCGGAACCACCTACTACGACCAGCTCAAGTCGGATGGCGATCTGGGCGACCAGCTGTCGGGCTACTCCGAGAACTTCATCAACATCAACGCCGGGTCAGCGGTCAGCATCATCGAGTCCATGATCAAGCAGCAGTGCGCCGACAAGGGTTTCGATGCCGTGGAGACCGACCTGGACGAGACGTACAACGGCAACGAGGGCACGACCGGCTTCACCATCACCGAGTCCAACGAGCAGACCTATCTGACCACCCTGGCCAATTACATGCACTCGCTCGGACTGGGATGGATAGCCAAGGACCTCGACGACACGGGTGACGGCTTCGCCGGCGTCATGCAGCCGCTGGCCTCGGGCATCATCACCGAGCAGTGCAACCAATACGGGACCTGCGGGCAGCTGACCAGCTACGAGGGGCACAAAGCGGTGCTCAACGCGGAGTACTCGCCGGAGACCACCGCGGAGTTCTGCACCTCCGACGACGCCAACGGCATCAACGGCGCCCTGTTCGACGTGAACCTGGACGGCCCCCGCTCACCCTGTCCCGGACCGTCGTGACCAGGTAGCGGCCATCGGGGGGGCCGTCTGCGCGTCAGGGAGCCCCGCTCACGAGCGCGTGCGGTCGATGACGGGTGCGTCGTGCAGGAGGTCGCGAAGGGCCGGTCGGTTGAGCTTCCCGAGCACGCTGTGCGGTAGCTCGTCGGCGAACTGGAGGTACTCGGGGACCTTGAACGTGGCCAGTTGCGAGGCGCAGTAGCCGGCGAGCGTCTCGGCCGAGACCGGCTCGGCCACGACGACCACGGCGCCGACCCGCTCACCGAGCTCGACGTCGGGCACCCCGACCACGCCGACATCGACAACGCTCGGGTGGGTCCGCAGGACGTCTTCCACCTCCACCGGCCCGAATTTCTCGCCCCCCCGGTTGATGGTGTCGGAGAGCCTGCCCGACGGGTAGAGGTAGCCCTCGTCGTCCTGCCACCCGGTATCGCCGGTGTGGAGCCACTCCGAGGTCGTGTTCTGCCGGGCCCGCACCACCAGCTCGCCGACGCTGCCGGGCGCCACGGGCTCACCCGACACCGGGTCGACGATCTTGACGTCGACGCCGGCCAGCGGACGGCCCACCGAGCTGAGGCGATCACCACGTCGATGGTCCTCGGGGGTGAGGGCCGCGTACGCCCCGAGCGTCTCGGTCTGTCCGAACGTGTTCGAGAAGTCGACGTCCGGCAGCTCGGCCACCGCCCGGCGGATCAGGTCCACGGGGGCCGCCGCCGCGCCGTAGCTGAGGGCTCGCAGCGAGCTGAGGTCGGTGGAGGCAAACCTCGGGTGGTCGAGGATCCGCCGCAGCATGGTCGGCACGACGAACGTCTGGGTGACCCGGTGCCTCTCGACCAGTGACAGCCACAGCCCGGCGTCGAACTTGGGCATCAGGACCAGCTGCTTGCCCTGGTGCAGCGAGATGAAGAGGCCGAGGGTCCCGGCGATGTGGAAGATGGGGGCCGACATCATGTCGACGACCTGGTCCGCCTGAGGATCGATGGGCTGCGAATAGAAGGCCAGACGATCGGCGACGACGCCGTGGCTGATGGAGATGGGCTTGGGCAGCCCGGTGGTCCCGCTGGTGAACAGCACGAGGGCGGTGTCGTCCCCCTCCCCCACCGCGGCGGACCCGGCCGGCCCGGCGGCGTCGGCGGTAAACACGGACTCCTCGGTCAGCACCGGCCCGGCGATGACCGACCGCAACCCGTCGGCGAACTGGGTACCGGCCACCCCGACCCGGGCGCCGACCAGCTCGGCCAGCTGTCCGAGCTCGCCCGGGGTCAGGTAGGCATTCATCTGGGCGGTGGCTGCGCCCAGGCGGGCCGCGGCGAAGATGGCGGCCACCGACAGGGCGCTCCCCAGATTGACCAGCGCCACCCGGTCGCCGGGGCCGACTCCCGATTCGGCCAGCGCCGAGCACACCTGTCTGATGTGGGATTCGAGTTGGCGGTAGGTGTACTCGTTGCCGTCCACGACCAGAGCGATCCGGTCGGGAACCCGCTCGAGGGCGGCATCGGTGGCGTGCCCGACGTTCATCGGGGACGGCACCTGTGATCCGGGGCCGCTGATGTTGTGGACATGCGCATCGACGGGTCAGCCGGAGGGAAGCGGTGCGAAGGGGCTCACGGTGACCCAGCAGGTCCCCTGGGCCTTGCCCTGGGAGGTCAGCTGGCACTGCGAGGAGGGTGGGACGTTGTTGTGCAGCCTCACGATCTTGTACTCGGTCGGTCCGTAGCGCTTGTCGGGGCCGAAGCTGAGGATGGGCGCCGAGGTACCGGGGAAGTCGGTGATCTTCGACATGGCGGTGACGAAGGTGCGTCGGTTGAGATCGGCCCCGGCGTCGCGTGCCGCCTTGGCGAACAGGGTGATGGCCTGACACCACCCGACGACGGGTCCCTGTTGCTCGATGTAATCGGTGGTGGCGCCCTGGGGGATCTGGGGGTAGGCCTTGTGCCACGGGGTCCAGCAGGCCTGCACCCCGGCGTCGTAGCCCCGCGGACCCGTGTAGTCGGACTTGTTGGTCCCGCCCCCGAGGGTCTGGGTGGTCAGGCCCTCCTGGCCGTCGAGGGCCTTCTCGTACGGGATCGGGATCAGGCCGAGCGCCGATTCGATGCTCTCCTCGTAGTC
>JBEKOI010000190.1:0-14566 GCA_049521915.1 Acidimicrobiales bacterium | reverse complement strand
CCGGTTCCGTCGGTGCATCGGATTCGTCGGATTCCGTCGGTTCGTCGGGTTCCGCCGGCGCATCGGATTCCGTCGGTTCATCCGGCACCTCCGACGAGGTCTCGAGCCTCCAGATCCTCACCGACGCCCCGCCGAGCCCGTCGGTGACGGAACGGGGGGCCGTACCCGTACCCACCCTGACCTGGCTCGTCATCGGCATCTCGGTGGCCTTCAGCGTGGTGTTCGGCATCATCCCGGAGCCCATCTTGAGCTTCGCCCACCAGGCCACCCTCCTCTTCACCTGATCGGTCACCGCTCCCGGCGGTCCCCCGGGGTACTGTCGCTGAAGCGAACCCCGGAGTTGGTCAGCGGGGAGTTCGGAGTCCGCCGACGGGAAGGAGCAGGCAATGGCCAGATCCGATGGGCGGACGAGCCAGGTTTCGGGGGGCGGCAAACGTGAACCGCGGGACGTGGTCCGGATCGTGGTGGCCGTGGTCGTCCTGGCCCTCCTCATCGGGTTCGTGCTCGACAACAGCCAGACCGTGCGGGTCGGATTCGTCTTCTTCAACGCCAACGTGAGCCTCATCTGGGTCCTGCTGATCGCCGCCTTTCTCGGTGCACTGGTCGACCGGCTGGTGGTCATCCTCCGGCAGCGCCAGAAGAGGGGCGCGACAAGGGACTGATCCTCGCGGAGCAGTCCGGTGGTGGGGGTGGAATGATGGGCCCATGAGGCAGGCCACCCCCGCGGAGCGCTCGGCCTTCGGTCGCGCCGCCCGCGCCAAGGTGCCCCGGGCCAGCCACGGCGCCTGGGAGCCTCCGTCCAACCGGACCGACCCGTTGGACATCCTGGCCCTCCAGGCGACCACCCGGCTCCCCGACCTGGTCCCGATCCGCTACGGCCGGATGGCGGCCTCGCCCTTCGCCTACTTCCGGGGTGCCGCCGCGGTGATGGCCGCAGATCTGAACCATGCCGAACGCACCGGGCTCGAGGTCCAGCTGTGCGGCGACGCCCACCTGTCCAACTTCGGAGGTTTCGCCTCCCCCGAGCGGGACCTCATCTTCGATGTCAACGACTTCGACGAGACCGTGCCCGGCCCGTTCGAATGGGACCTCAAGCGCCTGGCTGCTAGCCTCGAGATCGCGGGGAGGAGCCGCGAGTTCGACGACACCACCCGGCGGTCGATCGTGGCCCAGGGGTCGTGGTCCTATCGGACCGCCATCCGGGAGTTCGCGACCATGCGGGATCTCGAGATCTGGTCCTTGCACCTCGATGCCGCGGTCATCGCCGCCAGGTGGGGCGACCAGGCGAGTCGCAGGTTGACCGAGGTCTTCCAGCGGCGCCTGGCCAAAGCGCAGTCGAAGGACCACCTCGCCGCACTGGCCAGGCTGACCACAGAGGTCGAAGGCAAGCTCCGCTTCGTGGACGATCCGCCCCTGCTGATGCCGGCCGAGTCCCTGTTCACCGATGTGTACTCGAAGCAGACGGTGGGCCACCTCTACGACGCCCTGACCCAGTATCGCAGCACGCTGTCGGGGGACCGCCAGCGCCTGCTGGACAAGTACGAGTTCGTGGATCTGGCCCGCAAGGTGGTCGGCGTGGGCAGCGTGGGTACCAGGTGCTGGGTGGCGTTGTTCGTGGGCCGTGACAACGGCGACCCGCTGTTCCTCCAGGTGAAAGAGGCGGAGGCCGCGGTGGGGGAGCCGTTCCTCGGGGCGAGCGAGTACAGCCACCATGGGCGGCGGGTGGTCGAGGGCCAGCGTCTCATGCAGGGGGCCAGCGACATCTTCCTCGGATGGGACCGGTTCACCGGAGACGACGGCGTCACCCGGGACTTCTACCTGCGCCAGCTGTGGGACTGGAAGTACTCGGTCGACGTGGCCGCCATGTCCCCGGAGGCCTTGGGCATCTATGCCCAGATCTGCGGATGGGCGCTGGCCCGGGCCCATGCCCGCTCGGGGGACGCCATCGCCGTCGGTTCGTACCTGGGTGGCGGCGACCGGTACGACCGGGCCATGTGCGAGTTCGCCGATGCGTACGCCGACCAGAACCAGCTGGACTTCGTAGCCCTGACCCGAGCCATCGCCGACCACCGTGTCGGGGCCACCGCCGGGGTCTGAGGCGCGCCGTGAAGGCTGCTGCGCACCGCTCGGCCCATCCATGGACCCGCTGGACCACCAGTCCGCGATAAACCAAGATCCACCAACGCGTAGATCCACCAGGTTCCACCCAGAGATGAGGAGTTGACAACATGCCACTGCACAAGCGGGTATCCGTCCGCGACGAACTACTCGAGTCGGTCTACGCCGGCAAGGACTTGTTGACCAGCCTGCCGTCCCACCGGTTCCCGACCGACGAGATGAGGCCGGAGGATGCATTGCAGTGCATCTCCGACGAGCTGCTGCTCGACGGGAACGAACGCCAGAACATGGCCACCTTCTGCCAGACCTGGGAAGAGGTGGAGATCCACAAGCTGATGGACATCTGCATCAACAAGAACCTGATCGACAAGGACGAGTACCCCCAGACCGCCGAGATCGAGCGCCGGTGTGTCCAGCTGCTGGCCGACCTGTGGCATGCACCAGAGGACGGCGAGGCCGTCGGATGCTCCGCCATCGGCTCCTCGGAGGCGTGCATGCTGGGGGGCATGGCGGCCAAGTGGCGGTGGCGGGCCAAGCGCGAGGCGGCCGGGAAACCCACCGACAAGCCCAACATGGTGTGCGGCCCGGTCCAGGTGGTATGGCACAAGTTCGCCAAGTACTGGGACATCGAGATGCGCGAGATCCCCATGTCGCCCGGCAAGTACTGCATGGACGTCGAACAGATGCTGGCCCAGGTGGACGAGAACACCATCATGGTGGTCCCCACGTTCGGGGTGACCTATACCGGAGCCTATGAGCCGGTCGCCGAGCTGGCCGCTGCCCTCGACAAGCTGGCCGAGGACACCGGGCTCGACATCGACATCCACGTGGACGGGGCCAGCGGTGCTTTCCTGGCCCCGTTCTGCGCACCCGACGTCGTGTGGGATTTCCGGATCCCGCGGGTCAAGTCGATCAGTACCTCGGGCCACAAGTTCGGTCTGGCTCCGCTGGGGGCGGGGTGGGTGCTCTGGCGGGACAAGGAGGACCTGCCCGACGATCTGATCTTCCACGTCACCTACCTGGGCGGCGACATGCCGGTCTTCCAGATCAACTTCTCGCGGCCGGCGGGCCAGATCGTGGCCCAGTACTACAACTTCGTCCGGCTGGGGAAGAAGGGCTACCAGTACGTCCACGACGCCTGCTACGAGTCGGCCAAGTTCCTGGCCGAGCAGATCGTCAAGCTCGGGCCCTTCGAACTGCTGTGCGACGGCAATCCCCTCACCGGGATCCCCTCGGTGGCCTGGCGGATCAAGGAGGGGGAAGACCCCGGCTACACCTTGTACGACGTCGCCGATCGCATGCGGGTCCAGGGCTGGCAGGTTCCGGCTTATCCCCTGACCGGCTCCGTGTCCGACGTCTCGGTGCAGCGGATCCTGGTGCGCCAGGGAGTCAGCCGGGATCTCTCCTTCCTGTTGCTCAACGACCTCAGGGCGTCGATCGCCCACTTCGAGAAGCACCCGGTGTCAGTGGCCATGACCAAAGAGGAGGCCGGCGGGTTCAGCCACCTGTAGCCGGAGGCCACCCGTCCGGGGTGGTCAACCGTCAGCCGGGGGTAGCCCGTCGTCGGGTTGACGGTCAGCCGGGGAGCCCGTCGTCGGTGGTCAACGGCCGGTGGGTCCCCCGGCCGGCTGGTCGAGGGTCCAGTCGACCCGTATCGAACGGGGCAGGACCAATCGCGGGCGACCGACCCGCACCGGCCGGTCGGTCGTCCATTCCGCCGGCGGTGCCAAGGTGAGACCGGCGAGACCGCGAATCGCCTGGTCGTAACCGGAGCGAACCCACGCAAACCGTCTCCAGCACTGATCACGTTCCGACTCGGGCACGGGCAGAAATGGGTTGAGCCGATCGAGGGCAGCCAGATACTCCTCCTGGTGCACGGACATCGGCGGCGGCTCGTCCGTGGCCCGGGCGAGGAGCTCGAGCAGGGTGTTGGGGGGATTGATCGGGAGCCCTGCGGACATCCCCACCCTGACCAGGCTGGGCATCCCGTAGGCCAGCGTCAGCATCGGGCCTTTGGCCGAGTCGGCGACATCGTCCGCAGCCAGATCCATTGTCGACAGAAGCAGCGCGGCGGCGTCCAGCACGCTACCCACCGAGGCCACCCACGACTGGTCGTCCGAAGATTCGGGAAAGTAGCAGAGGGCCGGGAAGGCGGTATGGGTCTGGTCGAGCTCGAGCAGCCAGCTGGCCGTGGTCCGCCACAGCTCGGGACTCTCCAGGCTGCCCAGACGATGGAGGTTGACCAGCAGGTCGATCGGGGAGGGGGGAGTTCCGGCGAAGGGACGCAGCACGATGATGCCCTTCTCACGCTGGTGGTGGGCGGAGTAGATGGTGGGCAGGTAGCTGATCAGCAGCGCCACCAGTCCGAGTCCGATCGTCGCCTCCACGAAGGTCAGCCAGATCCGAGCGGTGCCTTTGGGTTCCGCGAAGCCGAGGGTGAACAGGGATGACCCGCTGACCTCGAAGGCGCGCTGACCGGTGCCGGTCTTGATCCCCCAGAAGACGAAGCTGAACCCGATGGTGACCGAGATCATCCACACCAGCGGAAGGGTGATCAGGGCAACCGGTGCATAGAGGGCGCGGAGATTCATCTCCCGCTCGTGGTTGCGCCATCGGTGGATGAGGACCCGATCGGCCACCGCGAACACGAACCGGGTGAGGCGGGTGAACCCGTCCCGCGGGAGGACCACCGTCTCCAGGGCGGAGATGAGCACGGCCCCCACCAGCACGGTACCGAAGACTGCGGCCAGCACGTGGAGGATTATCACGGCGCGGTCCCGAACGGGCGGGCAGCGGTGCAGTGCCGGTCGGGACGGGCCATCACGTCACCATCAGGTAGCCGTAGTCGGCGAGCGACCATAGGCCGATGACGAGGAGAGCACGATGATGGCCCGGTCGCAGTGGGCCGCCGGTTCGGAAGCCCGGTCGGGGTGGTCCGGCCATCGCTCGTCTCAGGCACCGGTCGGAGTGGTCGGCGCCGCCGTCGGCGCCGCCGTGGGCGCAGCCGCCGCGGTGGGCGCCGGTGTGGGCGCCGGCCCGCCCCGGTGTGTCGAGGAGCGCAACGCGGTCCGGAATTCGCCGGGCGTCTGTGGAAGCCATGCCGTGACTGCGTAGGCCACCACCACGGCCACGATGACCACCGGGATGACCTCGATGCCGTCACTGAACAGCAGCAGTGTGGCCAACAGTGTTGCTGTCATCGGCAGCTTGAGCATGACCGTGCACATGGCGCCGATGCCCATGGCCACTCCTGGCACCAGCGACATGCCGGGCAGATGCGAGGCCGCGATCCCCGCGGCCGCTCCGATGAACATGGAGGGGAACACCGGTCCACCGCGAAAGCTCGAAAGAGAAATGCCGTAGGCCAGCCCCTTGCAGACGACGAGGAGCACCAGCGCCCCGACGGTCCAACTGGCGGCGTGCTGGACGAGGCCGGGTAGCGCCGACTGGCCCGAGAAGAGCACATCGGAAAAGCCCCGCCCCGAAATCTCGGCGAAGGCGATGGCCAATCCCGCCACCCCGAGGCCGACAACCGGTGTGAGGAGGACTTTTCGCGGCTCGACCCGGGGCAGGATGGCCAGCCCGATGAGCCTGATGCCGGTCCCCAGCAGCGATGCCACGAGGCCGAAGACGATGGCCCAGCAGAAGAGGGCTCCGGTCAGGTGGTGGAACGGAGGGAGGCCGGGAATGGCCAGTGAGAACGTCCCGAATCCGGTCAGCGAGTTCAGACCGACGAAGATGAGCGTGCCCACTCCGGCCGACAACAATCCCGGAACCAGGACCAGCTCGAGCAGGGGTCCGCCGATCCCTGCCGCCTCCATGAGCAGGAATGCTCCGAGGATGGGGGAGCCGAAGAGCGTACTGATGGCCGCGAAGCTGCCGGCCGATGCCATGACGATCGCCGCCGCCGGCGGCGCGTCGCGCTTGGCCAGCTGCACCGAGAGGAGCCCCAACCCACCACCGATGGCGATCAGCGGTGCTTCCGGTCCGAGGACGACCCCGAGGCTCAACGTGGCCAGCGCGGCGATCGCCACTCCCGGGAGTTCGTTGGCGGACGGCGCGCCTCCGCCGGTCTTGAACCCCTCGGCCGGAATGTGCCCAGCCGTCCCGGGCAGGTACTTGATGGTGGCCCCCACGAGCACCCCGGCCACGGCCAGGAGCGGCAGCGGCCACCAGACCGGCGTACCGGCGAAGCCGAGCGCCTTGGGCAGCGAGGTGAAGATCCACCCCTGCAGCAGAGCGACGAGTTTGAGGAAGCCGTAAGCCACGGCCGAGACAGGAACCCCGATGATGGCGGCCAGGACGAGAAGCCGGACATACGCCTTTGTCCTGAGCATGGCGGCCGGATCGGGTTGGGCCGCCGCCGGCTCTGAGGGCGCCGTCGGGCCGGGAGGTGGCGCCGTCGGGCCGGGAGGTGCCCCCGTCGGCTCGGGTGCCGTGGTTGGATCGGCGGCGGCCTTTGGTCCGGCCGGTGGGTCGGATGCAGTCACGTCGGTGCCTCAGTCGTGGCGCGCACGGGCGCCAGCGTCGTCACCCACATGCTCACCGACAGCACCGCCGTCACGGTGACGGCGACAGATTCGATGTCGCCAACGAAGTTCACCGGTCTCCTCCCGTCGTCCGATCTCCGTCAGATGACACTAGGTGGTTTCCGTCCGCCGAGGGGGGTTCCGGTCAGCCCGAAGGGCGACGGCGCCGCAGGCCCGAGGTACCGAGCCGGCTACGAGAACGCGCAAAACACGTGCTGGTCAGTGCGGCAAAGTATGGTTCAGACCGTCCCCAACCAAGGAGCGGCACATGCTTGCGTACACCTATCCATTACTTGGCATCTTCTGGACGATGCTGGAGTTCTTCCTCTTCTTCCTGTGGATCTGGCTCCTGATCATCGTCTTCAGCGATATATTCCGCAGCCACGACATGGGTGGATTGGCCAAGGCACTCTGGGTGATCTTCGTGATCATCATTCCCTACCTCGGAGTGCTCATCTATCTCATCGCCCGCGGCGGAAGCATGCACGAACGGGCCGAGGCCCAGGCTGTCGCACAACAGAAGGCATTCGACGCCTACGTCAAACAGGCCGCCGGCAGTTCGGGTGGTAGCGCCGATGAGTTGGCAAAGCTGGGCGATCTCAAATCGAAGGGTGTGATCACGGACGCCGAATTCGAAGCGCAGAAGGCCAAGCTGCTCAGCTGATCGCAGGCGGCCGGCTCGGGCCGGCCGAAACCTGCAGTAGCCGCGGTTGACGACCGCCCCACGGTGCAATCGCACATGGGGCGGTCGTCACCGTTTCTGCCCAGATCCCGCTCTTGGAGTGGTTCCGGAGGGTCGCCTCGCTGGGGCCGGGTTGTGTCGGCCCTTCGGCCTCCTGACCGCTCCCGAAGAGGAGATCCGTCCTTCCGGCGGGGTGGCGTTCCGACAAGACGGCACGCCGGTACAGTGTCGGCGTGGTTGCCGCCGACGATCCCGAGCCCTACGCACGCAGAGACACCGTCGAGGAGCTGCGCCAGGAGAACGAGCGGCTCCGCCGGGCCGAGGGCCGTGGCCGATCGCAACGGTGGCGACGTCGTTGGAAGAGCATCGTGTCATGGGTGCTGATCGTTGTCGCCTGCCTCCTGGCCGTGCTGTCGGTGTTCGTGGTCTTCGTACGCAACGAGGTGCTGAACACTTCCGTTGGCCAGCAATCCGGCTATCCAGTCAGCGGTGGCGAAGAGGGTGACCGACCAGCTCGTCACCAAGATCAACGTGGAGTACAGGGTCAAGCGCGCGCTGCCGGGACGGGCCGGATTCTTGGCCACCCCGATCGCAACAGCCGTCCAGGCCGCGACGAACGACATCACCCTGAAGCTCGTCGAATCGTCCAAGTTCCAAGAGCTCTGGGTCGAAGCCAATCGGAGAGCGCACAAACAGGTGGTCGCGCTGTTGACCGGATCGGGGGAGGGTGCGCTTCAATCGAGTAACGGCAAGGTCACGGTGGACCTGGGCCACATCGAGGGCGCTGCAAAACAGGCACTCCGGAAGAAGGGGATCACGCTCTTCGACAAGGTGTCCACCACCAACGGGCCCACGCTCACCCTGTTCCAATCGACCCAGCTCGTCCGGCTTCAGGGGCTCATCCGGCTTCTCAACCGGCTCTACATCCTTCTGCCCATCGTCACCTTGCTGGTCTTCGCCGGCGGGATCCTTCTGACCCGCAACCGACGGCGGGGTCTGGTGCGCGCTGCCGCGGGGCTCGCGGTATCCATGGCTGTCGTGCTGTTGGTGGCCTCGGTGGGGCGCGCTCATTACCTCTCTTCGCTGAGCCCGTCCCAGTCCAGGCCGGCCACCGAGGCGGTGATCGATACGATCAGCGCGTCCCTGCTCGACACCGTCCGCACCATCTTCGTCGTGGCCGCGGTGATCGCCGTTGTGGCGGTGATCGTCGGCAACTCCTCCGTACGGGCATGGGTGGGCAAGTGGGGTAAGCCGTCGTGGATGACCGGTGGTCCCGCCCACGACGTTGCCGCTGCTCACCGCAAGGGGCTGCAGTGGGCCGTGATCGGCCTCGGGCTGCTCCTCCTCGTGGTGTGGAACCAGCCGACGGCGTTGATCGCCGTTGTGATCGTGCTGGTGGCCCTGGCCCTGGTCGCCTTCATCGGGTTGCTCGCCGGCCGTGGCTCGAATTCGGGATCCGACTCCCCGGGTCGGGGCCCCGGGGATGGAGCTCCTGCTGTCGGCCCCGGATCCGGTGGCGAAGGGCCGGTGGCCGCGCTCGGCCCCGGTCACTCCGACGACGACTGATGCACGGTTCGGGGCATCGACCCGATGGTCCAGAGCCCCGAGCCCTGTGGCGAGGTTTCGAACCCGTCCATGCGGTGACCTACTTCGCACCCGAGTGCCGCGACGGCTTTCGGGCCATCGGATTGCGCCGATTCTGGATGGGTTACTTCGCCGGCCGTGCCGCGCCGCTGGGCCAGGTCGGCCCGTCGGTGGTCAGCGCCATCTTCTTCAATTTCCATGAGTCCATGGTGCGCCGTTCGATCCCCGAGGCCTGGGAGCACGCCGGCTGCCCGGCGATCCTCCGGGCACGACGCGCGGCCGCGGCGACAGCGCTCCGGCGCATCCTTCCGTCCGTCGAGGAACGTGCCCTCGAGCTGGCCCCATTGTGCCGTCGGGTGGTGGAGAGCGCCGATGGATCGGGCCGGCCCCTGTTCAGCGCCAATCGCGATCTCGGAGAGCCAGAAGATCCCGTCGAGGCCCTGTGGCAGGGGTGTACGTCCCTCCGTGAACACCGCGGAGACGGACACGTGGTCGCCCTCACCGCCGCCGGGCTCGACGGATGTGAGGCGCTGGTCCTCTTTGCCGCTTCAGAGGATGTCCCGGCCACGGTGTTCCTCGAGAGCCGCGGGTGGTCGGGCGATGAGTGGGAGGGCGCCAGGCATCGGCTCGATGCCCGAGGCCTCATGGAGGGAGATCGCATCTCGCCGGCCGGAGCCGAGCTGCGGCGGTCGATCGAGGAGCTGACCGACGAGCTCGCCGGCTCCCCATTCGCCACCCTCACCCCTGAGGAGCTCGCGACCTTCGAAGCCGGACTCCGATTGGTGGCCGGTGCCGTTCTCGCCTCAGGTGAGATCCCCTTCCCGAATCCGATCGGTCTTCCGCCACGCCGGCCGGCATAGGGGGACCGGGTGCGCGATCGGCATGCCCGGTCTGCGCACCACGGACGAGTCCGCGTAGGATGCGCCGAGGACCCTGGATAGGCCGGGGATACCACCGACCATGGGAGTTCTCGTGACGCTGAAGGGGAAGGTGGCCGTCGTCACAGGGGGAAATACCGGTATCGGAAAGGCCGTCGTGCTGGCGTTGGCCGCCGAAGGGGCTTCGATCGTCATCGACTATGTGTCCGATCCTGGTGCGGCCGAAGCGCTCGAGGAGCAGGTCCGTGCCCTCGGGGACCAGGTCGTCGCCGTGAACGCCGACGTCAGCAAGATCCCCGAGCTCGAGAAACTGATCGGGGCCGCGGTCAGCAATTTCGGGCGACTGGACATCATGGTCAACAACGCCGGCATCGAAACCAGGACCTCAGTCCTCGATACCACCGAGGACCAGTACGAACGGGTCCTGGCCATCAATTTGAAGAGCGCGTTCTTCGGGACCCAGCTGGCGGCCAAGCAGATGATCTCTCAGGGGGGTGGTGGACGGATCATCAACATGACTTCGGTCCACGAGGACTGGCCGATGCCCGGTAACACCCCGTACTGCCTCTCCAAAGGGGGCATGCGCATGCTGACCCGGACCGCAGGGGTGGAGCTGGCCCCTCACAATGTCCTCGTCGTCGGCGTCGGCCCGGGAGCGGTCGACACCCCCATCAACGCCACCACCGTCAGCGATCCTGCCGCGCTCAAGAAGCTGGACGACGCCATTCCCATCGGGCGCCTGGCCCAGCCGGAGGAGATCGCCAGCGTCGTGGTGTTCCTTGCCGGCGACGGCGCCAGCTATCTGACCGCCACCACCATCTTTGCCGACGGCGGAATCATGCAGAGCAGCCCAGGGCTGTAACCGAGGGGCCGGCGGGCGGACCGCCGGAGGGTCGGGCGCCGGAGGCTTGATCGGTGGCGACCCCGCGACTACAGCTTCGAACCCGGCGTACTGGAAACAATCGGTGCGCCGACCTCGGGGTCCTGGTGGCCGTTGAGGGGCTGACCGTTGAGCTGCTGGCCGTTGAGCGGCGGGCCGTCGGCGGCGTCACCGTCGGCGGCGTCACCGTTGGGTGGCTGACCGTTGGGTGGCTGACCGTTGGGTGGCTGACCGTTGGGTGGCTGACCGTTGCGCTGCTGGCCGTTGGGAGTCAGGCCGGCGGCAGGGTCGGTGTTCCCCTCCGGCCCGTCGCTGTCCGCGTCCAATGAACCGAACGAGGCGGCGATGAACTCCTCGGTTTCCTTCTGCGCGGTGAGCATGCGCTTCTCGGCCCCCGCCGCCAACAGCTTCCCGAGCACGGGGATCTCCCACACGGATTCGGCCCGCAGGATGGCCATGACCACGGGAACGAGGTGCTCGGCGGTGTCGAACACCACATAACGCGGCAGCCACTCCGGTTCGTACTTGGCATTGAACCGCCACAAGGACTCGATCTGTGCGAAGTTCGACAGGCGCTTCAGGAACCAGCGCTCGGCCCGCTGGACCGTGCCGTCCCCCTTCTCCCCCGAAAGCGTCGAACGCATCGTGGCGAAGTTGAGGCTCAGGCCCTTGTAGCCGCCGGCCTTGAGGTGCTCGATGGTCGAGCACAGGGCGAAGTCCAGCAGACCGTTGGGATGTTCCCCCGGATCGCGGCGCATCAGATCGAGGGAGTAACCGTTGATGCCGGGGGCCGGCACGAACTGGCACATGGCCGCCGGAGCCCGATCCGGCCCGCGGACCACGGTGAGCAGGAGGCCGGTGTCCCGCGGGTCGAATACCCGCCCCAGCATCATCGAGAACCCACGCTCGTGCTCTCCCTGCCGGCTCATGCTCATGAGCGCCGTGAGCTCCTTGGACAACTCCGGGTCGAGATGGGCCGGATCGTGGAAGGTGGCCGTGTAGCCGTGCTTGGCGATCCGGTTGTGGGCCTGGCGAAGCCCCTTCATCCCTCCCCCGGAAAGGGTGAACGACTGCACCATCACCAGTGCCTCGTCACCGAGGTAGATGTTGTGCATGCCCGAGTCACGGTAGATGGAGAGCCAGTCCTCGCCGGCACCCATCACCGAGGTCACCCAGCCGTGGCTGTCCGCGAACCTGCGGAACGCTCCCCATACCTGTTCGCGCTCGTTGCGGGGACCGATGGGGTCAGGCGATATGAGGCACACCCCCCCGTAGACGGCGTAGGCGACGAGGCTGTCCCGATGGAAGAACCACTTCTTGTCCGACCGGAGGGCGAAGTAGTCGAGCGTCGAGATGCCGTGCCGCCGCACGATGTCGCGGGCCCGGAACTCCGCGGCGCGTCCCGAGGTCAACCGACGATCGACCACCGGCCGGGACAACAGGAACAGGGTGATGGCGACGAGGGTGAGCCCGATGGCCAGCAACGACGGGGCCAGGAAGCGGTCGGCCCGATGGGGGAGCGGCACTGTCTGGATCCCGACCAGGCGCTCGGTCACCGCCCACCATGCCGTCCACCATGGAATGTGGGACCGATCATGTTGGCCGATGTGGATGAAGAGCTCGATGGACGCGGTGGTCAGCAACGTGATGCCGATCACCGCCACGCCGAGGGCGATCAGTGCCGACCGGAGGGAGGACTGGTCCGAGGCGGCCTGGAAATCTCTCCGGTTGGTCAAGAGGAGCACGAGCACGGCGATCGCCATCAGTGATTCCTCGAAGTCGGCCCCCGCCACCAGGTGCAAGACGATGGTGCCCGACAGAAGGACGACGGCCACCCGCCAGGCCCGTCGCTGGCCGCGCAGGATGCCGCGACCCAATGCCAGCAGCGCCAGACCGGCGATGGCGATGAGAGCCCCCGCCGCCTCGCTGGCCCGGATGGGAAGGAACTCGAGAACCAGGTGCAGCCGACCTCGCAACGGTGGCGTGACGGCATCGAGAAGGTCGATGATGCCGGCCAGGAGGATGCCGGCCGACGCCCACCGTCGCACTCGCCGGGTCCGCCGGTGGGCCTGGTGGAGGTCGGGCGCAGGAGGCCACGAATCGCCCATCGGGTAGGACGCCACCAGTGACGGATGGAGGCTCCGCACCTCGCGGCCCCGGGTGAGCAACCGCTCGAGGGCGCTCGGTGACCGGAGCTCGTTGCTGGCCAGCAACATGCGGACGTGCAGTTCGGCGCCGGTCTCGAGCTCGACCCAGCTGACCCGCTGGTTGTGCAGGAAGATGGGCGGCAGCCCGAGCGCTCCCCGGTGCTCGTCCACCACCTCGGCGGTGGCCCCGACGTTGGCGTAGAAGCCCACACCGAGGTGGGTGAGCTCCGACTGGAAGGTGGCAGCCGTGATGAGCCCGGCGTAGCCGCGCCCGACGAGCCGTCGGCCCGCGTCGCGCGCCGCGTCGTTGGCCGCGGCCTGCGCCTGGACCTCCTCCAGGGCTCCGCCTCCGAGGATCGACCACATGCGGCGGCTCAGCAGTCCGAGCACCAGGGCCAGGACGCCGAGGACGACCAGTGCCACCAACAGGGCGATGACGATCTGGTCGCCGAGGTCCGCCTGGTGGGCGTGACGGATGGCCCGGGCCGGCAGTCCCGACCCGAGGTGGTCCATCACCCACGGCGTCACCGCCACCCGCAGGAGACCGGCGACGATGAAGGGAACCAGCAACCACCAGGCGTAGCGGCCGAGTCGGCGGTACAGGGTCCGTGAGACCACGAAACGGGACAGGGCCGAGGGATCGCTCAGTCGGTTGAGCCCGATCAGCCAGGTCGCATCACGGTTGGACTGGGCCACCAGTGATCGCCATCCCCTCCCGGCGGACGAGGGTCCGATGACGCCCGGCTTGGCGTCGGCCGCCGGGTCGAACTCGGTCTCCGGCCCGCTGCAGCCGGCCGCGTAGGCATGCTCACCCGGTTCCACCCGAACCACCCGGACGCCGGTGGCGGTATGCAGATAGAGGTCGACCGGACCGGCCGACTCGACGCCCTTGGCCGCGATGGCACTGAGCATGTCCGGGTCGGTGTCATATCCGGGTTCGTGGGTGCCGGTCTGGCGGATGACCCGCCGTTCGTCGATGGTGAGGAAGCGGGTCAACGCCTGGTTGAGCGCCGGGTGGGCCTCGAGGGACCGCTGGGTCTGGGCCAGTGGAGATGTCGAACCGGACAGATCGAAGAGATTGCCGGCGATGATCAGGATCCCCGGCCCGTCCCACGTGTCCAGGGCCCGCGCCACCTCGGTGGTGACGGCCGAGGTCGTGGGGGTGGCCTCGGGGGTCAGGAGCAGGTCGCTGATGACCATGACCCTCCGGCCCAGGGGAACCTCGACACGGGTGACGCCCGGTTCGGGCGAGAAGGTGCCAGCCTGGGCGTCCGGTTCTCGACCGTTGAGGCCCGCCACCTCCAACGGCTGTGCATTCGCAGTCACGGCCCTTCCATCGTAGAGGCCAGCCGGCGTTAGGCTGAGGCGCGTCGAGGTGGAGCAGTCTCTGCCGTCAGCACTGAAGGAGTGGGGAGCGATGCCTGACGACCCGGTACAGCACCTGTCTGGAGGGGCAACGTCCCCGGTGGAGCCCACGATCGAGGACTATTTCACCGAGGATCGGGTGTTCCCCCCGACCGACTCGTTCCGGAGCCAGGCGGTGCTCTCCGATCCCGGCGTCTATGAGCGGGCCGAGGCCGACTGGCAGGGCTTCTGGGCGGAACAGGCCGGTGCGCTGGACTGGTTCCGGCCCTGGGACACCGTGCTCGACTGGGACCTGCCGTTCGCCCGATGGTTCGATGGTGGGACGCTGAACGTCTCCTATAACTGCCTCGACCGGCATGTGGCCGCGGGGCGGGGTGACAAGG
>JBEKOI010000189.1:0-7865 GCA_049521915.1 Acidimicrobiales bacterium | reverse complement strand
CCGGGGCCCGCTACGGGCTCCAGACCATGTGCGAGGGCGGCGGACAGGCCAACGCCACCATCATCGAACGACTGGGGTAGTCCGTCCGGCCGTTCACGGCCGGCGTCACCCGTACGCCCTAGTGCCGTGTCAGCTAACGTTTGCCTCGGGGGGATGCTGTAGACCCGGAGCTAAAGGGACATGTCCATCATTCGAGGCCTCCAAGTCGGAGCATCTCCCCGAGCTTGGAGAGCTTTTCTTCGGAAAGCACGCCCGTTTGTTTATTCAGGTCGGTCTCGTTCAGGCTGACGAGCCACGAGCAGTTGATCCGGTCCGGTCGAGCTAGGGCTACTCGCACGACGCCGGAGTCGAGCCCTTCCTCGCGCCCGACCGCCAGTTCGATAGCGACACCCGTAATGTCGGTCTCGGCGGCTGGTACCACGTAGATCCCACGAAGGCCCGGCTCGTTGCCAGTCGACAAGATGACGACAGCGGTTGATTCCGCGCCGAACACCCGCTCAAGCGGGGTGGGGGAGTGGAGTTGCCAGATGTCGCCGCGGGAGCGCACGCCCCAGTATCGCCCAGAGGGACGTACAGGCAAACGTTGCCTGACGCGGCACTAGGGCGATCATCTCCGCCGCTCTCTCCCCGATCATGATCGTGGCAGCATTTGTGTTCCCGCTGACCACATTCGGCATAACGCTCGCGTCAGCCACTCGGAGCCCAGCGATTCCCATGACCTTCAATTGCGGGTCGACGACGCTGCCGATTCGGCAGGTCGACGTAAGGTGATAGACGGTGAGCGAGATTTCTCCATCGTTCACGAGCTCGTCGGCCAACGTGGTCTTGCCCGCTGCGGGCGGACCGTCGACGGCGACCCGGATCGGGTGGGCCGGCGTGATGGATCCGACCGTTTCGGCCAGGCGGCTGAGCACCTCGTCGCTGGTGCCGTTCTCCATGTTCTGCCGCCGTCCGTGCGTCGTGAGTATGGCGTCGTGCTCACCCTATGCCGGTCTCGGGGCGGGTCAAAGCTGTGGCCGCGTGTTCGGCTTCAGCGGCCGCCGCGGTGGAGGCGCTCTCCACCGAGCGCCGGGTCGTACTCCTCTACCGAAGGAGGCGTGGCGCACAGTGGGTACAATCCATTCGACTTGTCTCACCGAGAGGCGCCCGTCGCTTGGGGCCGCTCCTTTCAACGACCAAGCGGGGGAAGACATGGTCCATGCCAATGTTTCCGGCGATTTCGATGTGATCGTCATCGGAGCTGGTTATGGCGGGGTCAGCACGGCGGCACTCTGTGCCAACCAGGGGAAACGGGTCGCGCTCATCGACAAGACGCCAAGGGCGGGCGGAAAGACCCAGACGCTCGACCGCAAGGGGTACCGGTACGAGATGTTCGGCGCTGTCGGCATCCCGGCGCTCAACTCGCGATTCCATGAACTGGTCGATGTCCTGGGCATCGGTGACCGTGTCGACCTTCTCATCCCGGAGGGTGAAAAGGCCGCTCTGCACTATCGCCCACCCGAAGGAGGGTGGCGCTCGATGCGGTCCGCGCTGCAACAGACCGGCTCGGAAGAGGAGCTGGCCACGCTCCGGCGAGTGTTCGGGGCCACTGACGGCGACCTGGCCAAGCTGGGGGAGTTCTACCTGGCCATGATGGCCATGTCCGACGAGGACATCGCTGCTCTCGATGAGGTGGGGACCGTCGACTTCGTCACGCCGTTCGGATTACCGGTAGGCCTCACGAGTCAGATCTACGCAACCCTCAACATGTTGTTCGTCGCACCGGTCGATCGGTTGGCGGCTTCGGAAGCGGCCCTCGTCCTGCGCAACATGGCCATGAGCGGCGCGGGCCGGTTCCACCGGGGCGGATATGGCCGTCTGGCCGAGGTCTGCGCCGAGGTCGTCGTAGAGCGCGGTGGGATGTTCCTGACCAGCACCCGGGCGCAGCAGATTCTCGTCGAGAACGGGCGGGCAGTCGGCGTCCAGACCGACAAAGGCACGTTCCGGGCCCCCGCCATCGTCTCGAACGCGGGCATTCAGCCGACCGTGTTGAAGTTGACCCCCGAGGGGACCTGGCCGACCGAGTATGTGGTGAGGGTGCAGAAGCTGGAACCGAGCTGGGCCATCGCCGGTGTGCGCTACGTGTTCGATGCACGGGTGTTCGATGCGGCGCTGATTCCGATCTTCTCGGACCACAGCTGGCTCGATTCCGAACGCTTTGCCGCAATGGAAGCAGGTGAATGGCCCGACATCCCGCTCATAGCCATCGACGTCGCCTCCGAGTTCGACCCGAGCATGGTGGCCGAACCCGGACACCAGGTCGCCAACATCCAGGTCTTCGTATCGCCCGATCCGAACTCGGACATGGGTGAGAATGCCGTGCGCCGAGCCCGCCAGGTGATCGACGAGCTCTACCCCGACGTTCGCGCCCATACCATCCGCACGGAGCCGTATGGCGCGCGTCAGATCTCGCGGATGACCCGGGACGCGACGATGCCCGGCACGGGCGGCGAGGCCGTGGGCCTGGCCCAGGTCGTCGGTCAGGTTGGAAAGGGCAAGCCTGACGCTCGAACCCCACTGAAGGGGCTCTACCTCGTCGGTTGCGACGCCGGGGGTAGGGGTTCGGGTACGCATCAGGCGGTCGACTCGGGCTTCAACGTGGCCCGGATGCTTTCCGAGGACTTGTCCTAAGAGGCGATATCCACAGGATCGGCTCTGGATCGCGCCATCCGCCTGTGCGAAGCTACGGCTGCTCCGGGTGGCCAAGTCCGCGGCGGACGGGTCGCTTCGAGGAAGATCGGACCTCCGCAGGCCCTGATGCTTCGAGCCCAGAACCGGTGGTTGCGCAGGCCGACGTCCGCGGGGCATCTGCCGCGTTGCCTGCGGAACGGAACGAACCGCTACTTAGAAAATGTCATTCCTATGGAAATACTATGTAATGCTCACCCCATGGAGGTCGCAGGTGCGAGGGACGACGTGCGCATTCGCCGGGCCAAGGCGGCGCTGCCCGTGGCCGGCGCCATGCTGCTGTTGGCCGTGACCCTCATCGGCGCGGTGCCCGCTAGTGCCGCCAGCTGTGTCCCCGGCCCGGGCGCCAAACTGTCGAGCTGCAATCTCTCCAAAGCCGATCTCTACGGCGTCAACCTCACCGGGGCCAACCTGACCAAGGCCAACCTCACCGATGCCAATCTGACGAACGCCAACCTCACCGATGCCAATCTCACGGGTGCCACCGCCACCCTCGCCGACCTGCAGGGCGCGCTCATCTCCGACGCCATCCTGACCAGTGCCAGCATGAAGGATGTCCTCTTGAACGAGGCCACCCTGCAGGGCTCGGACGTCGCCGGCGCCAATTTCCTGGGGTCGGACTTTACCGGAGTGGTGTCCGGTGGGG
Source organism: Acidimicrobiales bacterium (assembly GCA_049521915.1). Taxonomy (GTDB): domain Bacteria; phylum Actinomycetota; class Acidimicrobiia; order Acidimicrobiales; family RAAP-2; genus Bog-756. Next base: position 4,492 of record JBEKOI010000189.1, on the reverse strand, counting down.
ACACCGGGAGCGGCACGCTCCCCAGCAACTGGAGCCTGGTCAGCGGGTATCTCGTCGGCCCGGGTGCCAATCTCACGGATGGCAACTTGACCGATGCCAAAGTGGGCGCCGCCAACCTCACCGGGGTCAACCTCACCGGCGCCGATGTCGAAGGTACCGTCTTCGGCAGCGCCAATCTCTCCGGGGTCATCTCCGGCGGCCTCATCGGTACCCCGAGCAGCCTCCCGGCCAACTGGTCGTTGGTGGGTGCCTACCTGATCGGGCCCGGCGCCTTCCTCTACGGCGCCAACCTCAGGGGTGCGCACCTCACCAAAGCTGACGCAGCCGGCGCCAACCTCGAAGGGGCTGTCCTGACCGGGGCCAACCTGACCGATGCCAATCTGAGCGACACAGACGCCCTGGAAGTCTCCTTGTCCGGTAGCGACCTGTCCGGCACCAACCTGGCCGGGGCGGCCTTGGTCGGTGTGACTTCGGGGGCCATCACGGGGATACCCGCGGCGCTCCCATCCGGCTGGGAGCTCGTGGGCGGGGTCCTCAAGCCGACCCCGACTCCGCCGGCGGCCCGATCCGGGAGAAGCAGTACGACCGGGACTGGCTCGGCGGCAACCGCACCCCCGGCGAAACCCGCACGCTCGGCGAAACCCGCACCCCCGGGGAAACCCGCACCCCCGGCGAAACCCGCACCCCCGGGGAAACCCGGACCCCGGACGAAAACCGCACCCCCGGCGAAACCCGTCCTCCAGCTCGGAATCGACGTCTACGTAACGGGCAGCTGCGAACCCGCGGCCGCATGGCAGGCGAACGCGACGAACGAGATGCAAGGCATTAGATCACTCGGGGCCAACAGCGTCGAGATCGTGTTTCCGTTCTACGCCCTGGGTGCGACGACGAACAGTGTGTACACCGCCGACCTGTGCGGCGAGCCCGAGGCGATCCCCGTCCCGCTGCAATCGCCCAGTCCGGCCCGCCTGGCTGTTCTGGTGCACGCGGCCCAGGCGGCCGGCCTGCACGTCCTGCTCCGACCCCTGCTCGATCAATCCAACCTCTGGATCTTCGGCAACTGGCGAGGCAACATCGCGCCGACCAATGGAGCCGCGTGGATCACAAGTTACGAAAGCGTCCTGAAGCCGTACCTGGAGATGGCGCAAGCGAACAAGGTCACCCGCTTCGCCATTTCGTCGGAGCTGACGAGCATGTCGACGAGCTCGCAGTGGGCGTCGGCCATCGCGGCGGCCAAGAAGCTCTACTCGGGCCAGCTGGTCTTCGACTCGATCTGGGCCGAGCCACTGAAGGGCGCCGTCCATGCTGGTACCGCAGTCGCAGAGGACGCCTATCCGCACGTTTCGCATACGACCCCGACCTCATCGGTAGCCCAGCTCCTGGCCGGCTGGAACACGTACCTGAAGGGGGAGTCGTTCGCCATCGCAGCCGCCGATGACACATTCGAGGAGGTGGGAATCCCGGCATTGGACGGCTCCTACGCAGACCCGAATGTCGATCCGCCCCCAGGTGAGACCTTCAACCAGGCGATTCAGGCCAACTGGTTCACAGCTGCTTGCGAGTTCGTCAAGGAGCACAAGATCGGAGGTCTGTACTTCTGGGGTCCGTGGCTGTACTACAACTCCGGGAAGTTGATGACCAAGCCCGATCCCGCGCAAGCGTCGGAGTTGCAGCCAGCGGCGCAAGCCGCCATCCGCAAGTGCTTCGGATGAGGGTGGAGATGATGGTGCAACCCGCCTGTCCCACATGCGGGCGTGGCGGACGGCGTTCGCCGCACTAGGCGGAGTTCGGGTCCGTTCGGGTCGTGCTCGCGTAACGATGAATGGCGACGGCTGTCCAGATCGCTTCGACAACTCCGAAGGGCCACGCCCCCGACAGGAATCCGTAGGCGCTGGACAGGGCACAGCCCAGGGCAAAGGCAAGGATGAAGGCAGAGCCTCGCCTCTCCAGTGCATACATGGCCATCATGAATGTCAGTACGACGACGCCGAAGATGGTGAGGGTCAGTCCCCCACGTTACGGGTGGCACGTGAAGGTCCCACCGAGAGGGAGCCTGCGCCGGTCGACTCGAGCTCACTGGTTCAGTAGGAATTCCCCCGCATCCACGTGCCGCTGTGCCACCCGCCCCGAGTGCCCGATGGGCGGCATCCTTCATCGTCCATTGGTCACGAGACCTGTTGGGCGGCAAGCTCCGCCCGGTATCGCACGCCGAGATCCTCTTCGAACTGATCGGGGCTCGTCTGGTGGGTCAGCTTCGCCGTCCACCGCTCCTCGACGTGACCGAACTTCCAGATCATCAGCGCGCCGGCCCAGGTGGCGACGAACAGGCCGACGATCACGAAGCCTGCCGTGTTGATGTTGAAGTTGGCCATGAAATTCCAGAAGCCACCGCTCAGATGCAACTCCGTCGGGAGGAGTCCGAGCACTTCGATCGTGCCGATGAAGAAGCAGATGAACACCGACAGCCCCGTGATGGCCAGGTTGTAATAGACCTTCCGGACCGGATTGAAGAAGGCCCAGCCATAGGCCACGTTCATGAAGACCCCGTCCAGCGTATCCATGAGGGTCATCCCGGCCGTGAACAGGATGGGGAGGCACATGATGGAGTACCAGGGCAACGACTGGGTGGCCAGCAGGGCGGTGGTGGCCAGCAGGGCGACTTCGCTGGCGGTGTCGAATCCCATGCCGAAGACGACCCCCACCGGGTACATCTGCCACTCTTTGGTGATCGACTTCATCCATTTGCCGAAGATGCGGTACATCAAGCCGCGGTTCTCCAGCTGCTTTTCGAGTTCCGCTTCGTCGAACTCACCGTGGCGCATCCTCCTGAACACGGTGATGATCCCGGCCAGGATGACGATGTTCAGAACGGCGATGAGATAGAGGAACGAGGCCGAGACGATCGTGCCGAAGATCCCGCCGAACTGTTCCAGCCCGGAACCGTGGTGGGCCACGGCGCCATAGACGGTCTTTTCGGCGATGACGATCCCGGCACCGATGAGGACGACGATGGTCGAGTGGCCCAATGAGAAGAAGTACCCGAGGCTGAGGGGCTTCTTTCCCTCGTTCATCAGCTTCCGGGTGGTGTTGTCGATCGCCGAGATGTGGTCGGCGTCGAAGGCGTGTCGGAGTCCGAGGGTGTAGGCCAGCACGGAAACCCCGATGCCCAGGCCCTTGTAGTGGCTGGGCACGACGAGCACGATGAACACGCCGAACCCGACGACGTGGAGCAGCAGGATCGACGCGAACATCAGTTTGGTCTGCATCCACTGGGTGGGGGACAGGCCCCGCCGGAACTCCTTGAGCTTCTCGAGGGGGCCGGCCGGGGTGGGGGCCGCTCTGACCATGCTCACGTGGTTGTCCTCCGCTGGAACCGGACTGGCTGACGGGCTTTTCCTGCACAGTAGGTGAAATGCGAGGTGATTGCAATAGCATGGACCACCTATCTGGGCTTCCTTCGCAGACCAGTCGGCCTTCGAGCCGGCGTCACCGCGCCACGACATCGTCGACCACGGATCTCATCGATCGGCGGGGTCGCCCCGGTAGGATGACGTGGTGACCAGGCCGGCAGATGCCTCGACAGAGGAGCCGAGCAACACCACGACGCTCGAGGGGGCGCTGGCGCTGGTCCGCGAGCACGGCGGGCGGATCACGTCGTCCCGCCGGTTCCTGTTGCAGGCCATCTTCGAGGCCCAGGGCCACAGCACGGTCGAGGAGCTGGCCGCCAAGGTGCAGGCCAAAGCGCCCGACGTGCATCTGTCGACCATCTACCGCAATGTGGAAGAGCTCGAGAAGCTCGGGGTCATCGTCCATTCGCACCTCGGGCATGGCGCCGCCACCTACCACCTCGCCGAGGGCGCGCATTCCCACTTCGTGTGCGAGGTGTGCGGCGCCACGTTCGAGGCCCCGGATGCGCTGTTTCGGGAGCTGTCGAAGAACGCCAGATCCCAGTTCGGGTTCGAGATCAACCCCCATCACTTCGCCGTCTACGGACGGTGCCGCGACTGCCAGTAGCGACCTCCGCCTGCCGGTGCGAAACATCGCCGGGAGCCGAAGATCTCCTCGGCGCCGGCACGAAGCGATGCGGTCGACGACCGGGCCCGGCCGCCATGGACGTCGTAGTCTGGTGGCCATGACAGCCCGACGAGTCGTTGTCGTTCCCCACACCCATTGGGACCGCGAGTGGTACCAGTCGTACCAGGAGTTCCGCCTCAATCTGGTCGACATGTTCGATGCGCTGGTGCCCCTTCTCGAATCCGACGACAGCTACCCCTACTTCATGCTCGACGGGCAGATGGCTGTGGTCGACGACTACCTCGAGGTACGGCCGGAGGTCGAAGCGCGGCTGCGTGCGCTGGCCGCGGCCGGCCGGATCGGCATGGGTCCGTGGTACATCCTGATGGACGAATTCCTGGCCTCGGGCGAGACCATCATCCGCAACCTGCAGATGGGCCTTCTCCGCGGTGCGGCCTTCGGCGGCACCATGGACATC
>JBEKOI010000188.1:0-7871 GCA_049521915.1 Acidimicrobiales bacterium | reverse complement strand
GGGCCGCCCGGACCCTGCAGGAGCTGACTCATGCGGACTCCTGGATGGGGCCGTAGACGACGACGCCGAGGGCCAGGTACACGGCATCGAAGACGACCAGCAGGCGGAGCCACTGGCTCCCGTCGGCGGGAATGCCGCCGGCCAGCGCCGCCTGCCAGATGCGGGTGCCGGCCAGCAGGACCGGAGCGACGATGGGCAGCAGCAGGAACGGAAGCAGCGTCTCTTTGACACGGAGCCCGGCGGAGAGCGCACCGTAGAGGGTGCCGGTGGCGGCCAGCCCGATGGTCCCGAGCACGCAGGAGGCGATGATCAGCCAGGGCTGCTCGATCCGGGCCCCGTAGAGCAGGGTGACGCCGACCCCGAGGACCACCTCGAGCACCACCAGCTGGGCGGCCACGGCCGCCGCCTTGCCCAGGAACAGCCCGGCCGGATCGAGCCCGGAGAGACGCAGGGCGTCCCGGGCCCCGTCGACCGACTCGACCGAGACGCTCCGTTGGATGGCCAGCACGGTGCAGAACAGCACGGCCACCCAGAACAGACCGGGCGCGCCCTTGGCCATCAGGGTCCGATCCGGCCCGAGGGCGAAAGCGAACAGACCCAGGGCCACGACCCCGAAGGGCGCCACCTGGGACAGCGCCACCCGCGACCGCGCCTCGATGCGCAGGTCCTTCCCGGCCACCAGGACGGTGTCACGCCACATGGGCCACCCGCCCTTCCGGTGGTTGCCCGGAGCCGGGCCGGACGACGTCCGGACCCGGAACGGGCGCTGCGGGCGGGGCCCCCGCCCCGGTCCCTCCGATGGAGCGCTCGGCGGTGACCCGGCCCCCGACGACGACCACGGCCCTGGTGGCCAGGGACTCGACGAAGTCGGCCTCGTGGGAGGCGATCACCACCGTGACACCGGAGTCGGCAGCCTCGGCCACCAGCTGGTTCAGCGTCTCCCGGGCCGACGCGTCGAGTCCGGCGTGGGGCTCGTCGAGCAGCCACAGCTCGGGCCAACGGGCGGCCAGCACGGCCAGGGCCACCCTCCGGCGCTGCCCGGCGGACAGCTTCGACGCGCTGGTCTTGAGCAGGCGGCCGGTGAGGCCCAGGCGGCCGCAGGCCTCGTCGATCCGGCCGGCGTCAGTCCCGGCGGCCCGGACTGCGAACCTCACGTTCTCCCGCACCGTGAGATCGTCGTAGAGATGGGTGGCATGGGAGAGCAGGCCGACTCGCCTGCGCACCTGGTTGCGCTGGCGGACCGGGTCGAGGCCGAGCACCCTGACCCGCCCCGACGCCAGGGGCACCAGCCCGGCGCAGACCCGCAGCAGGCTGGTCTTGCCGGCGCCGTTCGGTCCTTCGACCAGCACCGTCTCGCCGCGGGGGACGTCGAGGTCCACCCCGGCGAGCAGGGGGAACCGTCCGGACAACGCCACCGCGTCGTGGAGGGAGATCGCTGGGGAGGGAGGTGCTGGTGGGGCCATGGCCGGGCATCATGCTACGGGGGCCTGGGTCCAGGAGCCAGGCGGGGGCATGAGCCGGCGATGGCCGACGCCGCCGGTGGGCGGGCCCGGGCCCGAACGGGTGCGGCTCAGCTGGAGGCCAGCCGGCTGAGGTGCAGGTCACGGAGCCACTGGGCGATGTGGGCGGAGACCACGCCCACGTTGCCGGTCAGCAGCAGGAGCCCGAAGACGATGAGCACCGCCCCGCCGACAAGGTCGATCACCCGGAGGCGACCGCGAACCCGGGCCAGTGCGTCGGTCATCCGGCCGAAGGCCAGCCCGGTGAGGAGGAACGGGACCCCGAGGCCGAGGGAGTAGGCCAGCAGCAGGGCGATCCCCCCGGTCGGCGATCCCCCGTTGCCGGCGGCGAGCGTGAGCACACTGCCGAGGACGGGCCCGATGCACGGCGTCCAGGCGAAGGCGAAGGCCATCCCCATCAACGGAGGAGCCCAGGCTCCGAGCACCGAGGGTCGAACGGTGAACCGCCGCTCACCGGACAGCGCGGTGGGCAGGCCGACACCGGCGGCCATGGCCACCAGGATGGCGCCGAAGACCACGATGGCGATGCCCGAGACCGTCTCGAGGGCACGCTGATGGGTGAGGAACAGCCTCCCGAGGGCCGAGGCCGAGGCTCCGAGGATGGTGAACACCACCGTGAAGCCGGCGACGAAGGCCAGGATCCCACGGAACAGATGGCCGCGCTGGCGGCGCAGGTCGGCTGCGGTCGGACCGGTCCCGGCGTCGGCGGTCCCGGCGTCGGCGGCGGCGGCGCCGATCGGTGCGATCGGTGCGCCGTCCTGGGCGGCGCGAAGATCCCTTCGGCCCGCGGCCACGGACACCGGCGCGGGCGCCGGTCGGGGCCGGGGAGCGAGGGCGCTCAGCTCGGCGGCCGACAGGCCGGACACCATCGACAGGTAGGCGGGCACGAGCGGCAGCACGCACGGGGAGAGGAACGAGAGCATGCCCGCACCGAACGCCACCAGGAGACCCAGGGGGTCGGCGTGGATCGCCGCCAGGAGGGCCATGGGTGCGCTAGGCCAGCTGGCTCTTCACCAGCGCCAGGTCGGCCTCGACCATCATCTGCACCAGGGCCGGGAAGTCCACCTCGCGGTGCCACCCGAGGATCTTCTCCGCCCGGGACGGGTCCCCGACCAGCAGGTCGACCTCGGCCGGCCGGAGAAAGCGCTCGTCGATCACCACATGCTGCTCCCAGTCCAGCCCCACCGCGGAGAAGGACAGCTCCACGAGCTCCTTGACCGAGTGGGTCTCCCCGGTGGCCACCACGTAGTCGTCGGGTCGATCCTGTTGCAGCATCAACCACATCGCCCGCACGTAGTCGGCCGCGAATCCCCAGTCGCGCTGGGCATCGAGGTTGCCGAGCGCCAGCTTTTCGTCGATGCCGGCCTTGATCCGGGCCACGCCGTGGGTCACCTTGCGGGTCACGAATTCGAGACCGCGCCTCGGCGACTCGTGGTTGAAGAGGATGCCCGATGAGGCGTGGAGGTCATAGCTCTCGCGGTAGTTGACCGTGATCCAGTGGCCGTAGACCTTGGCCACACCGTAGGGGCTGCGGGGATAGAACGGCGTGGTCTCCCGCTGCGGCACCTCGAGGACCTTGCCGAACATCTCTGACGAGCTGGCCTGGTAGAAGCGGATCTCCGGATCGACGATCCGGATGGCGTCGAGCACACGGGTGACACCCAGGGCGGTGGTCTCCCCGGTGAGAACGGGCTGGCTCCACGAGGTCTGGACGAAGGACTGGGCGGCCAGGTTGTAGACCTCGGTCGGATGGTTGTCCCGCAGGATGTTGATCATCGACACCTCGTCGAGGAGGTCCCCGGCCACCAGCGTGATGCGGTCCTGGATGTGGGCGATCCGCTCGAAGTTGAGCGTGCTCGACCGTCGGACCATCCCGCACACCTCATATCCCTGGTCGAGCAGGAATTCGGCCAGATAGGAACCGTCCTGACCGGTGATGCCGGTGATCAGTGCTCGTTTCGCCATTCAGGAGCTCCTCGGGTCGGGGTGCGTCTCGGTGTCATCGGTGGCCGTCTGCCACGATGGCGGCCGCTTCTCGGTGAAGGCGGCGATCCCCTCGGCAGCTTCGGCTGTCTGGCTCGTGACCGTCAGCATGGCATGGAGGTACGGCAGGGCCTCCGTCGCCGCTGAGTCCACCACAGCGTAGAACGATTCGCGACCCATCCTCATGACACCCGGCGGTTTCGAGGCCAGCACGGCGGCCATCTCGGCCACCTCGGCGTCGAGCCGGTCGCTCCCCACCACCCGGGTGGCGAACCCGATCCGCTCGGCCTCCTCGGCCCCGACCACCCGGCTGGTCAGCATCAGCTCAAGGGCCTTCTTGGGCGGCATCGATCGCAGCATGGGCACGGTCACCATGTACGGCCAGAGCCCGACGTTGAGCTCGGGTGCTCCGAACCGGGCCTGGTCCGACGCGATGAGCATGTCGCAGGCCAGGGCCAACCCGAAACCGCCGGCCATGGCCCAGCCCTGCACCCGGGCGATGGTGGGCTTGCCCAGATGCCACAGCTCCTCGAACAGCTCGGCCAGCCAGCCGCGGGCCACGTGATGGTCGGCGTACTCGTCGGTCCCGCCGTCCTGGCCGCGGGGAACCATGCCCGACAGGTCGGCTCCGGCGCAGAACGCCTGATCGCCGGCCCCGGCCAGCACCACCACCCGTACCCGGGGGTCGTCCTTGGCCCGGGCCACCTCTTGGCGCAGCCCGGCGATGACCTCCCAGGTCATGGCGTTGCGGCGCTCCGGTCGGTTGATGGTCAGGGTCAGGACGGCGCCCCGCCGCTCGGAGAGGAGATCGGAGCCGGACCGGTCGGGTCCGGGCGGCGCAGGCTCGGGCTGGGTCGCTTCGGGCACCGGACGACGCTAGCTCGCGTGGCGGGTCCCTGCGCGCCAGGAGGGTCGCCCGACCACGGCCAACTACGGTGACGCCATTCCCACCGCAGCCCTCATCTCCTTCCGCCTGGGCGGTTCCGACGGGGTGTCCATCGAGGCCGCCAAGTGGCAGTGGGCCCTGACCGAGCTCGGGTTGACCACGTTCACCGTGGCCGGCGAGGGCCCCGTCGACCGGCTGGTCGGCGGCCTCTCCATCGGCGCCGCCGAGCCGCCGAGCCGCGCCGAGCTGGCGTCGGCGCTGGACGATGCCGATCTGGTCGTGGTCGAGAACCTCTGCTCGCTCCCCCTCAACCCCGCAGCCGCAGCCCACGTGGCCTCGATCCTCGCCGGCCGGCCGGCCATCCTCCACCACCACGACCTTCCCTGGCAGCGGCCCCAGTTCCTGGCCGAGCCGCCCCCGCCGGTCGATCCGCATTGGAGCCACGTCACCATCAACGAGCTCAGCCGCCATGAGCTCGCCGACCGGGGCATCGAAGCCACCACCGTGTACAACACCTTCGCCGTTCCCGGTACGGACGGGTGCCCCGGCACCGATCCGGCCGGCGACCGGCGGGGGCCGATCCGGCGGGCGCTCGGGATCGACGACGACCGGCGCCTCGTGCTCCAGCCCACCCGGGCCATCCCCCGCAAGAATGTGGCCGGCGGCATACAGGTGGCCACCGAGCTGGATGCGGTCTACTGGTTGCTCGGCCCGGCCGAGGACGGGTACGGCCCGGAGCTCGGCACCCTGGCCGCGGCGGCCGTGTGCCCGGTCATCCTGGGCACACCGGACGGGGCGGCCGGCATCACCGTCGGCCATGCCTACGAGGCGTGCGACGTGGTGGCACTGCCATCCACCTGGGAGGGGTTCGGCAACCCCACCATCGAATCGGTCGTGCACCGGCGTCCGCTGGCCATCGGGCCCTATCCCGTGGCCCGGGAGCTCGCCGCCTTCGGGTTCGACTGGTTCGCCCTCAGCGAGATGGGCCGGCTCCGGGCCTGGCTGGAGGCACCCGATCCCGGCCTCCTGGACGGCAACCTGGCCGTGGCCTCCGCCCATTTCTCGGTGCGGGACCTGCCTGGCCGGATCGCCTCCGTCATGCCCGCCATGTGACCGCCACCCCGGGGCGGGGCCCCGCCTCCGGGCGGGGACCGACGACTACCATGACCAGCATGAGCGGAGCACTCAGCGCGGACCCGGCTCAGCGCCAGGCGGTTCCGAGCGGTCGGCGCCTCACCGCCGACGCCCGCCGGCGGCAGCTGTTCGAGGTCGCCCTGTCGCTCTTCGCCGAGCACGGGTACGCGGCCACCACCATGGACGACATCGCCGAGTCGGCGGGCGTGACCAAGCCGCTCGTCTACCAGCACTTCGATTCGAAGAGGGCGCTCTACCTCGAGCTGATGGACGCCGTCTCCCGCGAGCTGGTGACCCGCATCGTCAAGGCCACCGCCACCGCCTTCGGCCCGCGCCAGCAGGTCGAGTTGGGGTTCGCCGCCTACTTCGAGCTGATGGTCGACAACGAGCCGGCGTTCCGCCTCCTCTACGGGCGTGACGCCCCCGACGACTTCGAGCTCGGCGCGGCACTGCGCCGGGTGGAGGAGACCATCGCCCAGGCCATCGATCCTCTCATCGACGCGGGGCTCGATCCCGGGCATCGGCTGCTCCTGGCCCACGCGGTGGTGGGCATGGCCGAGGGCGCCAGCCGTCACTGGCTGGACACGAACCGGCAGCAGAATGCCTCCCACGCCGGGGCGGGCGACCCGGTGCCGGCCGACGCCGCCGACGTGCGCCGGGCCGATGCGGCCCGCCTGGCCACCCGCCTGGCCGATTTCGCCTGGGCCGGGCTGCGCCAGGTCCATCGGATCTGAGACACCGGGGAGGGACGGAGACGGCCCGCCGGCGGCGAAGGCTCAGGCGGTGACGTCGCCTTCCACCACCGGCTGCCTGGTGGTCTGGACAACACCTCCGGCATGCTCGGCAGTGATGGCGAAGGCGTCCACCGGCTCGTTCCCGGCCACGCTGAAGGGGACCACCTTCGGGTCCGAGCCCAGCAGGCCGAGTGAGATGGTCCGGCTGCCGATCACGCCCCAGAGCTGGTACGTCTCGCTCTCCGGCAGGGTCGACAGACCCCCCGCCTCGACGAAGCCCGTTCCCGTCCTGGTCAGGAAGACCGTGACCTTGCCCATCGGCGCCGCCCCCGTGGACGGTGCCTTCAGCGCCACCTCCCGGGTCGAGGGGGAGGCCATCACCGACTGCTCCGCCCTGGTGAGGGGCGTCGAAGCCCGGAGCGCGTTCACCTGCTGGTTGAGGTGATCGACCCGCACACCCAACACGACGGCGACGACGGCGGCCGCGGCGGCCACCACCGCGGCCACCCGAATGGCGGTCCGGCCCCGGCGAGGCCGGGAGCCGATCGGCACCACGCCGGCCGCATCGGGAACGGCCGGTGCCGACGCTTCGGCGTCGCCCGCTTCCCCCTCCCCGCCCTTCCGGGCCGGACCGGGTTCGGGTCCGAGGCGTTCGGCCAACCGCTCCCATGGCGGCGGGGCGGAGCCGTCGAGCCGGCGGGCGATCCCGTCCCAGACCTCGGCCGGCGACGCTCCGCCCGAGTTGCCCAGCAACCCCGCCACCTCGTGGTGCTGGGCCACCTCGATCGAGCATCTGACGCACTCGCCCAGGTGCCGCTCGATCATGGCGGCCGTCTCGGGATCGACCGCATCGAGGGCGTAGACGCCCAGCAGCTCCTGTATCTCCTGGTGGACGGGTTCGGGCTCTGGCGTGGTCACGACTCTGCTCCTGCCGGCTCCACCCCGAGCTCGGCCAGCTTGGTCCGGAGCCGGCCCAGTCCCGATCGGATGCGGCTCTTGACCGTGCCTTCCGGCTCGTCGAGGATCTGCGCCACCTCGCGGTAGGTGTTGCCCCCAAAATAGGCCAGGAGGATGGGCCGGCGAAGATCGTCGGGCAGGGCGCCGAGGGCCACTTTGACCTGGTCGGCCACGGCCATGTCGAACAGCTCGAGGTCGATGTCGTATCCGGCTGTGGCCGTCTCCCTCGAGGTGCGCTCCTCCCGTCGACGGCGGGCCGTCTCCGATCGGACGAAATCGACCGATTTCCCGTGGGTCCGCGCCAACAGGTAGGAGCGCAACGTGCCTCGCTGGGCGTCGAATTTCTCCGGTTGCCTCCACAGATCGAGGAAGATCTCCTGGGTGATCTCCTCGGCCGAAGGATCGCTGCGCAGGATGCGGCGGGCCAGCGCGTGCACGGACCCGCCGTGACGCCGGTAGATCTCGGCCAGCGCAGGTTCGTGCCATCGCCCGACGGCCACCACCAAGGTGGCGTCGCTCGCCTGCTCCAGTTCGATCACCGCACTGTATTCGACGCCGGCTCCCCCGGCGGATGATTCGACCCCGGCTCCCCCGGCGGATGATTCGACGGCTCCCCCGGCGGATGATTCGACCCCGGCTACATCCCGAGTTCGATCG
>JBEKOI010000187.1:0-7923 GCA_049521915.1 Acidimicrobiales bacterium | reverse complement strand
CGCCGTGGAGATGCCTGCGCCACCTTCGTGCGCTATCGGCGCCGGCCGGCGCGGGCCATCTGGCTCGCGCTCACCCCGGTTCACCACCGGACCGAGCCGTACCTGCTCGGGCACGCGGCGTCACGATCACGTTCACGCTGAGAGGCGCAGGCAGGCGTCGGCGACCGGGCGGCTGGCGTGGGGACCGAACTGCCGGGCGAGAGAGACGAACCACTCCGGCACCTGTGGTGACGCGCCGGCGGTGGCCACATCGGCTTCATTGGCCAGGGTCAGGTCCACAAGGTCCTGGAGCTGCCCGTCCGTCAGGGGGAAGACCTCTCCGGTGAACCGGTTCCTGAACAGCGTCGCATGACCGGCTCCGATCTGTGGGTACAGAAAGGACCGATCGCAGGAGGCATAGAGATGGACGAGAGCTTCCACGTCTGGTCCGACGGCGGTGGTGAGCACCTCCCGCTCGTCCAATCCGAGCAGTGCGAACCCGAACCCGTCGGTCCCGTAGCAGGCGTGGCACAGCCCGGCCGTCGAGAGCGCCTGGGTGGACCCCCAGTCCATCAGCAGTCGCTCCGTCCGCTCCAGATGGTCGAGGAGTCGCCCGAACAGATGCGGCACAGCATCGGCATGCCGGTCGTACAGGAGTCGGAGTGCCCGTCCTCGCCGGCTCCCTCCCGCATCGACGTGATCCGACCGCCTTCGACGAGTGTCCATCATCATCACCTCCACCGTCCCGGGCTTGTCCGCTCCAGGCGAGTGAGGCGATGGTAGCCACACGGAAGCGGGCCGCCCGGCACCAGTACGGCCCGGGGCCGACATATGAGTCCCGACCCCGGTCGTGCCCATCCCCCTCCGACGAGGTCTGCTGCTAACCCGGCCGCCGGAACACGACCAGCTCCGCAGTGGCCCGGCGAACGTCGTCGGACGCCGGCAGGCCGGTGGGCCAAGGTGACGGGCGATCGGGTCCATTGGTCGATCGGCCCGGACCGACACGGTCTTCAGCCGTGGGTGATCTTCGCTTCCATGGCTTCGATGCGATCGAAGAGATCCTTCAGACCACCCTGGGTGTGGACGTCGAGCCGATCGAGTATCTCCACGGTGTCGTCATAGGTGTGCTGCGATCGGAGATCGCTGGCCTGGCTCTGCACATTCTGTCCCACCATGATGACCGAGAGCAGCACCAACTGGAGGAACGTCTGGGCGATCCATGCGATGATCCCCTCCCCTCCCGGCTTGAGTGCCGGTCCGAGCCCGAGCAGGGCGATCCCCGCGAACACGTAGGCGCACCACATCGAACCGACGATGTTGGTGAGGAAGACCGCAATTTTGGCGTTCAGGCCATCTGCCCGCTGGACGTCACCACGCAGACCGCGGATGCTGATCGCCTGTTTGATCAGATGATGTGCCTTGACCGGTTTCGGTATCTGAATTCCGTCGCTCATCGTTCCTCCTTGCTGGGTCCGCAAAGCATCCCACTCTGCCGGAGGGATGCCGCTGATCCACAGCCACCGGAGGGGACACCGACCCACCGGGGGGCTCGACGACGACCCGGGCAACCCGGTTCAATCAGACAGGCTGTTCCACGTTGTCGCCGACGTGTCGGAGGGCTGCACGAGCACTGTCATGCAACCCCTCCTTCCGCCCGGGAGGTCGCCGACGCCATGCCCTTGATCATCTCGATCACCTCGTCGGTGCCATAGCCGTGGTGTCGGGCGAAGTCGACCAGCTCGTTGACCTTGCGGAGCACGGCGCTCTGCTCCGGGGTGCCTATAACGGTGATCCCCCGACCACGGCGGAACTCGAGGAGCCCTTCGTCCCGAAGGATGTGCATGGCCCGCAGGACGGTGTTCTTGTTCACACCCAGGACGGCGGCGATGTCCTTGACCAGGGGAAGACGATCGCCCGGTGCAGCCTCGCCGTCGGCGATGGCCCGGCGGATGTCGGCGGCGACCTGGTCGTGGAGGGGGATCGGTCCCGTACGGTCGATCTGGATGAGGTGCATAGTACTAGTCACTATAGATACATTCTGCTCCGAAGCAAGGATCTCAACCGGGCGGGATGTGTCGGGACATCGCCGTCGCCTCGTCGCTCACCGGCAGGTGCCCCACACATCCGGTGACTGACGGATGCTCATTCGGTGATCGACGAATGGCCCGGACTGCGAATCGCGATTGCATCCCGCCCACCTCGTTTGACCTGATAGAGGGCGAAGTCGGCATCGTCCAGCAGGTGCTCGGCGGTAGGCGTCGAATGGTCGAGGCCGCCGACGCCGATACTGAGGGTCACCGGGACCTCGACTGCGGCGGAGAGATCCTGACGGATCCGTTCGGCAACCTCGGCGGCCCCGGAGACGTCCGTATCCGGAAGGAGGAGGGCGAATTCGTCGCCTCCGAATCGACTGGCCAGATCGAAGGATCGACTGTTCTGGCGGAGGACGGACCCGGTGCTGGACAGCACGTGGTCACCCACGACGTGGCCGTAGGCGTCGTTCACCCCTTTGAACTGATCCACGTCGATCATCAGGAGGCTGAGCGGGCTTCGATTGCGGACCGATCGGGCGATCTCCTCCTCCATTCGCTGACGAAGGACCCGCCGGACGGCGCATCCCGTGAGCTCGTCGACGGAAGCCATGTCAGCCAGCGCAGCCTGAAGGCGTGCCCCATGCTGCTCGATCCGGGTGCGATTGACCGAGGCGGCGACGGTGAGGGCCGAGGCACCGGCGAGGGCTGCGAAAAGCAGAAAGGCACGCCCGGGAGAGCTGTCGAGGCGGCCGTCGACGAGCGGAACCAGCGCCACCGCCACCATGGTGGAGATACCGCAGATGGCGGCCGCCCTCGGCGTGAACATGAGGGTGCCGAAGATCAAAGGAAGGAAGAGCAGGACGAGAAGAGGGCTGTTCAAGCCGAGGTCGAGCATGGCCACGGCGCCGACCCCGAAGGCGGACAGCGCCGTCCACGTCACCGAATACGTGGCACACCACGGCTTCGACGCCACGATCGGGGCCACGGCCACGCCGACGAGGGCGAGCAGGAGCCAGAGACCCACGATCACCCACAGGATGGCCCGGTGCGGGCCATCGGGTGTCAGCGCCAGATAGCCGACGACGACGAAGGTCTCAGCCAGGAAGATGCCGAAGCCGATGCGGATGTGGGTGAGCCAGAAGCTCCGCCACGCCACCTGATCCGCGTCCCCGCGCAGTGCGCCGTCGAGCAGGTTCCCGTCGTTCGAATCCATGGCACCTGCCCTTCACCAGTATCGTCTCCTTGTCACATCGACCAACTTGGGCTGGGCCTTTACGGTTTCCACGGCAATCGACGGATTTCTCCCACGGGACTCCGGTTGCCGCTCCCTCGGGCCACGGCGACCGGGAATTCGCACGAATGTGTCATGGGTGTGAACGTTCCGCCCCCGGACCCGGCCGACGACCGACCCCTCCGATGCCCACTGGGACCTCCCGGGCCCTGACACCCAACGGCGGTGCGGGAGGCGGACCAGCAGGATTCCACGACCGGCTACCGTGAGCCCGGTGCAGCGAGGTCTCCGATCACGAGTGATATCCGTCGTCCACGGCGAATCCGCCGTCGGGCCCGCCGTTCTCAGCGGTGCCGTCGTGGCGGTTGCCTCGTACCTGATCGGCTCGAAGAGGGGCGACGTCCGGGTGGACGTGGCGCTGGCGAGCATCGCCAGCTTCCTCTTCGGCATTCTCCTGGCCTTCACGATCGTCCGCACACGTGAGCGGCTGGCCCTGGTGCAGGATCTCGTGAGCAAGGGGAACGCCTCGTTGCTGGCCATCCACAATCTGATGGAGGTCTTCTCCGAGGATGTGCGCTCCACCATCCGCGACCTCATCGACCGTCAGCTCACCGACCAGATCGACTACCGGCTGGTGGACAACTATTTGTCGACGCCGTCCCATCTCGCGCTCACCCAGGCTGTGATCGCCCTCGAACCGCGTACCCCACAGCAGGAGATCGTCTACAAGGAAGCCGTTGAGATCTGCATCGACATGGGGTCGAACCGAGCACTGATAGAGGCCGCCAGCGGCCAGTCCCTCTCGCCCATCGAATGGACCGGACTCCTGCTCCTGCTCCTGCTGCTCATGGCCCTCATCGCCGTGCTGCCCGGTGGGACGCTGTGGGGGGCCCTGGTCGCCGGCCTCATGGCCGGCACGCTGGTCACGCTCCTCATCATCCTGCGCAAGCTGGATCGGCTGCGATGGCATGAGCGGACCTCCATCTGGGAGCCCACCGCCCGGCTCTTCCGCAGCATGGGGAGGGACCCCTACGTGCCCCGCGACGCCATCGACAGCGGCCGCTACCGGCCCACCGGACGGGTCAGGGTGGCCGACTACCCCGATCCGTACCCGGACCGGACCGGAAAGATCGTCACGTTGGAGGATTTCGACCCCACAACCGCCTCGGGCGATGCGGCCCGGGCCATGAGCCTGGATGCGGCCGAACCTCACATGAGGGCAGAGAGGAGCACGTCGTGAACCTGACGATCATCGGGACGGGATTCATCGGCACCACCCTCGGCCGGACGCTGACAGACTCCGGCAACCACGTCACGTTCGGCTCCCGACACCCCGGTGACGAACAGGTGACGGTACCCGGCGCACGCATTGCCGCCATCGGCGACGCCATCCCCGGGTCGGACGCCATCATCCTGGCCATCCCCGGTGCGGCGGTTGCCGACCTCTCGTCACGGTACGGGGAGGATCTGGCGGGCAAGCTGGTCATCGACGCCACCAATCGGATGGGAGAACCGGTCGCCAACAGCCGCGCCATGTTGCCGCCCACCGTTCGCTATGCCCGTGCGTTCAACACGCCGGGCGGTGAGAACTTCGCCGACCCCGTCTTCTCCGAGGGCAGAGCGGACATGTTCTTTTCCGCACCCGAGGATGACCGCCAGCTGGTGGAGGACGTCATCGCCGGAGTGGGTCTGCGTCCCGTGTACGTCGGCGAAGACCAGGAGGCGATCATCGATGCCCTGTTCCGGCTCTGGATCGCGCTCGCACTGAAGCAGGGCCGCGGAAGACGGATCGCGCTCCGGTTGATGGAGGACTGACGTCCACCGTCCAGACGAGTGGGCAGGATGGGACGGCGACCCCGGGTCACGTGCCCGTCGGCTGTCCGAAGGTCGGCCCTGAGTCCGACACACGACCTATTCGAGTATACCGAAGGGATGCCTGACGAATCTGTCCTTCTGGGGAGCCGGCCCGTGCGTCGCATGGGCTTTGGCGCCATGCAGCTGCCCGGCCCCGGTGTGTTCGGCCCACCAAAGGATCGAGACGTTGCCGTGGCGGTACTCCGCCGAGCGATAGAGGCTGGTGTGAACCACATCGACACCGCCCAGTTCTACGGACCCGACGTGGCCAACGATCTCGTGCGGGAAGCCCTCTTCCCCTATCCCGACGACTTGGTCATCGTGTCGAAAGTCGGGGCAGAACGAGACGGTCGGGGCCAATGGCTTCCCGCGCAACGGCCCGAACAACTCCGCAGCGGAGTCGAGGCCAATCTCGCATCCCTCCGGCTGGATCAAATCCCGGTCGTCAATCTGCGTCGGCATCCGGAGTCCGACGTTCCCCTGCCCGAGCAGTTGGAGGCCATGGATGCCATTCGCCGGGAGGGCCTGATCGGGAGCATCGGGCTGAGTAACGTCGATCTGGAGCAGTACCGGACAGCTCGATCCCTGATCGAGCCGGCCTGCGTGCAGAATCCCTACAACCTGGCCGATACCTCCGGGGAGGACGTCTTCGAGGCCTGTCGGTCGGACGGCGTCCCCTTCGTCCCGTTCTTCCCGTTGGGCTCTGCTTTCAATCCCGACAACCCGGTCCTCGGCGCAGTTTCCGTCGAGGCCACGGCCCGCCGGCTGGATGCCACACCGGCTCAAGTCGCTCTCGCCTGGTTGCTCCAGCGTTCCTCCACCGTCCTGCTCATCCCGGGGACCTCGTCGCCAGACCACCTGGAGGAGAACCTGGCCGCGGCCGACCTGGTGCTCGACGAAGAGGCACTCGGACTGCTCCCGTAACCAGCACATCAGATCGGCCGACCTGGCCGCGACGGCCCCACCGGTGCTCAGGCGAGACCCGGCGAGCAGAGGGCGACGGGCACACCGCCGTTAGCATCGAGGACTCATGTCGATTCTGGAGACCACATGACAGACATTTCGGGGCCGGGGCTGTCCGTCCCGAGCCGGCTCGGAGTTGCGGCGCGGTTCGAGGACGGTCAGCTCATCCTCGAACTCCAGACGCAGCACGAGACGCTGCACCACGGCATCGTGCGGGCCAGCGTCCTCTCGTTCGTCATCGATGTGGTGGCCGGGATCCCCCTGGATCGGGACCCCGGCGTGTGGACGCTGACCTCGGACATGTCGGTCCGGATGCGACCGGTACCCGCGCCTGAACGCATCGACGCCACCAGCACGATCCTGCGCCAGGGCCGGCGATCGGCCACCAGCCTGGTCGAGCTCAGAACGGACCGAGGAGCGCCCATCGCCACCGGTGCCATCGGCTTCGTGAACATCCCCCGCAAGGCGACCGACCCTCCGAAGCCGAACGTGCCCCTGGGGCAGATCCCTACGATCTTCCGCGATCCCGGCACACTGGCGCGACCGCTGCGCGAGGAAGCCGGCATCGTGGTGATCGACGCAGCCGAGGGAGTGGTGCAGGTCGAGGTGACCCCCGAGCTCCGCAATCCGGCAGGGACACTTCAGGGCGCGATGGTCGCACTCCTGGCCGAAGCCGCGGCCGAAGACCTCATGGCCACGCGTTTCGAGTCGCCCGTCGTGGTGACCGACCTCGACCTCCGGTATCTCAGGAAGGCGGAGGTGGGCCCGGTGCGCACCCGGAGCAGGCTCTTGGGCACCGGGCCGGACGCGCCCGTCCAGGTCGAGCTCATCGACACGTCCACGGATCTGATCACGACGTTGGTCTATGCCACGACGGTCACCGTCTCCTGACGCCCCGTTTGGCGTCGTCGACGCGCACCCATCGACCATCCCGAGGACCCAGGCCCAACCCCTTGTCGCATTTCGGCAGTTCAGGGCGGTCACGAAGCAGGCGGTCGTCCCCACCGCCCGTTCGCTCTCCCGGCCACCTTCTTGGCCCGATGACCGACCGGGTACAGTGACCGGCCGTGGATGGAACCGACGCCGAGAGACATGAGATCAACTTCCCCGACGGTTTTGTCTGGGGCACAGCGACCGCGGCCCACCAGATAGAGGGCGGCAACGTCAACAACGACTGGTGGACCTGGGAGCACAATCCCAACTCGGGATGTGCCGAGTCGAGTGGCGACGCCTGTGATTCACTCCACCGATGGGCCGAAGATGTCCAGCTCGTGGCGGACATGGGTCTCCAGGCGTACCGGTTCTCCCTCGAGTGGAGCCGCATCGAGCCCGCCGAGGGCGAGTTCTCCATCGCTGCGCTCGACTACTACCGCCGCATCTGTGCAGCCTGCCGCGAGCGCGGCATCTCCCCGGTCGTGACGTTCCATCACTTCACGACCCCGACCTGGCTGGCCGACCGGGGTGGGTGGGAGGCTGCGGACGCTGCCGATGTCTTCGCCCGTTTCGTCACCCGGGCGGCAGCCCACCTCGGCGATCTCATCGGTTGGGCCTGCACCATCAACGAGCTCAACCTCATCGGCGTCATGGGCTACGCCCTCGGGTCGTCGCCGCCCGGGGTGAAGGACGACTTTGTCCGACATCTCGCCGTGAACGAGACCATCGTTCGAGCACATCAGCTCGCCGTCGCCGCCCTCCGATCCGGCCCGGGGAGCTTTCCGGTGGGCCTGACCCTGTCGATGGACGAGATGGTGGCCGATCCGGGTGGGGAGGAGGTGCTCGAAGCCGCCCAGGAGATTCTCGAGGACCGGTTCATGCGGGGAGCGGAAGGCGACGACTTCATCGGAGTCCAGTGCTATTCGCGTG
>JBEKOI010000186.1:0-7934 GCA_049521915.1 Acidimicrobiales bacterium | reverse complement strand
TCGTGAACCACCATCAAGTGTCCGACCGGCCGGCCTCGCTCTAGTCGACCTCGACCTCGCTGCCCTCGGCCTTCGGCTCGGCCGTTACCTCCAGGATCTCCCGGGTAGCTCGCCCGAAAGCCCGCAGGGTGGCCCGGATCAGGCCAAGAAGAGTCGGACTCTCGTGTGGCGGGATCTCTATGGCTACCCGTGCGACTCCTGGTTCCTCTGGTTCGATGCGGGCACCGGCCGCGGCCAGTGTCTCGAGGATCTCCCGGTTATCCCAGAGGATGTGGCTGACGAAGGTCGTGATCCCGTTGTCGCGGGCGTGATCGGCGAGCATCTCCAAAAGCAGAGTGCCGAGACCCCGATGCTGGTAATCGTCGAGTACGGTCACCGCCACTTCGGCCTGGTCGGGCTGGGTGGGGTCTCGGATGTATCGGGCGACGCCGATGCCCGGCTGGCCGCGCTCGTCGATCGCGAACGCCGCCCACGCGAAGTGATCGCGGTAGTCGAGATCGGTGAGGTACTCCAGATCGGCCTCCGAGAGTCGTGAAGGTGCGGTGAAGAACCGGCGGCGGCGGGCTTCCGCCGACAGGTGCTCATAGCCAATCGCCAGCTCATGCCGATCGCTGAGCTGAAGCGGCCGCACGAGTACCCGGCAATGGTCGGCCAGCTCATGGATGGAGCCCGGCGACCCAGGTGTGGAGTTACCGAGTGACTCGGACATCACGCGCTCTGCGCAGCTGAGGCAGCCACCCGTGCCTGATCAGCTCCCGTAAAGATCATCGATCACAGAGCCGTAGGCCTTCTCAACCACGGCGCGCCGCACCTTGAGCGTCGGAGTCAGCTCGCCGTTCACGATCGTCAGGTCGTGGGGTAGGACGGCGAACTTGCGGATCGATTCCGCTCTCGACACCGACTCGTTGGCATCGTCAATCGCTGTTTGGACCTCCGCCAACAATGCCGGATGATCCGTGGCTTGGGAGGCCTCGGTCCCACCCAGGGGACCTTGGGTTGCCCAGGCTAGGAATGCCTCCTCATCAATGGTGATGAGCGCGGCAACGAACGGACGGGCATCGCCGACCACCACCGCCTGGCTGATCAGTGGGTGCGCGCGAATCCGATCTTCCAGCGGTGCCGGCGCCACGTTCTTCCCGGCGGCGGTCACGATCAACTCCTTCTTCCGTCCGGTGATACGCAGATAGCCGTCGTCGTCGAGGTCACCGATGTCGCCGGTCTTGAACCATCCATCGGCGTCGAAGGTATCCGACGTGGCTTGCTCATTGCGCCAGTATCCCGAAAAGACCTGCGGACCCTTGGCAAGTATCTCGCCATCGGGGGCAACACGGATGCTGGTGCCCATCAGCGCCCGCCCCACGGTGCCTGGTTTCCAAGCGCCAAGCCGGTTGACCGTCAGGGTCGGGCTCGTTTCGGTAAGGCCATAACCCTCCAACACCTTGACGCCGACACCGTTGAAAAAGTGCGTGAGGCGCTCGCCTAGCGGGCCTCCACCACTGAAGGCGAACCGGAGCCGGCCACCGAATGCTGCTTCGACCTTTTTGTAGACGAGCCGGTCGAACAGCGCGTGTTCCGCTGAGGTGAGCGGATGCGGAACGTGGTCCTCTTGGTGCAGCGACCACTGGACCGCGATATCGGCGGCTTTGTCGAAGATCGCCCCGTGGTTCTCGGCCTGCGCCTCCTGCTGGGCACCGTTGAACACCTTCTCGAAGACGCGGGGTACCGCGGCAATCATCGTGGGCTGCACCATGGCGAACTCTTCGAGTAGCGCACCCATGTCGGAGGCGAAGGTGCCTTTGATTCCCCATTCCACGCCGACAAGGGTGATGATTTTGGCGAGTACATGGGCCAGCGGCAGGAACACGAGGCTGACCTCGTCGGGCTGGAGCATCCCCTCGATCGCGTCGATGGTCTGCCACACGTTGACGCGGAGGTTCCCGTGGGTGAGAGCGCAGCCCTTGGGTCGGCCGGTCGTACCGGATGTGTAGATGATCGTGGCCAGATCGGCGGCCTTGAGAGAGTGGATGCGGTCGTCGAGGATGGACTCGGGAACGGCCTCCCCGCGGCGAGCAAGCTCATCCAGTGCTCCGTCGTCAATGACGAGCATCTCGGGGCAGTCCTCCGGGCTCGCCGCCTGCTCGTACGAGGTCTGCATTGCTGCCGTCTCGACTACGAGGAGCTGGACATCACCATCGTGGACGATCCATTGCATCTGGTCAGCCGACGATGTTTCGTAGATCGGAACTGTCACACCGCCAGTGGCGAGGATGGCATAGTCGAGCAGCAGCCACTCAAGCCTGGTCCGGGACATGAGGGCAACCCGGCCACCGGGCTCGAGCCCGCTGGCGACGATGCCCTTGGCGATGGACCGGCAGCGTTCGTAGAACTCACCCGCGGTGACGTCGACGAAGTGGTCACCGTCCCGATAGGCGGCCATCACCCGATCCGGTTCCTTCTCGGCACGCTGGATTACCGGCTGGAGGAGATTGGTATCTGGCGGAAGCGGATCCATCGAGGGACCCGACGTCTGGTGCATGACTATTTCCCTTCTTCCTGAGGCCCTTGTTTCATCCCGCCGCCTTCTCGAGCTCGATAAAGGCAGCTGACGTCGCGTCGGCCAGCCGCCAGGGGTCTTCGACGATTTCGGGGCAGACGACATAACCGAAGTCGATGTGGTCGAGGTAGCTCATCGCGGTGATGTTCAGCCCACCGCCGTCGATTAGCGGGCCGATCGGATAGCTGGCCTCGAGACGTGCCCCTCCGATGTACAGGGGGAGTGGCGGACCTGCGACATTGGAAAGGATCAGGTTGAAGACCGGGGGGTGATGGTCGGCCAGACCCAGTCGGCTGTACGCCCGGACCCCGGCGGCGAGGAGTCCGGGCGGAGCGACATCGGCCAAGTCGAGGATGAGGTCGTCGCCGAGGGCCCGCTGCATCGCCTTGGCGCTCTCGGTCGATGCGTGGATCGCCCGAAGTCGCCCGATCGGATCCTCGAGTTGCGTGGGCAGGGCAGCGCCCATGACGGTGGTCGCGTTCCCCCACAGACCCCCGGAGGCATCACCTCGGTCGCCGACGTGCACTGCCACAGGGATCTGTGCGATCAGTGGCTTGCCGGGCAGGTCGTCGCGATCGGTCAGATAGCGCCGAAGTGCGCCGGCGCAGACGGCGAGGACGACATCGTTCACGGTCACTGAGTAGGCGTTCTTGATGGCTTTTACCCCGGAAAGAGGGATCGAACAGTAGGCGAACCCCCGATGTCGGGTGATGGATCGGTTGAGCGAGGTACGGGGTGCCTGGAAGGGAAATGTGACCCCGGGCCATTCCGCGGAGGCGCGCAAGCCGACCATCCTCAAGGCGGAGCGGCTGAGGTGGCAGGACGTGCGGGCGGCTCGCAGCGGGGTACCCGCCAAACGGGGTAGTGCGCGTAGGGTCATCTCCCAACCGTTCGGGACTCGCTCGCCCTCGAGTACAGGCGTATCTGGCCGGTGGGTGGCGGCGCCGGGTTCGAGGTCGTAGAGCACCTCATAGATGCGTGCACCCCGGACTCCGTCCGCCAGGCAGTGATGCATCTTCGTCAGCAGAGCCACGCGACCGTCCTCGAGACCTTCGATGAACCAGACCTCCCACAGGGGACGGTCCGGTTCGACCTTGTGGGCCAACAGGTCACCCACTAACGCACCGAGTTCCCGTGGACCACCTGGTGCTGGAACACCGACGGGACGGATCCGGCGCTCGAGGTCGAGTCGCGGGTCATCCACCCAAGCGGGCCGGTCGAGGCCAAAGGGAACCTCGACCAAGCGACGCATGAACGGGCCGAGCAGACCCGCCCTGGCCTCGATCAATGAGCGCAACCGCTCCACGTTGAAGCCGTCAGGAGCGGTCGAGGGGTCGAGCACCGCAAGCGTGCCCAGGTGGAGGTGAGAACCCGGGGTCTCACCGTAGACAAAACTGGCGTCCGCACCACTAAGTCGCTGCATCTGACTCCCCCAAACATCCAACGCCAGGCTACGCCGGGGCCGGCGAACGAGCTAGGGCCAAAGGTCCCGATAGGTCCCAATGCGGCCGATGCGGCCCGATACGCCAAAGTCAGTGCGCGACTCCGGGCTCGAAATTCGTCCAAATTTCGGCGAGTCGATTCACCTCTGACGAACACCTTTGGGCGGCGGAGCGAGCAGCTGCCTCTACTCCGGCTCGTCATCGGGCGGAGCACTCGTCAGCAGCTTTCGCCAGCGCTCTTCGGGCACGTGGGCGGGTGTGGTCGACTTCAGAAAATCCTCCAGGATTGCTAGGAACTGGTCGGCGTTCCGCCACGGCAGAAAGTGACCGGCGCCTTCGAGGATCTCGAGGCGGGCGCCGGGAATGGCCTCCGCGGCACGGTAGGCATGAGCCGCGGGGATGATCCGGTCATGATCACCCCATACGATGAGGGTCGGAACTGCCGCCGCCAGGTATAGCCGATCGTGGGCGCTGACCCGCTGGCCGGCGACGTCGATCACCGAGCGCACGGTATGGACAAAGGCCATCTGGCCATGCCGGTCGGTCAGGGTGGTGTAGCTGCGCCACACCTCGGACAAGGTGTCGCCGGGTCGCCAGCCCACCCGTCGAGCCATGGTGCCCGGCCATTCGGCTGCCTCGCGGATCCGCGGGTGGAGCAACAGCGGCAGCACGTACTCAGCACCGGGCAGGGTCACTGCCTTGAGCAGCGGGCTGACCTCTTTGCCGAGCCCACCGGAGGCGACCAGCACCAACCGCTCGGCCCATTCCGGAAACTGATAGGCGAACTGCATGGCCACGCCGCCGCCGAGGGAGTGGCCGACCAGGGTGACCCGCTCCTTTTCCAGCACGGTGAGAAGGTCTCGGATCCCACTCGCATAGGCACCCAACGAGTAGTCACCTCGGGGTTTGGCCGACTGCCCGTGGCCGAGCAGGTCGGGCGCGATCACCGTGTAGTGCTCGGCGAGAGCAGGCATCACCGCTTTCCACGTCGTCGAGCTACCGGCGATGCCGTGGATGAGCAGAACCGTTGGTCCCTTGCCAGCCATCCGATAGCTGACGTCGTGCCCATGAATGCGGACCGTGCGTGAATGGAACAGATTGGCTTTCACCGTGCGACCTCCGCTGGATTGCCCAGTAACTCACCGATGCCGGTGGCTGCTCGCATTGGACCGATTCAGGCAGGAAGCTCGCCCATCGCCCCTGGGTGAAGGTCTTCTGTCGGTTGACCCAGCCACTACACCACAGCCCCCACCAACCCACTCACCGTGCATGATTTGGAACTCCCCGCCCGCAGACGGAGGGAACGTGGAGAAGGGCGTCTCTTGCCTTCATGTCGAGTTCCCTTGACGCGACCCGTCTTCAAACCCGACGGGTCTGTGATCCCCGGCGAGCTCGAGCACCTCTTCGAATCCGTCGCGGAAGCAGCGCATGAGCACGTCGTAGTCCGATACGGCGGCGCTGTCGATGGTGAAGCCGACACAGCAAGTACCGTTGTACGAGAGCAGCGTGGCGTTCACGGCCGAGCCGGTGGTCGGCCCGAAGGCGTAGTACCCCGACACCAGAGCCCCGGCCAGGAAGATGGGGACATTGATGCCCGCTACGTTGCTAGCCAAGAAGTCGACGTGTTTGAGCATGCTCCCGACGACCCCAGATGGCAATACGTTCAGGGCACCGGCGATGACATCGCTCAGCGGCTGCGCACGGTCGTCGCCAGCCGCTCTGCACTCCCTGCCGGTGGCCCGCGTTCGCTCCGCGGCGTCGGCCATCCCGACCGGCACCTTGAACCGTTCGAGTGTGATCCGATTGCCGCCGACTGGGTCATCCGGCTTGCGGATTGAGATGGGCAGAGTGATCCGCAGCTCCGGGACCGAGATGTCGTGCAGCTCGTGGTACCGGCGCAGCCCACCGCTGACTGAGGAAACGAAGGCATCGTTGAGCGTGCCTCCCACCGATTTCCCTGCCCTCTTCAGATCGTGGAGATCGACGGCGATCATGTCCAGTTGCCGGTCGAGCCCCCGGCCGGTCATGATCGGGGAAAGGGTGCGGGGGACCGGTTCGACGAACCGAGCGACTGAGCGGACCGTGGCCAGAGTGTCGGACATCGAGCGCAGCGGATTGCGGGCGATGTGCATGGTCGTCGGGAGCACACTGGACAATCCTTGGCGGACCGTCTTCGAGACACGGTGCCAATCGTAGGCAAGCGACTCGCGCACGAGTTCGGCGGTCCCCGGCATCCGCCCCGATTCCGGCAGGGGGACATCGCCCATCAGGCCGGCCCCCCTGGTCGTATCGAACAGCAAGGTTGCCAGCTGCATTCCGCCGATTCCATCGGTCAGGGAATGGTGGACCTTCATGACCAACGCGGCACGGTCGCCCACCAGATGTTCCATGAGGGTGAACTCCCACAGCGGCCGCGACCGATCAAAGCCACTCATGGCTTGTATCCGAGCAAAATCGATGACGGTGGCGGGAGTGTGGGGGAGAGGTGAGTCGATCCGGTGGAGGTGCAAGGAGAGGTCGAAGTCCGTGTCGATCCAACGTGGCGGGGCCAGACGAACCGGCGGCTCGACAAGACGCTGACGGAAGCGGGGGGCCAGCCGGGTTGCCCGCTCTAGCCGAGCCGAGAGGAGGTCGAAATCAGGTCGCCGGTCGAGCCACGCGACGGCGACAATCGTGGCACGGAGACCATGGTCCTTCTCGAGGTACCAGGAGAAGGCATCTGTGCCCCGCATGAACAGCTCGGCTCGATCGGTCATCATCCCCCTTCCGGGCCACGACCCGTACTTCGAATCTACGGCGTCCCGGTTGGCGGGTTTAGGGCCGAAGGTCACGTTCGGGTGCCAAAGGACCGCCTGGGCCGAACGTGATCGCGGATCGCGTGCCGCCATCCTGGGACCGGGACCTCGGTAGTCTGGAAGGCAACGTCTGGTTACATTGGAAGGACGCGCCGATGGCGAACGAGCGGGTCTCTCTCACGACAGGCGCCAACTCGGGCATCGGTCTTGCCACTGTGTTGGAACTGGCCAGGCGGGGCCTGCGGTCAGTGGGCACAGTTCGCTCTCGCGCCAAGGCCGAGGCTGTCGCCGAATTGGCCGACGAACAAGGCCTGGTCGTGGAGACCGCGATTATGGACATCACCGACGCCGCTTCATGCGAGCAGGTAATCCATAGGTATCGGCCTACCGTGATCGTAAACAACGCCGGCCTTTCGATCACTGGTGCCATTGAGGACATCGGTGACGAGGAACTTCGGGCCGCACTCGAGACCATGGTGATCGGTCCCATCCGCCTGGCGCGTCTGGCCCTTCCGTATATGCGAAATGCCCACGATGGGCGCATCGTCAACGTATCTTCCATCTACGGTCTGACCACGACCCCGCTGACCGGTTGGTACCAGGCGTGCAAGCACGCGCTTGAGGGAGTGACCGATGCACTTCGAGCCGAGGTCGCTGCCGATGGCGTCAAGGTCGTTCTCGTCGAGCCGGGACTGGTACGGACAGGCATCTGGCAGGAGGCCGACGACGAGTTGGCCGGCCGAGCAGGGTCCCAGTTTGCCGCTTCCTACCGCCGGTTACTGGCCGTGACCCGGCTCGTTGACCCGATCATGGGTGACCCGTCGAAGGTTGCCGGCGCCATTGCCAATGCCATCACTTCGCGTAGTCCCCGGGCGAGGTATCTCGTAGGCTATGACGCTCAGACCATCGCTGCCCTGCAGGCGTTCGTTCCAACCCGAATCAGGGACCGAATCGCCCGCACTCTCCTGGACCTCTAGTGCCGTAACCGGCAACGTCCCCGGGGGCGCGTCCACCATCTGACCGTCCAGGTCGCGCAGACTTGGGTGATGGCCGAACGTGTGAGTGTCCGAGAGATCAGCGGTGCTGAGGGCAACAAGCTCCTTGGCATCGTGCGCAGAGGATCGGGATCGGTGGTCCGATGGC
>JBEKOI010000185.1:0-8062 GCA_049521915.1 Acidimicrobiales bacterium | reverse complement strand
CAGCCCTGGGCCCTCGGCGGTCCCACCACCCAGGAGAACGGGCGGCTGCTGTGTCCACCCCACAACGGCCAACGCAACCAGCGGCCGCCGCCGGCGGCGACCTGACGGTTTGGTCGGGGTCCCGAGCCTCACCCACAACTCACCGGAGGAGGCACTGTCCCGTCCCTGCGCACAGATCACAGTCAGGTCCCTCGCCCCGGGCATGGGCGAGGCAGTGAGCGACGCGCTCTTCGACGATGTCGCCGAGCAGCGGGTGCGGGCCCAGGGGTGCGGCGACCAGGTAACGGACGCCGGAGTGGCGCGCCGCTGCCTCGGCTGCAAGAGCCGGGATGTCCCGATCCCAGTGGTCACCGGGCCAGAGGAAGTACGGAGCGACCACGATCATGGTGGCACCGGCGCCCACGCACCGGTCGAAGGCGGTCCCGAGAGAGGGCTCGGCCAGCTCCATGTGGGCCGGTTCGACGATTGGATACGTTGCCCGTTCCCGCCACTCCCGGACAAACGCCTCGTGGCGGTCGTTCGCTTCCTGGCGACGAGAACCGTGGTCGACGATGACAACGGCCACGATGGCGTCGGGCAACGGAGGCGATGGATCCACCCCCGTGACACTAGGAGCCGACGCTCCCGTGACGCTCCCCTTAGCGCGCCGTGATGTACTCCATGAGCTCGTTGCGGTCCTTCTCCAGCTCCTGGATCCGGCTCTTCACGACATCGCCGATGCTGATGATGCCGACCAGTTCGCCGCCCTCCACCACCGGAACGTGGCGGATCCGCTGCTCGGTCATGAGGTTCATGATCGACTCGACATCATCGCCCAACGAGCACACCCGCACCGACGTCGACATGATCGAGACCACCAACTGCTGGAGGAATTCGTTGTGCAGCTCGCTCATGTGCTTCACGATGTCCCGCTCCGACACGATCCCTTCGATGTGACGCCCGTCGGGCGAGACGACCAGCGCCCCGACCCGGTGCCGGACCAGATCGGCGACGGCCGACCCGACGGTTGCGTCGCTGGTGATGGTGGCGACCGCGGCGCCCTTCCCTCCGAGCACATCTGAAACAAGCATCGACTTCCCCTTTCAGGTTCTCCGGTGAGCTTTCGGGGTCTCCCCTGACTGCTCAGCGTTCCCCCTGGTCGGTCCCCCGAACGGCCGTGTGTCCGACCGCAGCGCAATCTTCGCGCTCAGACCAGCGGAATGGAACAGGGTGGCCGAAGTTGCAACGAACTTGATGGGTGGCCTGCACCGGCGGGATCGGGCCGAGCCGGCCCCGGAGCCCGACGCCAGAGCCCGGAACCGGGCGGCAGGCCAGGGAAAGGGGCCCGCAGGCGGGCAGGGGTGCGAAGGGCCCTCCTCCTCGCTATTTCTTCTACCATGTCGCCAATGGCGCCTACCCCGGACCCAGCGAGGTCGCCGGATCGACCGGCCCGCTCGGAATCGGGTGAGAGCCCGATGCCCGAGGAGCCGGCGCTCGAGGATTCGGGCGGGCTGACCGGAACCGACGTCTCGGTCGTCGACGCGGAGACGGCCGGCAAGCCCCGGGCGGCACGGGCCGGTGCCCTGCAACCGTCACGCAAGTGGGTGAAGCGGGCCGAGGGAGACCGGCGAGCCATCACCCGGCTCCAGCTCGTCGAGAGCCAGGGCCTGATCGTCCTCAACGACCGGCGCATCCCGGGGTCGAAATCCAGCATCAAATTGATCGCCATCTCACCGGCGGGCGTCTTCGTCATCGACGCCAAGAGCTACAAGGGCCTGGTCCACACCAAACGGCCGGGGCCGATCCAGAGTCTCGGGCCCATGGAGCTCCACGTGGGTCGCCGCAACTGCACACCGACGGTGGAGGGCCTCGCCGGTCAGGTGGAGGTCGTGCGGGCGGCGGTGAGTTCGGCGCCGTGGGGCTCCGAGGTCCCCGTCCACGCCCTGCTCTGCCTGACCAGGGCGGAGTGGGGCTTCGCCTCACCCATCGAGATCAGCGACGTCTGGGTCGGCTGGCCCCGGCTCATGGTCGGTCGCCTGCAGGCACCCGAGGTCATGGACTCGCCCACTGTGCAGGAGGTTTCGGAGATGATCTCCGAGCGCCTTCCCTGAGCCGCCCACGGCGCTCGTTCACACGCCTCGTTCACGCCCGACACGGAATGGAAACATGCCGTCGATAGCCTTTTCCGGAGCGATCCGAAAGGGGCGTCCCGGATGGGAAACTCATGAGCGGACGAGCCGAGTCCGATCTCCTGGACAGGGATGACCGGCACCTGGCCGGTGATGACCGGCACACGAGCCGGCCCGGCGCCGATCCGGGAGCCCTGCCCCCTCACGTCATCGTCCTGTTCGGGGCCACCGGGGATCTGGCCCGCCGGAAGCTCCTACCCGGACTGCTCCGCCTCTCGCACGCCGGGCTGCTCCCCGAGGTGCACATCGTCGGCACCTCCCTCGAGGAGATCGACGACGACACATTCCACGGCTTCGCCCTCGACGCCTGCCGCCAGTTCGCCCGGCGGGACATCGTCGACTCGCACTGGGACACCTTCCGGTCCCGGGTCCGGTTCGTCTCCCAGGCCCACGGGCCGGCCGCTCTGGCCGATGCCGTATCCAGAGCCGAGCAGATCCTGGGCCGGGAGAGCCGGCGCCTCCACTACCTGAGCATCCCGCCCTCGGCCGCCGAGGCGGTGGTCCACAACCTCCGCCAGGCCAGGCTGGTCGACCGGTCCAGGATCATCATGGAGAAGCCGTTCGGCACCGACCTGCGGACGGCCAAGGTGCTCAACGACACCGTGCACAGCATCTTCTCCCCCGAGCAGGTCTATCGCATCGACCATTTCCTCGGGAAGGAGGCAGCCCAGAACATCCTCGCCTTCCGGTTCGCCAACGGGCTCTTCGAGCCCATCTGGAACCGCGGCCACATCGACCACGTGCAGATCGACGTGCCCGAGACCCTCTCGGTCGACAGCCGGGCCGGTTTCTACGAGAGCACCGGGGCCTTCCGGGACATGGTGGTCACCCACCTGTTCCAGGTGCTGGCGTTCATGGCCATGGAACCGCCCACCTCACTCGAGCCCAGGTCCATCAGCGAGGAGAAGAACAAGGTATTCCGGTCGATGAAGCCCATCGACGTGTCCGCAGTGGTGCGGGGCCAGTACGAGGGCTACCGATCGATCCCGGGCGTGGCCGCCGACTCCCAGACCGAGACCTTCATCGCCCTCCGGTGCGAGATCGACAACTGGCGGTGGGCAGGCGTTCCCTTCTACCTGCGGACCGGGAAGAACATGGCCCAAGGGGCGCGGATCATCTCCATCGCCTTCCGCGAACCGCCCAAGAGCATGTTCCCGCCCGGTTCGGGGATCGGTGCCCACGGCCCCGACCACCTGACGTTCGATCTGGCCGACTCCTCGAAGCTCTCGCTCTCCTTCTACGGCAAGCGTCCCGGCCCGGGGATGCAGCTGGACAAGCTGAGCCTCCAGTTCGCGCTGCACGAGACCGGCCGTGAGGTCGACGTGCTCGAGGCCTACGAACGGCTCATCCACGATGCCATGAGCGGCGACCACACCCTCTTCACGGCGGCCGACGACATCGAGCGGCTGTGGGAGCTGTCGGCGCCGTTGCTCGAGCATCCACCCGGGGTGGAGCTCTACCGCTCGGGCAGCTGGGGTCCCCCGGGGATCCACGACCTCATCGCCCCCGACACCTGGCGGCTGCCGTTCGAACGGGGCTGGCGCAATCCGGACTGAGGTCCCTTCGGCCTCCACGAGGTAGCCCGGTCAGGAGGCGGCCGACCGATCGTCGAGCACCCTCCAGCAGTACCAGGCCACCACGCTCCGATAGGGGCTGAAGGGCTCGCCCAGCGCCACCAGCTCTTTCGAGCTCGGGATCTCCGACAGGCCCCAGGCGGCGGCGAAGCCGGCCCGCACGCCGTAGTCACCGGTGGGCCACACGTCAAGCCGGCCCAACGTGCCGAGCAGGAACATCTGAGCCGTCCAGGGACCGATCCCCCGCACCCTGGTCAGGTGCTCGATCACCGCGTCGTCGGACAGCCGGCCGATGCGCTCCAGTGCGACCTCCCCGGTCATCACCTTTTCGGCCAGGTCGCGGATCGAAGCGGCCTTGGCCCGACTGAGGCCGGTCGTGGCCAACAGGTCGGGGGTGGCGGCCAGCACACCGTCGGGCGTCACGGATCCGCCCATCGCCTGCACGAAGCGACCGTGGATGGTGGCAGCGGCCTTGCCGGCCAGCTGCTGGTAGACGATGATCTCGGCAAGCTCTGCGAACCGCTGCGACGAGGGGGCCGGGCGACGGCGCGGCGGGGGGCCGTGGCGTTCGACGAGCGACGCCAGCACCCGGTCCCGCCCCGCCAGCATCGCGGTGATGTCGGCGAGTGTCAGTCCGGCCACGAAGAAGATGATGCCACTGCTGTCGATCTCCGGCAGCCCGATGAGACTGCAGAGGACCACATGGACGGAAACGTTGTCACCACCGAGCGCACCATTCACTCACCTCCCGACGCCATCTTCGACCTGCTCGCCGATGCGTCACGCCACCCCGACATCGACGGTTCCGGCGCAGTGAAGAAAGCCAAGGAGGAGCCACGGCGACTGGGGCTGGGGGACAAGTTCGGGATGTCCATGCATCAGGGCATCGGGTACTCGATGGTCAACACGGTGATCGAGTTCGAGGAGAACCGGAGGATCGCCTGGCAGTCGAACATCTCGGGTCCCCTGGGCCGGTTCATCGGCGGACGGATCTGGCGCTACGAGCTCGAGCCGGTCGACGGTGGCACCCTCGTACGTGAGAGCTGGGACATCGGCCAGGACCACCAGCGGCCGTTCCTCAAGTTGGGCAAGCTCCCCACCACGACCAAGTCGAACATGGACGAGACGCTGGTCCGCATCGAGGAACTGACCTCGCCGCCTGCCGGCCCCTGACCCCGGACGGCCCGCGGCGGCCCCCGGGAAGGTCCGGAGCGAGCGCGGTGTTGTGCACAGCATGGTGCCGCTCTCCGTTCTCGACCTGGCCACGGTGACCCGCGGGTCCACGCCGGCGGACGCGCTGGCCGACACCACCCGCCTGGCCACGGTGGTCGAGGAGCTGGGCTACCACCGCATGTGGGTGGCCGAACACCACGGGATGCCGTCAGTGGCCAGTTCCGCACCGGCGGTTCTCATCGGACACCTGGCCGACGCCACCAGCCGCCTCAGGGTGGGGGCGGGCGGGGTCATGCTGCCCAACCACGCACCCCTCGTCGTGGCCGAGCAGTTCGCCACCCTCGAGGCCCTGCACCCGGGGCGGATCGATCTGGGCCTCGGCCGCGCCCCGGGCACCGATCCCTTCACGGCCCGTGCGCTGCGCCGGGCCGGTGACCTCGGGGCCGACACCTTCCCCGAGGATGTCGTCGAGCTCATCACCTACCTGGTGGACAGCGATGGCCCTCCGACCAGGCCGGCCCCGGTGCCGGGACGGGGGTACCTCCCCGAGATGTGGCTGCTCGGCTCATCGACGTTCAGCGCCCGGCTGGCCGGCATGCTCGGCCTCCCCTTCTCCTTCGCCTACCACTTCAGCCCCGACCAGGTGGACCAGGCCCTCGAGCACTACCGGTCAGCGTTCCGTCCCTCGATCCTGCTCGACCGCCCGCACGCCATGGTGGCGGTGTCGGTGCTGTGTGCGCCGAGCACCGAGGAGGCCCGCTGGCTGGCCGGGCCGGCCGCGCTCACCATCCTCCAACTGCGCACCGGTCGGCTGGGGCCCATCGTGACGCCCGAGGAGGCGGCCGACTACCGGTTCACGGCCCGGGAGCGGGAGCTGGTCGAGGCGACCATGTCCACCCATCTCATCGGGGACCCGGCGCACGTGCACCAGGGCCTGGTCGACCTCCAGGCGCGGACCGGCGCCGACGAGCTCATGCTGTCCACCCGGGGCCACTCCTTCGAGTCCCGCGCCCAGTCCCTCAGCCTCGTGGCCGAGCGTTGGCCGATGGCCGGCGACGCGGCACCGACGTCCACCTCGGCGGCCTGAGCCGACCGTCCGGCCACGGCCCGCGCTCAGAGGGCGGCGCAGTGGGGCAGTACCTCCTCGCCGAGCAGGGCGAGATGGTCGAGGTCGTCGAGATCGAGGACCTGCAGGTAGGCGCGGGACGCGCCGGCGGCGGCGAAGGTGGCCAGCTTGGCGATGACCTCGTCCGGCGTGCCGCAGAGCGCGTTCTGGCGGAGCTCGTCGACCTGGCGGCCGGTGGCCACGGCCCGACGGGCGATTTCGGCATCGTCCCGTCCGCAACACACCGTCTGGGCGGCGGACAACTCCAATGAGGCCGGATCACGCCCCGTCGACTCGCACGCGGCCCGGACCCGCCCGAACTGGTCGCCGGTGTCGGCCAGAGACCGGAAGGCGAGATTGAATTCGGATGCGTAGCGGGCAGCCAGGCGCGGTGTCCGGGTGGGACCACCTCCACCCACGATGACCGGGGGCCCCGGCCGTTGCACGGGTTTGGGCAGGGCCGGGCTGTCCCGGACCTCGTAGTGCCGGCCGCTGAAGGTGAACCGCTCTCCGGCCGGCGTCGACCACAACCCGGTGATGATGGCCAACTGCTCGTCGAGACGATCGAAGCGCTCCCCCAGCGGTGGGAAGGGAATCCCGTAGGCGGTGTGCTCGGCCTCGTACCAGCCGGCACCCAGCCCGAGCTCCACCCGGCCACCGCTCATGTCGTCGACCTCGGCCACCGAGATGGCCAACGGGCCGGGCAACCGGAACGTGGCCGAGGTGACCAGGGTCCCCAGTCGGATCGACCTGGTCTCGCGGGCGATGGCGGCCAGGGTGACCCAGGCGTCGGTGGGCCCGGGCAGGCCGTCGGTGGTGCCCATGGCCATGTAGTGGTCGCTGCGGAAGAAGGCGTCGAAGCCCTGGGCCTCGGCCGTCCGGGCCACCGCCAGCAGCTGGTCGTAGGAGGCCCCCTGCTGGGGCTCGGTGAAGATGCGGAGCAGCACGTCCCCGGTCTAGCCGAGCACGGGTCGGGTCGCCCATCTCCCACCGGCCACGACCCGGCCCACGGCCATGACACCCACCACGCGGCCGCCGGCCAGACGCAGGGCCGCGGCCGCACTCTGCGACCGGGCCCCGGTGGTGATGCTGTCGTCGAAGACGAGGATGCGCTTGCCCCGGAGCCACTCCCGGTCGACGGCAGGCACGAGCTCGAACCCACGCCGCGAGGCCCGGAGATGGCCGGTCGGCTCCGGTCCGCGCACGAGTAGCTGCCGGTGGCGCAGGGCCAGGTCCGCCACGTGTGCGACCAGGGTGTCGACGGGGACGCCCACCGGCCGACCCGAGGACGGCACCGTGGCCACGAGGTCCCAGGTGGAGCCGAACCGGGCCTCCAGGTCGGCCCGGCTCCCCGTCATCCACCTCCGGACCAGCCCGGCGAGCTCGGCGGCGCAGGCCCGGCGGGCCTCGGCCACGGGGGCGTCCTTGTAACCGCGGAGCCGCCGGTGCATCCGGTCACCGACCCGGTAGTCGGCCATGGCCACCACCGGGGTGAGGGGCATCTGCAACTGCCGGACGAGCGTGGCGCAGCAGAAGCAGTGCGCGAACCGGGCGTGGGCGACGGCGCCGCACACCCGGCACACCGGCGCATCGAAGGCGGCAAGGGCCATGACATGTCTCGCATTCACCCTGGGACCCTGCGGGCCCCGATCGGACGGTGGCCGCGCCGGCCGGAGGCGGTGCGCGGCGATGGCCGGCCGTGGCCGGCGGATTCAGGGCCGGGGTCCGGTGGGGGCCGGCGATTCGTCAGCGGAGCGCTTGAGGAGGAAGGTCCCGGTCGACCGGCTGACCAACTGGCCCTCGCCATCCACCACGGTGGCCTCGGCGTAGGCCACCTGCCGGGCCATCCGAACCACCTCGCCGCGCAGCCGGTAGGACTGGCCCACCAGGGCCGGGCGCATGGTCTCGACCTTCATCTCGAGGGTGGCCCGGGTCCGGTCCCGGCCCGGAAGCGCCGAGTTGATGGCGAAGTTCATGGCCGCATCGAGCAGCAGACCGTGCACCCCGGCCTGCACCACCCCGTGCGGATTGCCGGCCATCGG
>JBEKOI010000184.1:0-8142 GCA_049521915.1 Acidimicrobiales bacterium | reverse complement strand
CCCGTCCCTGATCAGCGACAGGTGCCGATAGGCCATCGCCTCCGGGGCCAGCGGTCCGCGGCCGGTGCGCTCGAGCTCCCGGGAGGTACGGAGATCGATGATGGTGGCCAGGCCCAGCGACCGGAGCAGGGCGACGTCGGCTTCGGTGAGCTCGTGCAGGGTGTCGCTACGGAACAGGGTCCCCCAGCGGGTGGGCCGCCCGTCCCTGCCCACGTACCCGCCGAGGTCCCTGAAGTTGAACGCCCCGGACAGCGGGACGAGGCGATCGCGGGGCTCCATGGTCTCCATGATGGTCGACGCCGGCTCGCCTGCCCGCGCATGACGACGGATCCGTGGCTGCAGGCCCTAGGGTCGGGGTGTGGAGGCGTGGCGGCCCAGGTCCCTCAAGGAAGAGGGCAATTGGGTCGATCATCCCTTCGTCGACTTCTATCGACGACAATGGCTCCACTACCCTTTGACAGACAAGAAGCCGTTCAACACGCTTCGGTTCGACAAGTAGAGCCCCCCAAAACCCGACCCCGAGGAGCCTCCCGGAAATGAAGTCCCTTGCCACGTGGTGCGTCCGCCACCGCGTGATCGTGCTGCTGCTCTGGCTGACCGCGCTGGTCGGCATGACCGCCATCTCGGCTGCCGTGGGCACCGACTACTCGAACAGCTTCTCGCTGCCCAACACCCAGTCGACCCAGGCGCTCAACCTGCTGCAGCGCTCGGAGCCGAACCTTGCCGGCGACCGCGAGCAGATCGTGTTCCACACCACCGGCGGGACCAAGGTCACCGACCCGGAAGTGAAGTCCTCGGTGGACGCCATGTTGGCCAAGGTGGCCAAGCTGCCCCACGTCACCAACATCGTCAGTCCCTACGACCCCCTCGGTGCCGCCCAGATAAACACGGACGGGACGACAGCGTTCGCCGCGGTCACCTTCGACCAACAGGCCCAGTACATCTCGACCCCGTTGGCCAAACAGCTGGTAGCCACGGCACAGAGCGCCGCCGGCCCGAATCTCCAGGTGGCGGTGGCCGGGCAGGTGGCCGAGGCGGCCGACAAGCAGTCCTTCGGCGGCACCGGGCTGGGTGTGATCCTGGCCGGCGTCGTGCTCCTCCTCGTGTTCGGGTCAGTCTTCGCCATGCTCCTCCCGTTGCTGTCTGCCCTGGCCTCGCTGGGGACGGCCATCGGAGTGATCGGGCTACTCAGTCACCTGCTCAAGATGCCGGTCTTCTCGACCGAGCTCGTCCTGTTGATCGGCCTGGGGGTAGGAGTCGACTACGCCCTGTTCATCGTGACCAGGCACCGCCAGGGCCTCGTGGCCGGCAACGATGTCGAGTCCTCGATCGTCAACGCCGTCAACACGTCGGGGCGCGCCGTCCTCTTCGCCGGGATCATCGTCTGCATCGCCCTGCTCGGGATGTTCGCCCTCGGGGTCACGTTCCTCTACGGGCTGGCCATTGCCGCCTCCATCGGCGTGCTCTTCACCATGATCGCCGCCCTTACCCTGCTCCCCGCCTTCCTCGGCTTCATCGGGCCCCGGGTGCTGAGCCGGCGCCAGAAGAGAGACCTGGCTGTCAACGGGCCCAAGGTCATCGGCTCGGGCACCAAGGGGTTCTGGGCGCGATGGGCCGCCTTCGTCCAGAGGCGTCCGGTCATCCCGGCCCTGGTCGCCTTCGCGGTCATCGTCCTGGTCGCGCTGCCCTTCTTCTCGCTCCGGCTCGGCTCATCCGACCAGGGCAACGATCCGACCGGCACCACCACCAGGACCGCCTACGACCTGCTGGCCAACGGGTTCGGTCCCGGCTTCAACGGCCCGCTGCTGCTGGTGACCCAGAACCCGGGCCCGGCCGACCAGCAGACCCTCGACACCCTGACGGCCAAGGTGCAGTCGCAACCCGGCGTGGCCAAGGTCACCGGCCCCCTGGTCCTGCCGACCAAGGACGGGCAGACGGTCAGCCTGATCACCGCCTACCCGACCACCTCACCGGAGGCCTCCCAGACCACCGACCTGATCGACCACCTGAGACAGACGACCATCCCGGCCGTCGTGACCGGCACCGGCGTGACCGTCTACGTGGGCGGGAACACGGCGATCTTCGCCGACTTCGCCCGGGTGCTGGCCCACAAGCTCCCGCTCTTCATCGGGCTGGTGGTCGTGCTCTCCTTCCTACTGCTGGCCATGGTCTTCCGCAGCATCGTCATCCCCCTGACCGCCGCGGTGATGAACCTGCTCTCCATCGGAGCGGCCTTCGGTGTCCTGGTCGCCGTGTTCCAGTGGGGCTGGCTGGGCTCGGTCTTCCAGATCGGCAGTCCCGGGCCGATCGCCGCGTTCCTGCCGGTCATGCTGTTCGCAATCCTGTTCGGGCTGTCCATGGACTACGAGGTCTTCCTCATCACCCGCATTCGGGAGGAGTATGTGAGGTCGGGCGACAACGCCACGGCGGTCCGACGGGGCTTGGCCGCCACCGGCAAGACGATCACGGCCGCGGCCCTCATCATGATCCTGGTGTTCGGGTCCTTCATCCTCGGGGGTCTGCTCGTCATCAAGCAGTTCGGGCTGGGTCTGGCGGCCGGCATCCTGATGGACGCGGTCCTGATCCGAATGGCCATCGTGCCGGCGGTCATGTTCATGCTGGGCAAGGCCAACTGGTGGTTCCCGGGCTGGCTCGACCGCATCCTCCCCCATGTCTCGGTCGACCCCGAGCTCGAAGCCGATTCGCCCGGAAGGCCCGGCGGGCCTGTGGCGCCGGCCGAACCGGAGCCCGTCCCGGTCTGACCCCCTGGCATCCGACCCCGGGGCAGATGACGTCCTTGACAGTTAGGCTGCGGAGGGGCGTAGCCTCAGAGAGAACCTGACGAACGAGCATTGGGGGAAGACATGTCCGACTTCGTGATGACCATCGGAGGCGACACCGTACCGGCGGCAGAGTCGTTCGGCGTGGTGAACCCGGCCAACGGCGAGGTGTTCGCCCATGCCCCCGAATGCAGTCGTCAGCAGCTGGACGCCGCCTTCGACGCCGCCTCCAAAGCACAGCGGGACTGGAAGTCCGACGAGGATGTCCGGCGCCAGACCCTGTTGAAGATGGCCGACGTCCTTCTGGCCTCGACGGCCGAGCTGGCCCCGGTGCTCACGGCGGAACAGGGGAAGCCGCTCGGCGACGCCAACATCGAGGTCTTCGCGGCGGCCATCTGGTGTCAGTACTTCGCCAACATCGAAACGCCCCCACAGGTCATCCAGGACGACGCCGAGGCCCGGGTCGAAGTAGTCCGTCGCCCGGTGGGCGTGGTGGCCGCCATCACCCCCTGGAACTTCCCCCTCACCCTCGCCTTCTGGAAGATCGCGCCGGCGCTGCTGGCCGGCAACACCCTCGTGCTCAAGCCTTCGCCGTTCACCCCCCTCACCACCCTGAAGGTGGCCGAGATCCTGCGTGACGTCATGCCTCCGGGCGTGATCAACGTGATCAGTGGCGGCGACGAGCTGGGCGCCTGGATGACCGGGCACCCGGTGCCCCGCAAGGTCAGCTTCACCGGCTCCATCGAGACGGGCAAGAAGGTCGCCCTGTCGGCCGCCCCCGACCTCAAGCGGGTGACCCTCGAGCTCGGGGGCAACGATCCGGCCATCGTGTTGGACGACGCCGACCCGGCCCTGGTCAGCAAGGCCATCTTCGCCGGTGCCTTCAACAACAACGGTCAGGTGTGCTCGGCCATCAAGCGGGTCTACGTGCCCGAGTCGATGTACGACGACGTGGTCGACGGGCTCGCCGCCCAAGCGGCGGCGATCAAGGTCGGCGACGGCACCGAGGAGGGTTCCAAGCTCGGGCCTATCAACAACAAGCCGCAGTACGAGCGGGTGAAGGAGCTGGTCGGCGACGCGCTGTCCCATGGGGCGAGAGCCGCAGTCGGCGGCCATGCCATGGACCGGCCCGGCTACTTCTTCGAGCCGACGATCCTGGCCGGGCTCTCGGACGGCACCCGCATCGTGGACGAGGAGCAGTTCGGTCCGGCCCTGCCCGTGATCTCCTACCGGGACGTGGACGATGTGGTCGAGCGGGCCAACGCCACCCACTTCGGGCTGTCGGGCTCGGTGTGGGGCACCGATACCGACCGCGCTTCCGACATCGCCGGGCGGCTCGAATGCGGCACGGCATGGGTCAACACCCATCTGGCCCTTGCCCCCCAACAGCCCTTCGGTGGCTTCAAGTGGAGCGGGGTGGGCGTCGAGAACGGCCCGTGGGGTCTGGCCGAGTTCAGCGAGATCCAGGTCATGCACCGCTCGAAGAGCACAGACGGGCTCAACCTCAACACCGGCGGGCTCGTCTCGTAGCTCGGCGGGCAGCCGCCCGGGAGGACGGTTGGCCGAGCACCGCGGACAGCCCACGGCGGGCCGGGAGCGTTCGTGGCCCACGCCGTCGCCGGCAAGCCGGCGGGCCCGTCTCAGACGGCCCGGACGGCTCCACCGGTGGATGCAGTCGGCCCCCGGAACAGGGCAGTGGCCGGAACCGGACCCGCCGCGAATGGGCCGGCCGATTAGTTCGATAGTCTAATAATGTGAGTTCCAAAGCAACTACGACGAGCACGCCCGACGTCCACGGTCGACAGACCATCGGGAGGGCCGCCGCCTGGCTGGCCAAGCAGGTGGAGATCGGCCTGGCCACGGCCGACCTCTCCGCCCCCCAGTACCGGGTGCTGGGCCTGCTCGACGAACGGTCCGCCGTCTCCTCCGACCTGGCCGAGCGTCTGGCCGTGCGTCCGCCGAGCGTGACGGCCATCGTCGATGGCCTGGTCGCCCGGGGTCTGGTCGAACGCAGGCATGTCGTCTCCGACCGCCGGCAGGTCGACCACGTCCTCACCGACAGCGGCCGCCAGGCCCTCGACCTGGCCGATGCCGCGGTGGCCGGCCGGCTGGCTGAGATCGCCGGTTGCCTCGACGATGCCGACGAATCGAAGAAAGCATTCGACGGCCTGGTGGCGTGGCGGAACGCCTTCGGGGCTTACCGCCTGGCCCGGAAGGCGGCCCGGTGAAGGTCCCCCGGCTCCGGCCCCGTCCATCGCCGACACCCGAGGTGGGCACCGAGTTCGTCCCCATCGACGTGGTGGCCCGCAACGAGGCGCCCCGAGCCACCATCGACCCCGACAGGTCCCTCACCTGGCTCCGCCGGGTCATGCCCATCATGGGCGCCCACAAGGGGATCTTCATCACCTCGCTGGTGGCTTCCTTCGTGGGGCTGGTCCTGCAGGTCCTGGTGCCCTTCCTCCTGAACGACGCCATCACCAACTCGATCCAGCTCCATACCGTCCCCCTCAGTCATTATGTCTGGCTCATCGTCGGGATCGGGCTGGTGGGTGGCGTCGCCGGCTACATCTCCCGCCTGTTCCTCTTCGAAACGGCCTACGACATCGAGTACGACCTGCGGAACATCATCTACGAGCACCTGACCAAGATGTCGTTCTCCTTCTACGACCGGGTGCAGTCGGGTCAGCTCATCTCGCGGGCCAACTCGGACATCCGGTCGGTCCAGATGTACATGACCTTCGCCCCGTCCATCCTGGTCCAGTGCTCGATCGCCATCGTGGCCTTCGGCTTCATGTTGTCCATCGACGTGCCGCTGGCCTTCATCGCCATGGCCACCATGCCCTTCGTCTACCTGGCTGGCGTGAAGATGCGGAAGTCGATGTTCCCGGTGTCGTGGATCATCCAGTCGCGACTGGCCGACGTGGCCACCATCGTCGACGAGAACGTGAACGGCGTGCGGGTGGTCAAGTCCTTCGCCGCCGAGCAGCAGCAGCTCCGCTCGCTGTCCGGGGCGGCCGACAAGCTGCGGTGGAGCTACATCAAGGACGCCGACCTCCGGGCCCGCTTCTCCCCCCTGGTCCAGAACCTGCCCCAGGTGGGCCTGGCCCTCGTTCTGCTGTTCGGCGGGTACATGGTCATCCACGGGGGACTGGGCATCGGGGACATCTTCGCCTTCAACATCTACCTGTTGATGCTCCAGGCCCCGTTCATGATGCTGGGCATGCTGATCATGATGGGTCAGCGGGCGGCCGCATCGGCCGAACGCATCTACGAGATCATCGACGAGCAGCCCACGGTCACCGACGCCCCCGACGCCGTCGATCTGGTCGACGTCAACGGGGACGTACGGTTCAATCACGTCGACTTCGCCTACACGGCCGACGCCGAGCAGCTGGTGCTGGCCGACTTCGACCTGCGCATCACCCCGGGGGAGACGGTGGCTCTGGTCGGCCGGACCGGGGCCGGCAAGTCGACCGTGGCCCGCCTGTTGACCCGCTTCTACGACGTCAAGCACGGCTCGGTGCAGATCGACGGGCACGACGTCCGAGACGTGACCCAGGACAGCCTGCGGGCCAACGTGGGGGTGGTCCTCGACGAGCCCTTCCTGTTCTCTGTGTCCATCCGGGACAACATCGCCTACGGCAGGCCGTCCGCCGACTTCGAGGACATCGTGGCCGCAGCCAAGGCGGCCGGCGCCCACGAGTTCATCACCCACCTGGCCGACGGCTACGACACGGTGGTGGGCGAGCGGGGTTACACCCTCTCCGGCGGGCAGCGGCAGCGGATCGCCATCGCCCGGACCCTGCTGGTCAACCCGCCCATCATGGTGCTCGACGACGCCACCAGCGCCATCGACGTCCAGGTCGAGCAGCGGATCCACGCCGGCTTGCGGGTCCAGATGGAGGGCCGCACCACCCTGATCATCGCCCACCGGCTGTCCACCATCTCGCTGGCCGACCGGGTGGTCCTGTTGGACCAGCACAAGATCGTGGCCGACGGGACCCACGCCGAGCTGCTCGAGACCACGCCCCTCTACGCCGAGGTGCTGGCCCAGGCGGGCGAGTTCGAGCGGGAGGCCGACGCCGACGAGGCCGAACAGGAGGCCGGGTTGGACACCGACCAGGCACC
Source organism: Acidimicrobiales bacterium (assembly GCA_049521915.1). GTDB lineage: Bacteria > Actinomycetota > Acidimicrobiia > Acidimicrobiales > RAAP-2 > Bog-756. Next base: position 1,234 of record JBEKOI010000184.1, on the reverse strand, counting down.
GGACGAGCCCGACGGCCAGGCGCTTCGGGACCTGCTCGACTCGGCGCGGGGCGGAGGCCGGTCATGATGTTCGGTGGCGGCGGTGGTGGGGGCTTCGGCGGACCGGGAGGGGCGCAGGCCTCGGCCGCCTCCGGCCTTCCCTTCGCCGGCATCCCGCACGAGCTTCAGGATGGCGTGGACAAGCTGCTGGCCACCGAGCCCGAGTACGCCGAGCCGGACATCGTCTTCAGCCAGACCAGCTCCGAGCGCGAGCTCAAGCGACTGAGCCTGTGGCGGCTGCTGACCAAGTACCGCGGCCTGCTGGCCCTGGCCGGGATCCTGGTGGTGGTCATCGCAGTGGCCTCCCAGGTCGGGCCCAAGCTCACCGAGTACGCCATCAACGACGGGTTGGGAGGGACTCCCGCCCATCACATCAACTTCGCCGTGGTGGTTGGCGCGGCCATCGCCTACCTGGTCTTCGTGGTCATCACCGCGTTGGCACAGCGCTTCCAGGTCCAGGTCACCGGCCGCCTGGCTGCCTGGGTGATGAACGACCTCCGGGTCAAGGTCTTCGCCCACCTGCAACGCCTCTCCCTTGGCTTCTTCACCGAGGAGAAGGCCGGCGTGGTCATGAGCCGGATGACCAGCGACATCGAGAACCTCCAGCAGCTGCTCCAGGACGGCCTTTCGCAGCTGGCCATCCAGGGCCTGACCATGGTGGTCATCACCGTCATCCTGTTCACCACCAACGTCAGGCTGGCCTTCATCACCGTGGGGCTGGTCGTCCCGATCCTGGTCGTCATGTCGCTGTGGTTCCGGGTGGCTTCTGAGCGTGGATATGAGCGTGTGCGTGACGGAATCGCCAATGTGATGGCGGATCTGTCCGAGAGCCTGCACGGCGTGCGTGTCGTGGCCGCCCACAACCGCCAGCGGTTCAACATCGTCCATCACCGCAACGTCGTCGGGGACTATCGCGACGCCAACATCTACACGGCGCAGATCAATGCCATCTACGGACCGGGCACCCAGCTGGTGGGCTGGCTGGGCCAAGCCGCCCTGTTGGGGATCGGCGGGGACATGGTGGTGCACCACACCCTCTCCCCCGGTGCGCTGGTGGCCTTCTTCTTGTACCTGAACCGCTTCTTCGCCCCGATACAGCTCCTGGTCCAGCAGTACAACAGTTTCCAGCAGGGCCAGGCCTCGGTCCTGAAACTGCGCACCTTGCTCTCCACCGAGCCCACCGTCACCGAGGCCC
>JBEKOI010000183.1:0-8153 GCA_049521915.1 Acidimicrobiales bacterium | reverse complement strand
ATAGCCCCAGCAGTTCACTCCCCCGCTGGAGAGCACCGCACAGTAGTCACCGTCGGCGTCGCTTGTGACCGAGGCGGCGTCGGTGATGCCGGTGACCGCCTGGGGTGTGTCGTAGCCGTTCTCACCGTCCGGCCCGCCCACGGTCCCGTTGCCCAACTGACCTGAATTGGCTCCCCAACAATCCACCTCGGCGGTGGAAAGCACTGCGCAGGTGCTACTTCCGACGTCGCCGGCGATCGAGACGGCGTCGGTGATGCCGGTGACCGCCTGGGGGGTGTCATAGCCGGCAAACGGGCTCACTCCATCGGGGCCGCCGGTGGTCCCGTTGCCCAACTGGCCCCAGATGTTGTCCCCCCAGCACTCCACCCCTCCGGTCTGGAGGACCGCGCAGTCATCGCCGTCGGCGTCACTGGTGAGCGAAGCGACATTGGTGATACCGGTGACCGCCTGGGGTGTGTCGTAACAGGAGGCGTTGCAATCAGGACCCCCGGTGGTCCCGTTGCCCAGCTGACCATCGGTGTTGTCCCCCCAGCAGTCGACGCTCCCGGTCAAAAGGACCGCACAGTAGCCGGCCGCCAGGTTGACGCTACTGACACTGGTCACCGACATGGCATCGGAGATCCCGGTGACCACCTGAGGCGTGTCGTCACAAGACCCATTGCAATCGGGACCTCCGGTGGTCCCGTTGCCCAGCTGACCATCGGTGTTGTCCCCCCAGCAGTCGATGCCCCCGCTCGAGAGCACCGCGCAGTAACCGGCGTCGTCCTGACTGGCGCTGGTGATCGAGATGGCGGTGGAGATGCCGGGCACCGGCTGTGCGACGTCGGAGCTGCCCGTGGTCCCGTTGCCCAACGCACCTGATCCCCAACACTCGACACCACCGCCCGAGACCACCGCACAGGTGCCGAAACCGTCACTGGCATCGGAGAGCACGTCGGCGGCAAGTGGAACCGACGGGGTCACGCTCCCCGAACCGGGGGAGGGCGGACCGGTGCCACTGGCATTGGTGGCAGCCACGGTGAATGTGTAGCTGTCCCCGTTGGTGAGGCCGGTGACCGTGATCGGGCTGGCCGTACCCGACTGCTTCTGTCCTCCATGGACGGGCGTGGTCGTGTCGGTGGCTGTGACCGTGTAGTGGGTGATGGCGCTGCTACCGGCAGTCGACGGACGGACAAAGCCCACCACCGCCGATGCATCTCCGGCCGAGGCCGACGCCACGGCCGGTGGACCGGGCAGCACGTCGCCTTCGGAGAGCCTGATGGCCGGCGCTTTCACCGTCGTCGTTCCGGTGACCGACACATCGAAGGTGAAGGTGATCACCGTCTTCCCGTTGTTCTTCGGGACCGTCACCTTCTGATTCACGGTCCCGTTGCAGAGCTGCTTGGCCGGGAGTCCCTTGATGGCCGGCGCCACCGAGAAGGTACAGGTCTTGGCATTGGCGACCTTGACGGACAGCGTCACCGTGCCTCCGGCCCAGGTGAGCGTGGTCGGATTGACCGTGAACGAGGAGACGGTGGGCTGTGTCGAGGCTGCGGCCGTCGGATCCGGGACGGACATCGTCACCCCGGACAGCACGAGGGCAACGACTGCGCCGGCGGTGAGCACCCCGCCACGTGTCCGAACCCCTCCCCGAAGGGTGTGCATTCCGGCTCTGAACATTGATTCGTTTCCGCTCCGAGGTTCACTACCTGCGCTTCGTGGCCATGCAGCAGTTACGATTCGGCGTGCTCAGCGGCAACGGCTCCTGAACCGCTCTGGTCGAATGGTAGTTCACCCCCCGTCTTACCCCATGTCACACGAGCGGAACCATGGACGGTCCGGGAAGGTCCTGTGCAACCGGTGACGGATCACGGGACGACGCAGCGCCCGGTCAATGCGACCCCGAGTTGCATGCGGCCTGACGTCGACGGTGGGCAATCGGCCAGGTCCTCCTTGTCAGGAATCTCCTGACGCTGTAAGGTCTTCCCTGACAACGTTGACCATCCCGAGGAGGAGCCGATGGCCGTCACCGAGGACGTGACCACCACCTGCTCGTTCTGCCTCAAACCGAGCGACGAGGTTGCCAAGTTGGTCGCTGGTCCAGGGGTCTTCATCTGTGATGAGTGCGTGGATCTCTGTGGCCAGATCATCGGCAGCCCACCCTCGCTGTCACCCGGGCTGACATCGTGGGAAGAGGACCTTGACCTCGAGGGAGTGCTGGCCAGCCTCCCGCGGATGGCGGCCGCAGGTGCGCAGGTGGAAAGCAATCTCGCCCGCTTCGTGATGAGGGCGAGAACCCTTGGCGCCACGTGGGCGACCATCGGGGCGTCCCTGGGGATGACCCGGCAGTCGGCATGGGAGCGATTCTCGGGCGAGGAGTAGGCCCCGGCCCACGGACTGGATCCGTCACCGGGTGGGCGCAATGACCATCGTCCCGGGGATCAGCCTCCCACGGTTGACGTCGCCGCCACTTCGTCAAGGGCCCGGGCATCGGCCGGTAGCAGGTACCCCTGCTCCACTTCAGCGGCTGTAGCCGCATCCCACCGGGTGACGAAGGCGGCATGGTCCGGATAGAGGGCGGAGAGCCGGGCCGCGCTGAATGGGACCGTCGTGCCGAGGATGCTGCACAACGTCGCACTGGAGATGGTGGAGGAGTTGCTCGGCTGGGTCCCGATGGGGGTTGAACCCGGTTGGCCGACACCCGAGAGCTTGGCCACCGGTGCCTGCACCTGAGGGGTCCGGATCCCACCCAGCGCCTCGCCGTTGCGGTCGGTGAGGAAGACATGCCGGTTGTCCGGATCCACCTCGAGACGGGGTGACTGAAGGGGCGCCGTCCCACTGGTGAGCCACCGATTGGCTGCCGCCATCGCCGCCCGAAGTTCATAGGTGTGGGACCCGGCGTTCACCGGGGCGGCACAGTCGACGATGCCCGGTATCGGATCGCTCGGCGGGCTGAGCATCGACTGGAAGGCATCGCTGTCGGCCACGCCGTTTCCGGTGTCGGACCGTGCGTAGAGCAAACCGTAGGTGTCGTCGTGGGCGGTCCCGGCCGTCTCCCACTCGCGTAGATACGCGGTCGGCGGCTGGCGGGCGGCGAGATAGCCGAGGGCGAGCAGGTCCGTCTCGGTCTCGAACAGGAAGACCGGCACATGGAGGTCGGTCCGGATGTAGGTCGGGGTGGGTGTCGCGATGGTCGCCTGGGGGGCCTGCGACAGGTCCGAGGCATTGCCGCCCCGGCTGTACACGAAGTACCCGTCGAAGATTCCCGGCGAGCGGGGCTGGAGGGCATCGATGTAGGTCACGAGCCGGAAGGCCGACTGTGATTCGCCCAAGGCCAGGACGCGTTTCGGGCGCAGTCCCCCGAGGAGCTGCGATCCCGATGTCTGGAGGGCTCGGCCGGCCTGCTGGTAGATGCTGTACGAGTAACTGTCACCCGGATGGTGCAGGGAACCGTAACGGGCTGGGTCCGACTGCCTGAGGCCGCTCTTGCCGTCGACGGCGGCGATCGAGCCTGCCTGACCATTGATCCCCCCGGCCTGCGCGTCCACGCCGACGTAGGCCATTCCCTCCCGGATCATCTGGATATGGGCATTCAGCCACGCCGCCGGAGCGTCGATGCCCGCGGTCACGTTGAGCCACTCCACGACGACGGTGCCGTCGAAACGCTTGGGGTCGATGGGCCGGTACACGACGATCCGGGTCCTGTACGGAGCAGTCGATGCCGGTTTGACGACCCATCGGCCGTTCTTGGTCAGAGGAGTTGCGCTCGTGTAGGAGGTGGCCGTCCCGGACAGGAAGAACTCGGACTGCTCATAACCGACCTGGGATGGGGGGAAGAGCGTGGAACCCAGGAACGAGATCCCACTGCTCGGGAGGATCGGACCCTGAACGGTCGGGGACGGTACCGGCGGAACGGGCGCTGCCGGCATTGCTCCGGGTGTGGTTCCGCAGCCGGCCAGGACGGACACACAGAAGCACACCGCCACCGCTCCCAGGCCGCGGACAGTCATCCGCCGGCGGCTCGACCTTCGGCCCACACTGACTCCCCCACGATGATATTTGGCAGATCCTGACATTGAAGTCTCAACGTGTCAATTACTTTCCCACTGCATCGGGCTACTGGTACTAAAGGTCGAATGGCAGGGGACCGATCGAATACCTATGACCTCCAGTCCGGCAATCGCACCCGCACGAACGGCGACCCAGTGGACGGGAACGGGCAGATCAGACGACCCCGACGGCCGGCGGGCAGGTCGGCAGGCCGCGACCGAGGCCCTTGGAGGGGACGATCCGAAGCTCCTGGTCGTGTTCGCCAGCGACGTCTACGACCTCGGCCGGCTGCTCGGTGGCGTGGCCGACATCGCCCGGGAGACTCCAGTCGTCGGATGCTCGACCGCGGGCGAAATCGCCACCGGAGGACCGGGGACGGATGGGGTGGTAGTCATGGCCCTCGGTGGGCCGGGCTTCTCCGTCGCCGCCGCCGCGGCCAGCGCCGACACCGGAGGGCTACGCGGAGCCAGCGCAACGGTCGCGGCGAGCGTTGCCGATCTGGGTCCGTGCCCACACAAGGTGCAGCTGCTGTTGAGCGATGGACTCGGGGGTGACCAGCAGGAAGTGGTCAGGGGCGCGTTTGGCGTGTTGGGCGCCGAGATTCCCCTTATCGGTGGCTGCGCCGGTGACGGCCTCAAGATGCAACGGACCTTCCAGTTCTTCGGCAGTTCGATCCTCGAGCACTCGGTTGTGGGCGCGGCGATCGGGTCGGAAGGTCCGATCGGGATCGGGGTGAAACACGGATGGCGCACCGTCGGCGAGCCGATGGTCGTCACGGCCAGTTCCGACAACCGGGTCGTGACCCTCGATGACCAGCCGGCGCTGGAGGCCTACCTCAGGCGACTCGATGCGCCCCAGGCCGTGCAGGCGGACCCGGCCGCGTTCACCCACTTCGCCATGACCCACCCCCTCGGGCTGAGTCGCCGGGGCGGCGACGAAGTCCGCTTCGTCGCCGGCGGTGACTTCGCCGACGGCTCTCTGAACTGCATCGCAGCTGTGCCCCAGGGGAGCATGGTCAGGATCATGGAGGGCGACAGCGACTCGGTGCTGCAGGCGACCGATGTGGCGTGCGAACAGGCATTGGCCGATCTGGAGGGGAGAGCCCCCTTGGGGCTCCTGGCCTTCGATTGCATCGCTCGGAAAGGAGTGCTGGGCGACGACGGGACCATGGCCGAGGTGGCAAGGATCGCCGATCACGCCTCCGGCGCGCCGGTGGCGGGGTTCTATACCTACGGCGAGATCGCCCGCACTCGTGGAGTGAGCGGATTCCACAACCAGACCCTTGTCGTGGTGGCCTTCGGTTGACGATTTGATGGACTCTTCGAACTGGGCGACGCAGCAGCTCGCAGCCTTCCTCACCGTGCTCACCGGCGCGGCGGACGAGCGCGAGGCCGTTGTCCATGCTCTCGAGCGTCTGGCCGAGTCGTCGGAAGCGGATGCCGGCGCATTCGTCACGGGGGGTCATGTCACCTCATCGCTCGGATGGGCGCTCGGCAGTGCGCCTGAGCCTGAGATCGTCGCCGTGGCCAAGAGCGAAAGGGCGACCATCGACCTGGCCGGGGTGGGATGGTGCGAAACCGTCGCCATTCCCGTCGATCGCGACAGCGGCACCACCATCGTGCTGGTCCGATCCGTCGATGCCTTCACCACCGACGAGGTGGGCCTCCTGCGGAGCATGGCTCGCGTCCTGGCCCTGGCTCTCCGCCTCCTCGGGACAGTGGCCAGCGAGCGCAGGCAGGCCGCCCTGAACCATGAACTCGTCCTCTCCCTTCGGGAACGACAAGCACTGTTGGAGCGGCTCTCCCAGATCCAGCACCAGATTACGTCGCGGTCTTCCCTCCAGGCGGTCCTCGACGCCGTCACCGCGGGAGCGGCCGAACTCCTGGGAGAGGGAATCGTGATGCTGCAGCTCGTCGACGATTGCGACCCCGACACCATGACCACCGTCTCGTCGGTCGGCATTTCTCCGGACCATCCCGACCTCAGTCGTGTTCCCACCGGGACAGGGATCGGGGGGCGAGCTGTCATCGAGAACCGTCCCTGTGTCGACGAGCGCATTCAGGGCTTCGGGGCGGCGATCGGCCCACAGGGCCAGGCCGTTTCGCAGTCGGCCGTTGCTGCGCCGGTCCATCGCGAGGGGCAGCCCGTCGGCTGTCTGATCGTCGCTTCGCGCCGACCCGGCGTCGAGCACCTGCAGCGAGCGCAAGAGGTGGCGATCGCGTTTGCAGAGCACGCCAGTCTCGCACTGAACGACGCTCGGACTGTCGAGGCCATGAAGAGGGCCCTTGACGATGCCACACACCAGGCCATGCACGACGAACTCACCGGCCTCCCCAACCGCGCCTGCTTCTTCGACCGTACGGACCAGGCTCTCCGTCAGGCGGCCCGGGACGGTAGCTGCACCGCAGTCCTGCTCTTCGACCTGAACCGGTTCAAGGAGATCAACGACACGCTCGGCCACAAGTATGGCGACCGGGTGTTGCGGGAAGTGGGCCCAAGGATCAACCAGGGCCTTCGGGACGGCGACACACTGGCCCGACTGGGCGGCGATGAGTTCTGCGTCCTGCTCCCACGCATCGAAGGCCACGGAGCAGCCCTTCAGGTCGCCGAACGGATCATCAGCCTCCTGGAGGAGCCCTTCGACATCGAGGGAATGACCATGGACGTGGCCGCCAGTTGCGGCATCGCCATTGCCCCGAAGGATGGAGACAGCGCTGACATGCTCCTACAGCGCTCGGACGTGGCCATGTACGTGGCCAAGGACACCCACGAGGACATTGTCATCTATGACGATGAGCTCAACATCAACACCCGTGAGCGCCTCGCGCTGCTGGGCGAGCTCCGGACGGCCATCGCCAAGGAGCAGTTCGTGCTCCACTACCAGCCAAAGGTCACCCTCGATTCCGGCCAGGTCGAGGGAGTCGAGGCGTTGATCCGATGGCAGCATCCGACGATGGGACTCGTGCCCCCCATCGAATTCATCTCACTGGCGGAGCACACCGGGCTCATCAAGCCCCTCACCTCCTGGGTGCTCGATGCTGCGCTGCGACAGCTGCGCTGCTGGAGGGACGAAGGCGGGCACGCTGCCCTCCGCGACCTGTCGATGGCCGTCAACCTCTCCGCCCGGAGCCTGCTCGACGACAACTTCCCGAGTGAGGTCGTGGCTGCACTTGATCGCTGGCATGTCCCCGCCGGTCTGCTCGAGCTGGAGATCACCGAGACGACCATCATGGCCGATCCCTCCCGAGCTCACCGGATCCTGGCTGAACTCGCTGCCGTCGGGGTCAAGTTGACGATCGATGACTTCGGGACCGGGTATTCCTCGCTCGCATACCTGAAGAATCTCCCGGTCAACCAGCTCAAGATCGACCGATCGTTTGTCATGCATATGCATCAGGACCTCAATGACGCGGTCATCGTGCGCTCGGTGATCGACCTCGGACACAATCTCGGCCTGCGCACCGTGGCCGAGGGAATCGAGGATGCAAGAACACGGGATGAGCTCACGAGCCTCGGGTGCGACAGCGGCCAGGGCTATCTCCTGGCCAGACCGATGCCGTCCCAAGAGATCGGCGAGTGGATCCGGGAGCAGGGTGAGGCCCACCTGGCCGGACCCCTGACCTGGCAACGCTGAGCACGAGCGGTGCCAGACGGCGTCGGGACGGACGTCGCCGGGGTGTGAAGGTCGGATGACCGTTATCGAACACGGGTTCGTCTCGTGTCGTGGACCGGGCCTGAGCCGACCAGCGGCCGGCATCCGTCTGACCAGGAAGTTCACCGTTCCAAAAGAAATTCGAACTTTTCGCTCAAGGTCGAGGGCGGTCCTGCCGATGGGGTGGTGAGGTTGAGCGTCCACCCGTCAGTTTCATCCCCCCATTGACCCGGGCACTTTCAACCTGTTCGTCACCCCGTCGAGGGCGGATCCGCCACCGCACTCCGGGTCTGACGCCAGGCCCCCTATCCCTTCGGGGATAGAGGGCCGAACGGACCCCGGATCCGCACGACCGGATCCGGCCACTCCGTCACCGGCCCGTGCCATTCCCGACGCGTGGGCGTCACCATCGTCGAAGAGACGACTCTGTCGTCACCAGCGTCTCTGCTCTCTCGTGACACTTGCTAGCGAG
>JBEKOI010000182.1:0-8190 GCA_049521915.1 Acidimicrobiales bacterium | reverse complement strand
CGCTCAACACTCGCACCATCCAGACCAATGAGGTCGGCCGCTCCGCCCTGCTCGGACCGGCGCTCACCTGGGCAGCCGCCGGGGAGCCGGTCCAGCTGGTGGACGTCGGTTGCAGTGCCGGGCTCAACATGCTTTGTGACCGATTCCGGCTCGATTACGGGCCCCGGGGTGCCACCGGGCCCGAGAACTCGCCGGTGCAGGTCGAATGCACGGTGTCGGCAGGCGTGCCGCCGGTCGCTCGGCGGCTGCCGGTGATCGCCGGACGGATCGGGATCGACCTCGATCCTCCCGATCTGACCGATGCCGACGACACCCGGTGGCTACTCGCATGCGTCTGGCCCGGCACCGGGCGCTTCGAGCGGGCGACCCGAGCCATTGAGATGGGTCGGGCCGATCCGCCGCCGGTTGTGGAGGGCGACGCCTTGGAGGCGCTTCCGGGAGTGCTCGATCGGTTGGAGGACGGCCGGATCGTGGTACTCAACTCCTGGTCGTTCTCGTACTTCTCGGTCGAACAACGACAGGTCTACGTTGAGCTGCTGGCCGAGGTTGGCCGCCGGCGCCCCTTGACGTGGGTAACGATGGACACGCCCGGAATCGTTGAGCCATTGGCCCACGTCACCCCACCGATCGGGAGCTCCGAACCTGACGTCCTCACCGGAGTGATCTTCGACGGAGGACAGCCGCATGCCGAGGCACTGGCCTTTGTCCAGAGCCATGGCCAGTCGATGGCCTGGCAGTCGTCGAGCTTGGGGACGTCTGGGTGATCGTTTCCTGACCCAAAATGATTGCGACGATGGCATGGGTGTGCGTCGGTCGGTGGCAGGTGATAGCCCCCGCGAACGGTCGGGACACCGTCGCTGTTGGGTGAACCGTGTCAGCAACGAGGCCGCTAGTCCCCGACCTGGCCGTCGATTTCCTCCCGCATCAGATCAAGATGACCCGCATGACGGGCCGTTTCCTCCAGCATGTGCACCATGATCCACCGAAGGCTGACATGCTCCCGATAGTTCGTCTCCCCGGCGCTGATGGCATCCAGAGAGCGGGATTCTCGGACGACGCGTCGCGCCTCTTCGACCTCAGCTCGGTAAAACGCGATCACCGACTCGACGGTGTCATCGCTGCGGATAGCAAACTCAGCCGAGTTGTCACCGTCCACGTCGATCGATTCCACGTCCTCGCCCGCAAACGTCTCACGAAACCAGCCCCGCTCGACCCAGCCAAGATGTTTGAGAATGCCAAGGGCAGACATACCGGTAGGTGTCATGACCCGCTTGGCGTCCTCCAAGGAGAGGCCATCGATTTTTCGCTCGACGACGGCCCTGTACCAGTCCAGAAAACCTCCGAGGGTTTCGCTCTCATCTCGCCGCACGCCGAGGTAGTCCTCCATTTGTGGGAGCTTAGATTCCGAGCTCCCCGCTCGTTCCTGGCACCTCCTCAGGTTGACGGATGAGCGTTGTGGGGCACGGGGGCCCGCTCTGGCGCGTTCCGGGTACGAGGCGCCAACCGAAATCAGCCCAGTGGATGCCTGCGGGCATCGGCGAGTGTGCGCAGGGTGGCGAGGGGCATTTCGTCCCAGGTACACGATCTGGCTAGGGACACGATCTGGGCGAGGAGATCCTCTCCAGGAGCAGCACCCTTTCGCGTTCGTTGCGCGTCATCGCTGCCGCTCTCTCGAACTCCGCACGGGCCTCTTCCCTCCGCCCGAGGCGCTCGAGCAGATCACCCCGAACGCTCGGCAGCAAGTGGTAGTTCCTGAGGACCGGCTCGTCGGCCAGAGCGTCCACCAACGTCAGGCCGGCCGCGGGTCCCTCCGACATCGAGATGGCCACGGCTCGGTTCAGCTCGACCACCGGGGACGGGGTCAGTGCCATGAGCTGGCGATAATGGTCGGCGATGGCCGTCCAGTCAGTGTCCTCGAATCGAAGTGCTTGCGCGTGGCACGCGGCAATTGCGGCCTGGAGTGAGTACGGGCCGTCGCCGGCTCGACCTAGGGCCTCGGTGCCGCGCCGGATGAGCATTCGGTTCCACCTGGACCGATTCTGATCCGCAAGCAGCACCGGCTCACCGGTCGGACCGATTCGAGCCGCTATCCGGGACGCCTGGAATTCGAGGAGTGCCACGAGACCGTGGGCTTCCGGCTCCGCTGGCATCAGACCCGCGAGGACGCGAGCCAGCCGGAGTGCGTCCTCGCAAAGGCCCGGGCGCACCAGGTCCGCGCCGGCCGTAGCGGCGTAGCCCTCGTTGAAGACGAGATAGATGACCTCGAGGACCGACGCCACGCGGGCACCCCGGTCGGCACCGTAGGGGACCTCAAATGGCACTTCGGCCTCGGCAAGCGACCGCTTGGCCCGGACGATGCGCTGTGCGACCGTCGACTCCGAGACCAGGAATGCTCTGGCTATCTCGTCCGTCGTGAGCCCGCCCATAAGCCGCAGTGTCAGTGCGATACGGGCCTCGGGCGACAGTACCGGATGGCACGAGATGAAGATCAGCCGCAGCAGGTCATCATCAATGTCATCTGCATCCGCCGGCTCGATCGGAGGAACGTCACCCAGTGCCCGGCCAACTTCCGCCAGCTTGCGGGCGTACGTCTCCTTGCGGCGCACGAGATCGATCGCACGGTGCTTGGCAGTGGCCATGAGCCAGGCACCAGGATTGCTCGGAGCACCTGTCTGTGGCCATGCCTCCAGTGCAGCCACCAACGCATCCTGTGCGATCTCCTCGGCGATTCCCACGTCCCGCACGATGCGAGCAACGCCTGCGATGATGCGTGCGGATTCGATCCTGAATACAGCTTCGAGCGATTCGGTCTGGGCTGACGTCGTCACGACCACCCATCAGAGCAGCCGCTTCGGGGCGGAGCAAGGGGCTGCCTGGTCAGCCTTCTACGATCTCGCGGATCTCGGCGGTGACGGTCCAGTTCTCCGGATGGATCTGCAAGAACCGCTTTGTCCACTCGACGGCCTCCGCCTTGTCCTTGGCCTGGAGGATGGCGTAACCACCGACGACTTCCTTGCTCTCGGTGAAAGGACCATCTTTGGAGCTGAGAGCTCCGCCGGTCCAGGTGATCCGGGTGCCCTCGGAAGTCGGGGTGAGACCGGCCGTGTCCAGCATGACCCCTGCCTTTGTGATCTCCTCGAACAGGGCACCCATGCGTTCTGGGAATTCGGGGCTCGAGTTCACATCGGGGGGATTCCGTTCGTCAACGCGGATCATCGAAAGGTAACGGGGCACAGTGACTCCTCTGTCAGGAGGGCGGGACCTTCCCAGCCTCTCACCATTGCGTCGAACGGGCAGGGTCCGAATCGACACATCCGCGTAGATTTCTCCGAAAATTGTCCGGCGCAGTCCCCCGGCGTCCAGCCCGGAGAGTCGGAGGGTCGTGTACTCGGATTGCCATCGCCCACGCGGCTGTTCCCGGTCGACGCGTTGGCCACTTCCCTTCTGACCTGGGCTTTCGACTGAGCAGGCCTGGCCCGTACCATCGCCTGGCCGCGCCGGCCCGAACTCGTGCGTGGCGCTCATCCTCAGCCGTGTCAGGGCCGGGTCAGTCACCCCCCGGCCCTACGGTGGACCCGTGGATCACTACGCCGAAGCGTTCTGCCTGCTCTCTGAGCGGTGCTTCCGACTCATCCAGGCGGAGAACGGGACCGGGCACGCCCAGCATTGCCCCTATCTCACCGTGTGGCGTGGGCGGTTCCAGGACGGGGCCGGCAAGTGGCACGCGGTTGAAGCCTGCGACGGCCACCGGGCCGACCTGGAATCGGTTCAGAGGGTCGGGAGTCCGGCTCCGCTGCGTGCGGAATTGCCGTGGATGGCCTGAGAGGAACGGGAACTCCCCTTCCTCCTTCCCACCGAAGGAGGCCGGGGTGCCGGGGGCCCTGAGCCCACACTGCAGATCGGCCACTCCATCTGCGCCCACACGTGCCTATCGGTCATCGGTGCGAAGCGGTGCCGACCCGGCGCTCAAAGGCAGTGGTCTGGTTGGGTCTAGTTGAGTGGGAACCAGGTGCTGGCGTCGGCGGCGGCATCCCAGTAGTCGTTCTTCGTCCCGTCGCCCACACGCTGAAGGTCGGATCCATTGGCACCGGTTCCCGCATCGCTTCCCTCGGGGACGAGCATTCCGACATAGGGCATGTCGGGAGGTGCGTGGTTCGATTCGATCAAACCGTCTCTCACCAGCGCGGAGGGCTTACCCATCGAGAACCAGCGGTACTGGTGGATGCGGTAGGGATCCTGATACCAACCCTCCGCCCCTCTGGTCGTCGTCACTGTCGGATCAGGTCGATGCCGGGTCGCCCCGTACCTCCGCTCAAACCGAACCGGTCTGATCACCAATGACCAAGCGGTACACAGCCAGATCAGGGACAAACCGATGATGCACAGTGTCGGCCACAGCCAAGCCGGAAAATTGCCGCCCCTGGCCACCCCGACGATCGGGCGGGCCACCAACAGTCCGAGTGCGACCTCAGCCAGCGTGACTGCCAGAAGCAATCCGACCCGCCTGGCGAGAACTCCGGTCTGCACGATTGAGATTCTGACACAGCCCTGCCTCCGACTACCGATCCGATCCGATGCGGTATGGAGGGCCACCCTCTGTTGTGTCACATAGGTGACAGACTTCTGCTTCGGATTGAGCCAGAGTTGATCGGGGAGCCAGGCTGAACGACGCTCCTGGGAGCTCTGTCCCCCAACAACGACCCATGCAGGCAGTTTCCTGATCGACGCGACGACGCAGATCGAAGTGACTCACGAGGGGGGCGGGTGTCGGCCATTCGGATCCAAGTCGATTCCGTCCGATGAGCAGCCACCAAGGCGATCCTGACCAGGCCGACGTAGGGGCCGCCACCAATCCGGCCGAGAGTCTCCCGATAGCAACGGTGGTCGACCTGTTCCCCATCGTGACCGAGGCACTGAAGCTGATCGCCGAGAGGTTGGACGAATTGGACTCACGCGTACGTAATCTTGAAGCCGACCGAGCTGGAACGGCGGCTCCGGGCTGGGCTGATGTCGGCCGTCGGGGCCCGTGAAGTCATAACCGGCTTGCGGTCTTCGGCGACTCTCGCCCGCTCCCCGACCGCCCGCTTTCCTAGGCGTCACGTCGGGCTCGTCCGGTGAGTTCGGTCTCGATCCGACGCAGGGTACTGATCGCGTGGTCGATCTCCTCGGGGTCGTTGACGATCCCGTCGAGCAGTCGGCTCCAAACGTCGCGCAGGCGCTGCAGGTTGTCGTGCGCCTGCGGGGTGGGAGAGAGGCGCACCCGCCGGCCGTCATGCTGATCAACGTCGCGCCGTACCAGCCCCTTCGCCTCGAGGCCTCGTAACGCCCTGCTGAAGTTGCTGGAGATCATCTGCGTGGCTTCCGCCGCGGCGCTGGCCGACGTGCCCGGATTCCGGTCGATGAACCGCATCACTGCGCTCTCCAACGGCGTCCACGGCTCCGCGGGGACGTCCTTCGACGCATGGATCTGACGGCCGACCGCCAAGATGAGATCCGCCAGCTCGAACAGCCGTGACGCCTGCGCATCCTCCATTGGAGGTACTTTATCTATCCGATGACAGTTAACTCCGGATAGAGGACGGTGCGACGTGACACTCATCGCTATCGAAGAACACTGGATCCTGCCGGACCTGACATCGGCACTCCGGCGCCTGCCGGAGGACCGTGGCGACGAAAGCCTGGCCTTCAACGAGATGGGCGACCACCAGCAGCGCCTGGAAGACCTTGGCTCAGGCCGGATCGCAGCCATGGACGCCCAGGGCATCGACCTGTCGATCATCGCCCTGACGCCTCCGGGCACCCAGCCGCTGCCGCCCGAGGACGCGGTCCGATTGAGCCGGGCCGCCAACGACGCTTCGGCCGCAGCGGTAAGCACCTTTCCATCGCGCCTCCGGTCGCTCTCAACCCTGCCCATGTCGGCGCCACGGGAGGTTGCCGCCGAACTCGAACGAGCTGCGGGTTTGGGTCACGTGGGGACCATGGTCTACGGCCGGTCGGGCGACCTGGTGTTGGACGACCCCGTGTACGACGACTTCTTCTCTGCTGCCGAGCGGCTCGGCCAACCGGTTTTCATCCATCCGCAACTGCCGTCGCCGGCGGTACGTGACGCCTCGTATCGGGGTTTCGATCCTCTGACCGACCTCGCCCTGGCCACGTTCGGATGGGGGTGGCACCTCGACGCCGCGCTCGCCGCACTACGTCTGATCATCCGCGGGACCTTCGACCGGCACCCAGACCTTCACGTCGTGCTCGGCCACTGGGGGGAGATGCTGCTGTTCTGGCTGGACCGGGCCAACAGCCTGTCCCGCATCGCCGGCCTGCAACGATCGGTATCGGACTATGTGCGGTCGAACTTCTGGATCACATCCTCGGGCATGCTCAACCCGGCACTCCTCCATCACGCCCTGTCGGCGACATTGATGGACCGACTGATCTTCTCGACCGACTACCCGTTTCAGCAGCCGACCCGGCAGGACATCACCGCGTTCCTCCGAAGCTTCAGATCCGAGGAAGAGCGCGAGATGTTCACATCGACCAACGCGGTGGGGCTGTTCGGGATCGAGCCGCCCCCCGTTACCGAGCGGGCGCCCTCGGCCTAGTGAATCAGCCCAGCGCCACACCACCCGAGAAGGCCTTTCCGGGCTGTAGGAATACCTGGATCAGCAGGATGATGACGCCGAGCGGGGGGACGCACAGCAACAGGAACGGGGCCTGCATCCGAATGATGTCGCCCCATTCTCGTCGAGTCAGAATCCGTGCCACCTCGACGTGTTGCGCCATAGCCGCCGAAAACACGTGAGCCACGAACATCGCCAGGACGGGTCCGACGATCACCCCGACCACGTCGATGAGCCTCAGGTTCTGCCACCCGTCGTAGATGATGAGCACGCTCATCATGGTGATGGTGGCGTAGACGATGCGGTCGACAATGACCGGTCGATGAAGTCGCCTCAGCCCCCGTTCAGCATCCGGAGGCGTCGTCACACCAGCTGGAACTCGCCGGGCCGCCACGTCTGGTCGAACCACGGTTCGAGAGGTCCGTAGAGGCGGAGGAGGGTGAACCAGCCCTTCCCGGGCACTGTCTGGGTCCAGTTCGATTCGTGACCCTCAGGTGGCAGATCGTCGTAGATCACGACCTGGTTCGCGGCCGTGGCGCCGATCTCCCCCAGACCGACCCGCAACGCTTCCAGCGACGCCACCTGGACGCAATTCAAGAAGGAATTCCACTCCTCGCAGGAAGGTCAGGTGATCGAGCAAGGTGGCGGCCGTGGCGTCGGTCGGCATCCCGTCGAAGAACTCCAATGAGCCGAGCCGGGTCGACACCTTGTCCGGCGTCATGATCTTGTCGGGAATCGTTGTATTGAAGTTCGGCGTGTGCTCGGGCACGGTCCTTCTCACCTCTCCGATCGATCGAACCGCAGGTTCCCCTGCGACACCGCCGAGGGCGGCACGGGAGAGGCTATCCGGGGGGTGGCAGAACGGTCGAGGCGCCATCCTGCCGGGCAACCGGGCCCCGGGGGTGCCGGTCAGCCACGGTCGAGAACACCCGGCCGATCCGGTGGTCGGGTTGATGTCGCCGAAAGCCCGATCGGCTACGATTCCGAGCCCTGTCGAATGGAGCACACGGTGAGGATCGTCATAGGGGAGATACTTCCTCTTGCACTGGTGGTGACCATCTCGCCGCTCAATATCATCCCGGCGATCCTTCTCCTGTTCACCAAGAGGCCTGTCCTGACGGCGTCGAGCTTCCTGGCCGGGTTCATCGCAGGCGTCTCCCTGGTGCTCGCGCTGTTCGTGGTCATCGCCGGAGCTGTCAATGTGTCCCCAGGCTCCGGTCATTCGACCTGGAGCGGAGTACTCAAGTTGGTGCTCGGGGTGTACCTCGTCGTGGCGGCTGTCCGGAAGTTTCGTGGTCGGCCACGGGCTGACGAGGATGGGGTCATGCCGAAGTGGATGGACGGGATTGCCGGGTATTCCCCGGGAAAGTCGGTGGGAGCCGGGGTCGTACTCGGTGCGCTGAATCCGAAGAATGTGGTCGTGGGCCTCGCTACTGCGGTGATCGTCTCGGCTGCCGATCTGTCCACTGGGCAACAGCTTGCTGCCTGTGCCGTCTATGTCGTTGTCGCCGTGCTCGGTGTCGCGGCACCGATTCTGGTGATGCTCTCACTGGGAGACGGCGCGGGCGATGTT
>JBEKOI010000181.1:0-8262 GCA_049521915.1 Acidimicrobiales bacterium | reverse complement strand
GGCCGGCTGAACCTCAGGGCCGGCTGAACCTCAGGGCCGGCTGAACCTCAGGGCCGGCTGAACCTCAGGGCCGGCTGAACCTCAGGGCCGGCTGAACCTCAGGGCGGGTGAACCTCAGGGCGGTTCGCAGCAGAGGGCCGGGGGGCCGGGGCGAACCCTCAGGGGCCGACGGAAGCAGGGGCCGGGGCGGGCCTCAGGCCAGTTCGAAGCAGAGGGAGCCGTACGAAGCCACGGTCACCGGGTAGGGATCCCTGCCGATCAGGGGGAAGGCCACCCGGCCCAACAGCTCGATGGGCTGGCGTCCGGCCCAGTTCTCGACGTGCAGCTCGGCGGGCTGGGCCAGCCGGCTGAGGTTGTGCACGCACAGCACCGGGTTGACCGGTCCCCGGTCCCGACGGGCCGGTGCCGAGCGCACGAAGGCCAGCACGGACGGGTTGGCCGACGGCACCACATCCAGATCGCCGGTGCCGAGAACCGGGAACTCGCGGCGTACGGACAGGATCCGGCGCATCCAGTGGAGGAACGAGCTCGGGTTGCGCTGCTGGGCCTCGACGTTCACCGCGGTGAAGCCGTACACCGGGTCCATCAGCGGCGGCAGGTAGAGCTGGGCGAAGTCCGCCCTCGAGAACCCGCCGTTGCGGTCGGGGGTCCACTGCATGGGCGTGCGCACCGAGTCGCGGTCGCCCAGGTAGAGGTTGTCGCCCATCTGGATCTCGTCCCCGTAGTAGAGGACCGGGCTGCCCGGAAGGGTGAAGAGCAGATAGTAGAGGAGCTCCGACAGCCGGCGGTCACGGTCCAGCAGGGGGGCGAGACGCCGCCCGATCCCCATGTGACGCTTCATCCTCGGATCCTTGGCGTACTCGGCGAAGAGGTAGTCGCGCTCCTCCTCGCTGACCATCTCGAGGGTCAGCTCGTCGTGGTTGCGCAGGAAGATGGCCCACTGGGCGCTGCCCGGGGGTTCCGGGGTGTGGGCCAGGATCTCGGTGATCGGATAGCTCTGCTCGCGGCGGGCGGCCATGAACAGCCGAGGCATGAGCGGGAAATTGAAGCAGAGGTGGCACTCGTCGTCGTCCCCGAAGTAGTCGGCCACGTCGGACGGCCATCCGTTGGCCTCGGCCAGCAGGATCCGCCCGGGGTAGTGCTCGTCCAGCTCGGCGCGGATCCGGCGGATGAAGGCGTGGGTTTCGGGCAGGTTCTCCCCCGCCGTCCCGTCCCGTTGGAAGAGGAACGGGACGGCATCGAGACGGAATCCGTCGAGGCCCAGATCGAGCCAGAACCGGACCACGTCGAGCATGGCCTCGGCCACCTCGGGGTTGTCGTAGTTGAGGTCGGGCTGGTGGGAGTAGAAGCGGTGCCAGTAGTACTGGTTGCGCAGCGGGTCGTACGACCAGTTGGACCGCTCCACGTCGACGAACACCACGCGGGCCTCGGGCCACCGGAGGTCGTCGTCGTTCCAGACGTACCAGTCCGCCTTGGGGTTGTCGGTGCTCTGCCTCGACTCGACGAACCAGGGGTGCTGGTCGCTGGTGTGGTTCATGACCAGGTCGGCGATGACCCGGATGCCACGGGCGTGGGCTTCGTCGAGGAGCCGCCGGAGGTCGTCGACCGTGCCGCTCTCGGGATGGACCGAGTTGAAGTCGCTGATGTCGTACCCGCCGTCGCGGAGCGGCGAGGGGTAGAAGGGGAGCAGCCACAGACAGTCGACCCCCAGCCACTGGAGGTAGTCGAGCTTGGCGATGAGCCCGGGGATGTCGCCCACCCCGTCGTTGTTGCCGTCGAAGAACCCCCGGATGAAGACCTCGTAGAAAATGGCCCGCTGGAACCAGAGCGGGTCCTCCTCGGGAGGTACCGTCGGCTCGCGGTGTGTGCGAAGCCCGTCAGGCACTGCAGCCAGCGGGGGAAGCGGCAGCGGCCCGTTGGCTAGCCCGGGGTTGGAGTCCACAGTCACGCCCGCACGCTACCTGAGCGCCCCTGATCCGGGGTGCGTGGTCAAGCGTCGGGAACCGGTGGGTGGCGGTCCGGTGCGATGACCGACAGCACCCGGTCGACCGCCTCGTAGGGATCGAGGTCGCCGGCCACCATGGCCTCGGTGATGTCGGCGAAGTGGTCGGCGGCCAGGACCTCTTCGATCTGCTGCCTGACCCGGGCCACCAGCAGCTGGTCGAACTCGCCCAGCAGCCGCCGGCGGCGGTTGGCCGTGAGCAGGCCGCTGTCGATCTGGTGGTGCCGGTGGCGGCCGATGGCGGCCCACAGCTCGTCGACCCCGTCGCCGGTGGAGGCCACCGTCTCCACGATCGGAGGGCGCCACTCGTCCTCTTCCAGCGGGGTGAGCTCCAGCATGGCCTCGAGGTCACGCCGGGTCTGGCGTGCCCCCGGGCGGTCGGCCTTGTTGATCACGAACAGGTCGGCGATCTCCAGCAGGCCGGCCTTGTTGGCCTGGATGTGGTCCCCCCACCCCGGATTGACCACCACCACGGTGGTGTCGGTGGCCGCCGCCACCTCGACCTCCTGCTGGCCCACGCCGACCGTCTCGACCATCACCACCGGCATCCCCACCGCGGAGAGCACCCGGACCGCGTCGGGCACGGCCACCGACAGGCCACCCAGGTGACCGCGGGTGGCCATGGACCGGATGAACACCCCATCGTCGAGGGCGTGGCTCTGCATGCGGACCCGGTCGCCGAGGATGGCCCCACCCGAGAACGGGGACGAGGGGTCGACGGCCAGGACACCCACCTGGCCCCCGCCCTCGAGGCCGCGCTCCCTGGCCAGGACGATGAGCCGATCGGTCAGGGTCGACTTCCCCGCCCCCGGGGCACCGGTGATCCCGACCGTGTAGGCCGCACCGGGGGACTTGTAGGCCAGACCGGCCACGATCCGTGACGCGTCTCCCCCCCGTTCCACCATCGACAGCAGGCGGGCCAGGGCGACGCGGCTCCCGGCGCGCGCATCCTCGAACAGGCTCGAGGGGTCGGATTCACGGGAGACGGGCATGGAGCGACGAGCGTAGACGCGAGGAGCGGGACCCTCAGCCGCGGGAGACGTGCGCCCCGAGCGCGGCCAGCTTCCCGTCGAGGTCCTCGTAGCCCCGGTCGACGTGGTGGGCGTCGGTGATCACGGTCTCCCCCTCGGCCACCAGGCCGGCCAGCACCAAGGCCGCCCCAGCCCTGACGTCGAAGGCCCGGACCGGGGCCCCGGAGAGCCGGTCCACACCCCGGACGACGGCGTGATGGCCCTCGGTCCGGATGTCGGCGCCCATGCGACGGAGCTCCTCCACGTAGCGGAACCGGCCGAAGAAGAGGTTCTCGGTCACGATGCCCACGCCGTCGGCCACGGTGAGCAGCGTCACCAGCAGCGGCTTGTAGTCGGTGGCGAACCCCGGGTACGGGAGGGTGGCCACATCAACCGACTGCAGCCGATCGGCCGGGTCCCGGGCCGCCCGCAGCCCGTCGGGTCCCTGGGTGATGTCGATGCCGGCCGCAGCCAGCTTGCGGATGAGCATCTCCATGTGGTCGGGCCGGCCGTCCTCCACCACCACCTCGCCACCGGCCAGGCCGGCGGCGACCAGGAACGTGGCCACCACCAACCGGTCGGGGATGACGGCGTGGGTGGCCGGGTGGAGCTCGTCGACCCCCTCGACCTCGATCCGCGACGTACCGGCACCGGTGATGTTGGCCCCCATGGCGTTGAGGAAATCGGCCAGGTCGCGCACCTCGGGCTCGCGGGCCGCGTTCTCGATGACGGTGGTCCCCTTGGCCAGCACTGCGGCCATGAGCACGTTGTCGGTGCCGGTGTGGCTGGGGTACTCGAGGACCACCCGGTTCCCGATCAGGCGCGGCACCGACGCCACCGTGGACTCGACCCGGGCCTCGACGTAGCCGTGGGACGCCTCGAACGAAGCGCCCATGGCCTCGAGGGCGTGCAGGTGCATGTCGATCGGCCGGGGACCGAAGTCGTCCCCACCCGGCAGCGACACCTTCGCCCACCCGCAGCGGGTGAGGAGCGGCCCGAGGACCACCACCGAGGCCCGCATCTTCTCCACCATCTCGTAGGGTGCCTCGGGGACCAGATCGGCCGGGGTGGTCACCACCAGTTGGTCGGGCCGCTCCCCGCGCCGGACGTCGACCCCCATGGCCCCCAACAGCTCGCCCATGATGTCGACGTCGGTGATCCTGGGAACGTTGGTCAGCACGTGGCGGCCTTCGGCCAGGAGACAGGCGGCCATCAGCTTGAGCACCGAATTCTTGGCCCCTCCGGCCCGGACGGTGCCTGAGAGGGGGCCATTTGACGTCACGACGAAGCGATCCACCCGGCCAGTATGGCCCGCCTGGGCCGCCACCTCTTCGATGGTGGCCGGGGCTGGGGGTTGGGGGGCTGGGGGCCGGGGTCGGGGGCTGGCGGGTTGGTGGCCGGGGGGGCTGGGGTCGGGGGCTGGCGGGTTGGTGGCCGGCGCCGGGGCTGACGCCGATTTGTGCCTGGGGCCCCGATGACGTCGATTTGTGCCCGTGCCCCCGATGGTGAGGAGCCTTCGGCCCCGATGGCGGCCGGGTCGGCTCCCCCGGCCCCGGGACGGCTTCTGGGTACGCACAAGGCCCGATCCGGGCCCCATGGTCGCCGTTCCCGGCACGGCTCGGGCCAAATGACCCCCCCGCCAGCCACTATCGTCGTGGAGCGTGACCATCGAAACGCAAGCGCCCGATCGCAATCTGGCCATGGAGCTCGTCCGGGTTACCGAGGCGGCCGCACTGGCTGCCTCACGGTGGATGGGGCGGGGTGACAAGGAAGGTGCCGACGGGGCCGCGGTCAGTGCCATGCGCATCGTCCTGTCGTCCATCGCCATGGACGGGGTGGTGGTCATCGGCGAGGGCGAGAAGGACCATGCGCCGATGCTCTACAACGGGGAGCGCATCGGGGACGGCACTCCTCCGAAGGCCGACATCGCCGTCGATCCCATCGACGGCACCACGCCGACGGCACTCGGCCGTGGCGGTGCGCTGGCCGTCATCGCCGTCTCCGAGCAGGGAACGATGTTCGATCCGGGGCCGTGCGTCTACATGGAGAAGCTGGCCGTCGGACCCCGCGCCGTGGGCTGCATCGACATCACCCGGCCCATCGAGGACAACCTGAAAGCGGTGGCCAAGGCCAAGGGGACCAACGTCCGCGCCCTCACCGTGGTCATCCTCGACCGGCCCCGGCACGCCGACCTCATCGCCAAGGTGCGGGAAACCGGGGCGCGCATCCGGCTGATCACCGACGGCGACGTGGCCGGTGCCATCGCCACCTCCTGGCCCGAGACCGGAGTCGACCTGCTCGTCGGCATCGGGGGGACTCCCGAAGGGGTGATAGCCGCGGCGGCCCTCAAGTCGATGGGCGGGGAGATCCAGGGCCGCCTGTGGCCCCGTGACGAGGGAGAACGCCGGGCGGCCGTCGAGGCCGGCTACGACCTGGACGCCGTCCTCACCACCGACGATCTGGTCAAAGGCGACAATTGCTTCTTCGCTGCCACCGGGATCACCGACGGCGAGCTGCTCCACGGGGTTCGCTACGACGAGTTCGGCGCCATGACCCAGTCACTCGTGATGCGGTCCAAGTCGGGCACGGTCCGGCTCATCTACGCCAAGCACCCGCTGCACAAGCTGGCCGAGTACAGCGCCATCGAATTCGGCTGAGCGCGAGCTGGCTCTTGGAATGTCTGGCGTCTCGTCGGCGGCCTCACCGTCTCCGGGGTCGTCGGCCTGATCGTCGTCCGTTCGTGGGCCTGATCCTCCACCTGCTCGACGCGGCCGGGTGATCGTCACCCGAGGACGACCTGTCACAACCCTGTGCTGTGATTTTCCGTATGGCGACGGCAACATCGACGACGAGCTTCACCGGAGAAGCTGCGACCCTGGCTTCAGCCGTCGAGGCGATCGCCTCCTTCGTAGCCGGCTTCGAGCCGGAGCGGTACTCAGTTTCCGACGCCGCATCACTGGTGGCCCTGTTCGAGCACGGGAAACGCCTGTGCGCCGCCGGGGAGACCCTGTCGGCATCCAGGGCCGCTGAGGGCAACGCCCACCACCTTTCCGGTCACCGCACTCCCGATGAATGGCTGTCCTCCGTTACCGGTTCCTCCAAGGGCGAGGCCATGGGAATCCTCAAGGTCGGGGAGGCACTCTCTTCCCAACCCGCGGTGGAAGAGGCGCTCCGGGGCGGGAAGCTCACCTCCTCGCAGGCGAACCTTGTCACCGATGCGGTGAAGGTCAACCCGAACTGCGAGCAGGATCTGGTCAAGAAGGCCGAGCGGGACACCCTTTCACAGTTGAAGGAACGCTGCCTCCGGGCCAAGGCCGAGGGACGGTCTGCCAATGATGCCGCCCGCCACCGGAAAGCGCTGCACGATAACCGGCGCTGTCGGACCTACACCGATGCCGAGGGTGCCTTCTGCCTCGAGGCCCACCTCACCCCCGAGGTCGGGGCCGCCGTGCTGGCCGCCCTCGATCCCCAGGCCGACCGGTTCTTCAAGGAAGCTCGAAGGGCGGGCAGGTTCGAGGCGGTCGACGCCTACCGGGCCGATGCCCTCTCTGCACTGATCACGGGGTCGGGCGTTCCTGGCCAGAGGATGGACGAGCCGTCGGGTGATCTGTCGCCAGCCACTGCTGACCCTTCATCGGAGCGCGGGCCGTCAAACCTCAACGTGTCGATGCACGTCCGGGTTGATCTCGAGGCCCTGCGGCGGGGCTCGGTCATGCCCGGTGAGATCTGTGAGATTCCCGGAGTCGGTCCCGTCTCGGTGGAGTGGGCCCGCGAACAGCTCGGCACGGCCCTCTGCGATGTCGTCATCACCGACGGGGTGGATGTGAGCACTGTGGTCCGACTGGGCCGGTACATTCCGGCGCCGCTGATGACCGCCATCTTGGAGCGGGACCCTCAGTGCGTGGTGCCCGGCTGCAACAAGCGCTTGGGCCTGGAGTTCGACCACTGGCAGGTCTCCTACGCCGAAGGGGGCGAGATGTCCTACGACAACATCGCCCGCCTCTGCAGCGACCATCACTATCAGAGGACCCATCAGGGTTTCGTCCTGTCCCGAACTGGCGGCAAGTGGTGCTGGGACCCGCCCGACCACCCTCCTGGTCAGGTCCGCAAGAAGCGCTCCAAGCGACTCAAGCGAGGCCGGCCCGATGTGAGGGCCCGCGCCCGATCCGACCCACCGTTGTTCGCCGACGACGGGTGAAGCTTCTGCGACGCCCACCGATCAGGCGCGCCACGGGACCAGTCGATCCTCCAGTTTCGGGGGCGAGCACTCGCGTTACCGTGGGCTGCCAACCAGCCTGATCGGCTCCTGCAGGTGGGCCGGACGGCATTGGCCACACCGGAGACGCCGGACTCCGTGGCGGTCGGGCATGCGGCATGGTGCCGGTCGTGCGGGCAGCGGTCGGGCCGGCAGCATGGTGGCGGTCGGGTCAGCAGCGGTCGGGCCGGCCAGCGATCAGGCCAACGGCAGGGCGACGGTCGGGCTGACCAACCATCAGGCCAACGACATGGTGGCGACCGGGCCGACCTTGATCAGACCCCGAGTGCCCGCGACCATCCTCCGGAAGGTGCACAGCCGGCTGGCCCGGTCAGGCGCCGGTGCCCGTCCCCGCGACCCCGGCCGACTCATCGGTCGCCTCGAGGCGAACCTGGGCACGGAGCAGGGCCGCCTCGGCCTCGATCAGGTCGTGGTCGGGTTCCTCACCCTCAGCGGATCCTGTGCCCGTTCCCCGACCGCCGGCCCCGGCCAGCTCAGCCACCCGCGTCTCGGCCCCGTCGAGGGCGGCCCGGGCCCGGTCGATATCGATCTCCCCGGCCAGCTCGGCCACGCCCACCAGCATGGTGACCCGGGTCCCGGCTGCGGCCGGACCGGCCGCGACGTCGTCGGGAACACTTTGCTCGACCTGGACGAACCCACCGTGCACGGCCACCCGCTCCACCTCGGCGTCGGCCCGCACCACCCGGACGACACCGGGCTCGATGGTGCCCACCAGCGGGGTGTGGCCGGCCAGGAAGGTGACGTCGCCCTCCCGGGTGCGCAGGATCACCTCGGTGGCCGAGCCGGTGACCAGGATGCGCTCCGGTGTCACCAGCTCGATGGCGAACTGGTCCTCGTCAGCCACGATGCGCCCCGGCCCCGGTCATTCGCTCTCGAGGGCGTGGGCCTTGGCCAACGCCGACTCGGCGCCGCCCACGTTGAGGAATGCCTGCTCGGGAACCTCGTCGAGGTCACCGTTGACCAGGGCCTCGAAC
>JBEKOI010000180.1:0-8303 GCA_049521915.1 Acidimicrobiales bacterium | reverse complement strand
AGATCGTGCCCTACGACGCGGTGCCACACGATCAGATCGAGCTTCCGCCCCGCCAGCATCGCTCCTACGAACGACCGCCGATCGACAGCCAGACCTGGGTTCCCACCCGGTACGTGGTCCGGTGACCCGCCGCCCCCACCCGGTTGCCGGGATCAGGTCCTAGCGTGCGCAAGTTCATCATCATGGGCGTACAGGGGAGTGGCAAGGGCACACAGGCCAAGCTCCTGGCCGAGGATCTCGATCTCGAGCACATCAGCGTCGGCGACATCTTCCGCTGGAACGTGCAGCACCACACCAAGCTCGGTGCCCAGGTCAAGCGCACCATCGCCCGTGGAGACCTGGTGGCCGACGATCTGGTGGAATCCGTCGTGCGTGACCGTCTGGCCGCCCACGACTGGAACTTCGGATTCGTCATCGACGGGTTCCCCCGCAACGCCCGCCAGGCCGAATTCTTCCTCGAGAGCTACGACATCGACGGCGTCATCAATCTGCACCTCCCCACCGACGAGGTGAAGCGCCGGGTGCTCGCCCGTCGGCTGTGCTCGCAGTGCGGACTGGACTACAACCTCATGGCCCACCGGCCGCAGCAGCCGGACACCTGTGACGTCTGCGGTGGCCGGCTGGTGGTGCGCGAGGATGACAACCCTGAAGCGCTGGCCACCAGGCTGGCCGCCTACGACGAGGAGACCAGGCCGCTCATCGAGATCTTCGAGGGCAAGGAGTTCGTGGTCACCGTCGACGCCACCCAGCCCGTGGAGGATGTCCAGGCCGCTATCCGGCACAGATTCGGACTGCCACCACGGACCTGACGGCCCGGCGACACCGGTGCGGTCGCCGTCGGCCTCGGGCCTGTGGCTCCTCAGGGCGCGGCCCGACGTGCCTTCGACTCGGCGGCCAGCACCTTGGCCCGTTCGGCGTTGCGCTTGGACGCATCCCGCGGCCGGAGCCCCTCCTGGAACACGCCGCGGATGTACTCCTGCACGTCGGTGGCCTGGGTGGCCACCGTCAACAGGTCGTTCGACTGCTGCAGGTGGGTGCGCAGGCCCATCAGGTCCCACGCCCGCCGGATGTTCGCCTTGGCCGCCATGAGCGTGGTCAGCGGGGCCTGGGCCACGTGGAAGGCGAGCTCGTTGACCTCATCCTCGAGGCGCTCGATGGGGACGACCCGATTGATGAGGCCCATCTCCTTGGCCTCCGCCGCACCCAGCTGCTGTGCGGTGTACATGTACTCGGACGCCTTCTTCCAATTCATGAAGAGCCATGGTTCGATGCCGGTCTCCATCGTCGGCATGGCCATGCCCTGGAGAACCGGGAACTGGAAATAGGCGTCCTCTGAGGCCACGGTCATGTCGGTGAGAAGGCCCCACACCGTGCCGCCCCCGAGGCAGTAGCCGTGGACCTGTGCGATGGTGACCTTGGGGAAGTCCCACAGCTTGAGGACGGGTGTCCCGTAGATCTCCCACTGGCCCTTCCAAGGGCTGCCGAGCCTGGCCGTGCTCTCGTCGATCTCGCGCATCTCGGTCCCAGGGGCGCCGCGCACCACATGACCGGCGCTGAAGCCCGGCCCGTTGGCCTTGATGACCACTACTTTGATGTCGTAGTCCCGATCGGCGTCGTCGAGGCACTGGTCGACGTCGAACACCAGGCCCGAAGACTGGACGTTGGCTTTCTCGGCATAGTCCAGGGTGATCCAGGCGACCGGACCGTCCTTCTCATAGATGACGGTGTCAAGAGTTCGGGTCTCCATGGCGTGCTCCTGTCGGGAAAGGTGTGCCTGGTCCAGCCTGCCGTCCCGCGAAGTTAGCAAAGGTCGCCGCCGCGTCCCCGGGGCGGTCCGGGCGGTGTCGGCCCCGATCGGGAGCCTCTTCCGACGAGGGGCGACAGACGTCATCACCAGGTGGTACCTGCCTAAAGTGTGCTTCCTGACCGCCGGTGCCGGACACGCCGACGGGATTCGGCAGACTCCAGGGGGTGACGACCATCGAGATCCGCATACCGAAGCTGGGCATGGAGATGACCGATGCCACCCTGGCCCAGTGGCTCGTCGACGATGGTGCCCGGGTCGAACAGGACCAGCCGATCTACCTGTTGGAGACGGACAAGGTGGAGACCGAGATACCCGCGCCGGTCTCCGGGGTGCTTCGGCGCATCGGTGACGAGGGCGGTACCTATCCGGTGGGCGAGATCATCGGGGAGCTGAACGCGGACCCGCCCCCAGCGGCCGGGCGGTAGCCGGACATATCATGGGCCGGGCGACGGGGCACCACGCACACGTGGCGGGACCGGCATCGTGTGCCTTGTCGGCCGGCAACGTGCGCCGCCCGGTCGCCGGGCCGCAACCGGTCGCCAGTTGAGATCGTTGAAGGGGAGATCAGTGGGGGAGGACGAGGACCAGATCAGGCGGACCCTCAGCGAGTACAGCCAACGTTGCGACGACGGGCGCTTCGAGGAGTGGGCCGATCTCTTCACCGAGGATGCCCGGTTCGTCCTCTCCGGGCAGGTGACCGAGGGTCGGGACCCGATCCGGAAACTGATGGAGGCCATGATGCCGCCTGAGCGGCGTGGCCAACACGTCACCAGCAACTCGTTGGTCGATGTCGACGGCGATTCGGCCACCGTGTCCACCGACTACCTGTTCGTCCGCCCGACCCCGGAAGGCCCGACCATCGTGGCCGCCGGCCGCTACCACGACGTGCTGGCCCGCCAGGGACACCGCTGGCGCTTCAGCCAGCGGGCCATCACCATGCTGGGCGCACCCGTCGGGGGCGCGGATGGCTGACACCGGGCTTGCGAGCGACGGCGCGGACACCATGGGCCACGTCCCGTCCGACGTGCCGCACGCGGTGGGCGGGGGCGGTTTCGTCGCCGCCGAGCGGTATTACGACCAGGGGTTCGCCGACCTCGAACGGACGCGGCTGTGGCCCCACGTCTGGCAGATGGCGTGCCGGCTCGAAGAGATCCCTGCGCCCGGCGACTACGTCGAGTACACGATCTGCGATCAGTCGATCCTCCTGGTCCGGGTGGACCCACAGACGATCAGGGCCTACTTCAACGCCTGTCGTCACCGGGCCACCGAGTTGGCCAAGGGCACGGGCACGTTCAAAGACGGACGGATCATCTGCCCCTTCCACGGCTGGCGGTGGGATCTCGACGGAACGAACTCCTTCGTCTTCGGCGCCCACGCCTTCGACCAGCGGCTGCTGGAACCGGGTGAGTTGTGCCTTCGCCAGGCCCGGGTGGAACTCTGGGGCGGCTGCGCGTGGATCAACCTGGATCCCGCCGCGCCACCGCTGTTGGAGGCGCTCGATCCCATTCCCAGCCTGCTCGACCCGCTCGGCGTGGCCGACATGAGAGTGCACTGGTGGAAGGAGGCCGTCCTGCCGGCCAACTGGAAGATGGCCCAGGAAGCCTTCATGGAGGGTTACCACGTCCCCCAGACCCACCCCCAGCTCACCCTCGGCCACCCCGAGAGCTACGACCCCGACAGCCTGGTCTACTCCGTCTACGACGGCGGGCACTCGAGTTTCCAGCTCAGGCCCAACGCGCAGGCGAAGAAGGGGCAGCAGGTCGGCGTGAACGAGGTCGATGCCATCGTGGAGTCGGTCCGCCTCCTGAGCAGCGGACTCGAGGCCATGACCCTTCCCCGTGAGGTGCAGGTGGTCGAGGGCATGCGCTTCCGGCCCATCCCCGATGGCAGCACCTTCGGTGCCGAGTTGGTCAAGGCCATCTACGAGCATGCGGCGGGAGCGGGCATCCCGCTTCCGCCGCCCGACCCCTCCGCCCTGGCCAGATGGGGAGGCATGTTCTTCATGTTCCCCAACTACTTCGTCCTGCCCCAGTACGGCAACGCCCTGGTCTACCGGTCGCGCCCGAACGGCGCCGACCCCGAGTCGTGCCGTTTCGAGGTGTGGTCGCTGACCATCCCGGCCCGGGGCGACGAGATCCCGCGACCGGTCGTCGGGGGCCCGTACGCGCCCGACGACGCCGACCATTGGCCGCGCATCCCCCTCCAGGACTTCTCGAATATCGGTCGCCAGCAGCGCGGCGTCCACAGTCGGAGCTTCGAAGGCCCGCGCCTCTCGCACACCTACGAGGCCGGCATCACCCAGATGCACCGCGAGCTCGACCGCTATCTGGCCTCATCGTGGGGTGCGTGAGTCCACCATGCCCCCGACGGCCCCGCCCCCTCCGATGGCGCCCACCGATGTCGTCGTCGTGGGGACAGGGGTGGCGGCCCTGACCGCGGCGATCACCGCCCACGACAACGGAGCCCGGGTCACCGTGGTCGAGCGCACATCGTCGGTGGGGGGAACGACTGCGGTCTCGGGTGGCGGGATCTGGATGCCCCGGAACCACCACATGGCCGAGCTCGACCTCGACGACACGAGGGAAGAGGCGCTCAGCTACATGACCCGGATGACTGCCGGTCGCACCCCACCGGACCTGCTCGAGCGCTACGTGGACGAAGGCCCCGGCATCGTCGCCGACCTCGAGAAGCGCACCGGACTGCGACTCAGCGCCATGTCCTGGCCGGATTACCACCCGGAGATGGAAGGGGCCAAGCCGTCCGGCCGGATGCTCGAACCGCGGCTGTTCGACACCAAGCGCCTCGGTCCCTGGGCGGCCAGCCTCCGCCGTCCACCCGTGCTGGGAATGCCGATCACCCTCCAGGAGGCGACGGTCGACTGGCGGCCGACCTACTTCCCGGAGCGGTTCGACGCCGCCGAGGTCGAGCGGCGGATAGCCGACAACCTGGTGGCCTGCGGCCGGGCGTTGATCGGCGCCCTGCTCGAAGCCTGTCTGTCCCGCGGCATCGAGCCGCTTCTCGAGACCCGGGCCCACGAGATCGCCATGAGCCGGGACCGGGTGTCCGGACTCGTCGTCGACCGCGGCGGGCGTCACCACGAGATCCCGAGCGCGGCCATCGTGCTCGCATCCGGTGGGTACGAATGGAATGCACAGCTGAGGACCCGGTTCCTGCCCGGCCCACTGACCCATCCGCACAGTCCACCGGCCAACGAGGGTGACGGGCTCCTCATGGCCATGGAGGTCGGCGCGGATCTGGCCAATATGAACGAGACGTGGTGGTACCCGGCCTCATCGCTGCCGGGAGAGGAGTACGAAGGCAGGCCGTTGGCCCGATTCGTCGGCGTGGAGCGGACCGCGCCCCATTCGATCATGGTCGACCGCTTCGGTCAGCGGTTCGTCAACGAGGCCGCCAACTACAACGACATGCAAAAGGCCTTCTTCTCCTTCGACGCCAACGAGTACTCGACCAGACACCTGCCGTGCTGGGTGGTCTTCGACCGCCAGTACCGCTCGCGGTACCCGGTGGTGACGGCCAGGCCCGGGGACCCCGACCCCGAATGGCTGTCCGTCCACGAGAACCTCGAGGGTCTGGCGGCCAAGGTGGGGATCGATCCGGTCGGGCTGGCCGAGACCGTCGGGCGCTGGAACGGATTCGTCCGTCACGGGCGGGATCGTGACTTCGGTCGCGGGGCCAGCGCCTATGACCGGTTCCACGGGGATCCGAGCGCCGCCCATCCGAATCTGGGCACCATCGAAGACGGCCCCTTCTTCGCGCTCCCGGTCCATGTGGGCTCGGTGGGGACCAAGGGGGGACCGAGAGTCGACGGCCATGGGCGCGTCCTCCACGTCCGCGATCGTCCCATCCCGGGCCTCTACGGCGCCGGAAACGTCGTGGCCAGCCCGGCCGGCCCCGCGTACTACGGCGGCGGCACGTCGATCGGTATGGGGATGGTGTGGGGGCACCTGGCCGGCACCCACGCGGCCTCGTTCGTCACTGACGCCGGGGCGTCGACATGAGCCAGGGCGACGGTGCCCCGGCCGCCGGGGTCAGGCGCAGGATATACGAGCTGATGGCACTGATCGTGACCTGCGATGCGCGCCTCCGGCGGGGCCTGAGCGCCGGCGAGTTCGCCTGCACCTACTGGCCGGCCACGGGCCAGGAGGCCATTGCTTCCGCACTCGGGACCGTGTTGGGGACCGACGACCAGCTGGTCACCACCTACCGGGGGTTGCACGACCAGGTGGCCAAAGGAGTACCCCTCGGCCCGCTGGTGGCTGAGATCCTGACCCGTGGCACGGGGGTGAACGCGGGCAAGGGCGGGGCCATGCACATCTCCCACCCACCCTCCGGATTGGTCCTGTCCACGGGGATCGTCGGCTCGGGCATTCCCATCGCGGTGGGTGTCGGCCTGGCCGCGCTCCTGCGCCACAGCGGCCAGGTGGCCGTGGCCAGCTTCGGTGACGGCGCCACCGGAACCGGCTCCTTCCACGAGGCGGTCAACCTCGCCGCGCTGTGGAACATACCCGTCGTGTTCGTCTGCCAGAACAACCGCTACGCCGAGATGACACCCACGGCGGAAGCACAGCCGGTGGCCGGCGTCGTCGACCGGGCCGCCGGCTACGGGCTCCCGGGTGAGCAGGTGGACGGCAACGATCCGGACGCCGTGCACCTGGCTCTTGCCGGCGCGGTGGCCCGGGCCCGCAGCGGTGGCGGTCCGACGCTGCTCGAGTGCATGACCTACCGGTTGTGGGGCCACTACTTCGGCGACCCCATGCGCTACATCCCGCCCGAGGAGCTGGAGGCGGCGCGCCAGGCGGAGCCCGTCTCCCGCTACCGCTCCCGCCTGATCGCCGAGGGGGTCATGGACGAGGTCGATGCCGACGGCATCGATGAGCGGGCGCGAAACGAGGTGGAGGAAGCCTTTGCCGCCGCCCTGGCCGCACCGCTCCCGGACCCCGGCGACGCCTTCGTCGACGTGTACCGGGACGTGCAGGAGCGGGGATGAGCGACCCCGCGGCGACGGGAACGTCGATGGCCACCATGAGCATGCGCGAAGCCCTCAACCGTGCCCTGGCCCATGCGCTGGCCACCGACCCGTCCGTGATCCTGATCGGCGAGGACCTGGCCGACCCCGCTGGTGGCATCTCGCAGGTGACCAAGGGGCTGTCCACCTCGTTCGGCACCGATCGGATCCGAGACACCCCCATCTCCGAAGCCGCCATCGTCGGGGCCGCGGTCGGGGCCGCGGCCGCGGGGCTCCGACCGGTGGCCGAGGTCATGATCATGGACTTCATCAGCATCGCCCTCGACCAACTGGTGAACCACGCGGCCAAATCACGATTCATGTCGGGCGGGCGCCTCCACATCCCGCTCACGGTGCGCACGGCGGTGTTCGGCGGGATCGGCTCGGGCGCCACCCATTCCCAGACCCTCGAGGCATGGCTGGCCCACGTGCCCGGGCTCAAGGTCGTCGTGCCCAGCACGCCGGCCGATGCCAAGGGCCTGTTGACGTCCTGCATCTTCGACGACGATCCCTGCGTCTTCATCGAGAACGTCGCCCTCTACGGAACCGTCGGTCCGGTACCCGAGGGTGACGCCGGCATTCCGCTCGGGGTGGCCGACGTGAAGCGGCCCGGCAACGACGTCACCGTCGTGACCTACGGCCGCACCGTACGGGATGCACTGGCCGCGGCCGAGGAGCTGGCCGTCGAGCACATCGACGTCGAGGTGGTGGACCTACGGAGCCTGGTCCCCTTCGACGCCGCCACCGTCCTCCGATCGGTTGGCCGCACCCGTCGGGCGGTCGTCGCCCACCACGCCACCCGCTTCGCCGGATTCGGTGCCGAGGTGGCCAGCGTGATCAACGAGGAGCTGCACGGCGAGCTCGATGCACCGGTGAAGCGGATCGGCGCACGGTTCGCACCCATCGGCTCCGCTCCCACGCTGGAAGCCGCAGTGATGCCGTCGGCGGCCACGATCGCCGATGCCATCCGGGAGGTCACCGTCCGCTGACGGTCGAACGGGCCAGGCTGAACCGGGTGGGCACCGGATCTGCACCGGACCGGAATCGGATCTGCGTGGGACCGGAATCGGAACTTCCCGGCGGGGGGCACGATTGACAGGGGTCGTGGCCCCCGCTCACACTGGGGAACGAGGGGCCCGGATCGGAGGCGACCAAGGTGAGTACGAAGGTATACCAGCTACCGGTGGACAAGACCGGGTGGCAGACCAGTGACCAGACGGGTACCGCCACGTTCACCTGGGACTACGACAACGGCCGCGACAAGCTGATCAATCTGTACGACAAGGGCAAGAAGAAGCAGTGGGATGCCAACCAGCGCATCGACTGGTCACACGATCCGGACCCGGAGAACCCGCTGCAGTTCCCCGATGAGCTGGTGCCCATCTTCGGCACGCCCATGTGGGACAAGCTGACCGACGACGAGAAGGGTAACGTCAGGCGTCACATGGTGGCCTGGCAGTTCAGCCAGTT
>JBEKOI010000179.1:0-8344 GCA_049521915.1 Acidimicrobiales bacterium | reverse complement strand
GGCGCTGAAAGCTCAGGAGACGCCAGAGATACCGGGGAGCTGTGTCCGGATGCTCTGCGGAGGCGCAACCACCACCAGCCACACACCTGACGGGGAACAGACAAGAGCGCCGACCGAGGTCGGCGCTCTTGTACTGAACTTCCTGTTCGCTACCTCGGGAGCGTTGCGCCCCGGGTAGTCACGCCACTAGGCGATGTACTTGTAGCTGTACTTTGCGCCGCCCGAGCTCGCACCTTCGGCCGTGGTCACCACAACCGGCACGGTCTCGACGTCGCCGGGGCCACCTGCGGCCGCAGGCACGGTCACAGTGAGGGTCCGGCTGCTCTTGACCGTCACGCCCGTGGCTGCCACTCCTCCGAAGGTCACCCCTGGGGTGACGCCCGAGGCCAGGTCCAAACCGCGGATGGTGACCGTATTTCCACCGGCCGTGGGACCGCTGGTCGGGCTCACCTGCGTGACCTTGGGAATGAAGTACGTGTACTTGTCAGCGGCGTTGGTCTTGCTCGTCCCGCCGCCGCTGTTGGTGACGGTGACATCGACGGTGCCCGCCGCCTGCTGCGGTGGGTTGGCGCTGATAGCGGAGTCCGACTTCACCGTGAAGCTCGCGGCGACGCTACCGAAACTCACCCCGGTGACCTTGGAGCTCAGGAAACAATCACCCTTGATGATGACGTGCGAGAGTTCCGCGTTACCGACTGCATGCACCAAGTGGACCTGTGGTGTGCAGCTCGGAGGCGGCAACGGCTTTGCGCTGGCAACCCCGAGTCCCCCGACCAGTGGAAATGCAACGAGGCCCGCTGCCACAGCAACGCCAACCCCAACCTTCAGTGAGCCCCCTGGCTTCACGAAACCTGCCCTCGACCGAAGCCTCATATTATTGTGTCCTTTCCACCGGCCCCCAGACGGTCTGAGGGACTAGCGTTACGCTTGGCATCGTAAGTGACCTTCTCAGGGGGAGTCAATCATCAATCTTGAGGATGTAACCAAGTCAGGACCTGGGGTGAAGGGCGTCGGCTGCGCCTCCTCAACTCGTGGCCCATCCGGATAGCGAGAATGTCCGGCTGCCGGTCGTTTCGGAGCCCACCTGACACCTTATTGTTTGTGTTGCATTCTTTGTGTTGCGGGATTCATCGTCGGTGTCACGGGATTGCCGATTGTCGGTCCCACGCGGTGCTTGCTGTCGCACACGCCAACTGTCCAGATCCAATCCCGAGACTCTCCGCGAACTTCTGCCTCTGAGCCATTTCCGTTTCAGGTCCCGGCCGGTGTCCGCTCCTCCAACGCCCATGGCGCACCGTGGCTGTTGACGAGGTCGAGAAAGGGATCGGCGGGCAGCGCCTCGGGCCCGAGCACGCCCTGACCGCACCAGGCGCCCGAATCGAGTAGCTCGAGGGCCACGACGGGGTTCATGGCTGTCTGCCAGACCACGGCCTGGGAGCCGAACTCGGAGATGCACCAGGCGTTGTCCACCACGTGGTACAGGTACACCTCCCGCGGCTTGCCGTCCACTCCTGTGCCCGTGACCCACGTTCCCGCGCAGGTCGATCCCGACATCCGGTCCCCCAACTGCGCCGGATCGGGAAGACATCCGGCCACCACATCCCGGGGTGAGACCTCGACATCTCCGACCCGGATCGGCGTGGTCGAGTCGAGACCCAGCTTGTGGATGGCGGAGAGCATGCCGATGAACTCGTCACCCAGGCCGTATTTGAAGGTGACCCGATTGGCCTCGACCCATCGGGGAATGAGCAGGACCTCCTCGTGCTCGACGTTGACGCACTCGACGGGCCCGATGCCGGCCGGGAAGACGAAGGTCTCGGGCTCACTGAAGCACTCGGTGGTGAACCACTCCTTTCCTTTCTCCCACAGCACCGGGGGATTCAGGCATTCCTCGATCGTGGTCCAGATCGAGAACGACGGGGCGAACTCGTACCCCTCGATGACCAGGTTCGACCCGTCCCGCACCCCGACCTCGTCGATGGACGAGAACAGGTGGTCGGCCGCGTAACGGGCGAACACATCGGAAAGCCCGGGTTCGACACCGATGCCGCACAGGGCCAGCAGACCCCGCTCCTTCCACTGGTCCGCCATGGCGAACTGTTCATCGCCGAGCTTGACCCCGGGGAGACGGTAGGGATCGGTCGGATGGGGATGCGAAAGGGACATCGCCATGTCGAGGTAGGTGACGCCGGCGGTGAATGCGGCCCGGAAGACGGGCATCACGAACCGCGGATCCAAGGCATTCAAGACGGCGTCCACCCGCTCGCTCCGGATCAGGCTCACGATGGCTCCTTCGTCGCCCGCATCCAGCTGGGCGGCGACAAACCGCTCGCCGGCTCCGGCGACGGCTTCTTGCGCCCGGCCGACGTCGTAGTCGGCCATGACCACGTGTTCGAACAGTCCCCAGCGGGCCGCGGTCTTGGCCACGGCCATCCCCACTCCTCCGGCTCCGATGACCAGAACTCGCATGCTTGCCTCCATCGCTCTCGGCCGCGCCACGGTTCGGACGTCTCGTTGAAACGTACTGTCCCTGGGACCGGTGACGGCATCGGGGGTCGAACGGTGCCGTGTGCTCCTCGGCCGGCAGCTGGATCTCCGTCGACTCGTCTAGTGTCGACCTGGGCTTCGACGTCACCGCACGCCTGTGTCCGCGACGCCGATCGTGGGAAGGAAGCTCGATGCAATTGGTCGTCCTGGGAAGTGGGAGTCCACTGCCCGATCCCGATCGAGCCGGGCCGTCGACCCTGATCCGCACGTCTGTGGGCGATCTTCTGTTCGACTGCGGGCGAGGGGTCCTGATGCGAGCGGCGGCCGTCGGGTCCGGCGCCGGCGCCATCCGGGCCCTGTTCCTGACCCATCTCCACAGCGATCACATCACCGATCTCAGTGACATCTTCACCACGCGGTGGGTCACGTCGCTGCAGCCGAATCCGTTACCGGTGTTCGGCCCCGGCGGGACGTCACGGTTGCTCCGGGCGACCGAGGAGATGCTCGAGCCCGACATCGGATTTCGGATGGACCACCACTCGGACCTGAGCTGGCGCCCGTCCGCGTCGGTGACCGAGGTCGACCACGGTGTGGTCTTCTCCGAGGGTTCGGTCCGGGTGACGGCGGCTCCCACCGATCACGCGCCCGTCCGGCCCACGGTGGGCTTCCGCATCGACGACGGCGAACGGTCGGTCGTCATCGCCGGGGATACCGTGCCCTGCGCCGGGCTCGACGAGCTCTGCCTGGGCGCGGACGTGCTCGTCCACACGGTGGTGAGGCGGGATCTGATCGAGCAGTTCGGGCTGCCTCGGCTCACCGATGTGCTCGACTACCACTCGTCGGTACCGGACGCAGCCCGGACGGCAGAGCGCAGCAGCGTGGGGACGCTGGTTCTCAGCCATCTCGTACCCCCTCCGGCGCCCGGGACCGAGCAGGATTGGATCGACCAGGCCGCCACCGAATTCGGCGGCCTCGTGGTGGTGGCGAGTGATCTGTCGTCCCTCGAGGTGACGGACCGGCGGTCGGCCGGTCCCATCTCGCCCTGACCCCCGGTGATGGATGCACGTCACCGATCGAGTATCGGATCCGATCATCGAGGGCTCGGGACGGCCACCACCCATCCGCCCGCCGCCGCCGTCGGGGGTCCGGCCGCTGACATCGGACGGTCGGGGGCCACCGTCATCCCGCCCTTGTGAGCGGAGACATCGTTCGTGGACTGGGAGTAATTGAGAGTGACCTGCTTGGCGCCCTGGGCGATGGGGAGGACGAAGAAGAGCAGCGCCACGATCACAAAGGCCAGAGGTCAGAGGAAGTGGCGTCACGCCGACGGGGGCGGCGGCGCGACGGGACTGCTCTTGTCGTTGATGGGGGGCGTGCCGGCTCGGCGGGTCACGTGCCGCCTCCGTCACGACGGCCGGACCGGATCGGGTGACCGGGTCGACCGCGCATACCGTTGCCCACACCGTCGACCCGCGCCCGGGGCCGGGTTGTTCGATGGGGTGTCATGCCTGCTCTTCGGACCTACCGTCCTTTGGCCGCGTCCAGCTGGGACAGGATGTCCCGCAGCTTCTCTCTGCGGTCGCGAAGGCCCTGACGGTACGTCGGATTGTCGGTGGCGGTGATCTCGGTGCTCATGTCTGAGACCACGGCCTCGAGGGTGCTGCGAAGCTCCTCGGCGAGTGGTTCCGACAGTTCCAATTCCATCACTGGGCCTCCGTATCTCTTCGAACGTTGCTCTGTCATCTTCGGGCATCCTGACCAGGAGCGACAGGGCCAAAGGTCCATTGTCGGTGCCTCGGCACCGACCGCCCTACGAGCGGCAGAGGCCAGTCAGTTCGACGATGGAGGTGGTTCCGGCCTTGATGGCCACCGGCTGCTCCTTCGGGGTCACCCCGGATATCGAATAGGACCCCGGGGGCTCGGTGAAGGTGAAGAGCTCATCGATGACCCGCTCGCCGGCGGCCTTGGTGTCGAGCACCGCCTTCTTGGCAATCACCGTCGGCCCGCGCCGCAGGACGACCTCGACCTCCCACGCTCGCGACACGTTGTCCAGGGACCGTGGGATGCAGGGGGTGGCGGTACCTTTCAGCACCCCCGTCGACGCGCTGGAACCGCCCCCGCAGGCGCAGACCAGCACACCGGCGGCCAGCACCAGCGCGGCGACGACCTGGCCCGGGGCGGACCTGCCCGGCCGATGAGCCTGCGGGGTGGCGGTCATCGGCACTGGCGGATCTGACCCATTCCCCCACTATGGCCCATGTGTCCGCCCCCGTGGCCTGACGGGCGGCATGACGGTCGAGGAAGGCGTCGACCCCAACTCGGGCAACGAGGCGCCGACGCGACCCAGGTCGGAGCCAACGCTAACCAAGCGGGTAAGTAGGTCAGTTGAACTTGACGCAATTCATAGGATTGGTGTCCCACTGACCCGGCAGCGTTTTGGGATAGGCCAGGGGTCATCCGGCGGTGGTTCATCCGCCCCCGGTGCAGTCTTCGGGGTACGGGCGTCCGTGGTGCATCACGCCTACGCAGGGTTGCCCCGTGCCGGGGCTTGCGGTTCCGTCGCAACCGGCGGAAGTGAGAGCCAATGCTCCGATGATCACCACCGTTGCTGCCGTTCGGCGCCTCTGGCCATTCTCGCATCGAAGGAGGCGACAGGCCCGTCGGCTGCTGATCCGGTGACCAGGGATACGCCGCTGTCATTCAGAGTGATCTCGTGTAGCGAACCTCGCTGACCCCATCGTGATTGAGTTCGATCCCAGGAACAGTCACCCAACCTCGTCCCTCGTACATTCGACGTGCCCTCTTGTTTGCTGCGATCGTCCACAAGCCTGCACTGTCATACAGCTGGTCCCTCAGAGTCTCCACCGCTTTATCGTGAAGCGCACTGCCGATCCCCCGTCCCCAGACATCGGGAAGCACGTGGAGTCCCAGTAGTTGCCCCTCTGGATCGAAATCGGGATCTCTGCGAACTACAGCCATGCCCACGGTGTGCCCATTCAGTGAAGCTGCGATACCTCTGGCGGTCGGATCCGCCAGCCGCTCCTCCCACACGAGGGACAACTCCTGGATCGTGGGAGCCGGGGACTCGGGTGGAAAGAAGCTCTTATAGGCGATCAAGACTGTGCGGAAGTGGACCTTCGCGATGAGGGTTGCGTCCCGAGTGCTCTCGATGATCAGTTCCGAGGAAGCGTCACCCACCTGTGTATTGCACCACATGCCACCCGTGGTCGGGGCAGGAGCCAACGTCACCTGCACCGTTCAGGTCCGTGGGCAAATTCATTACGAGGATCCACCCAGGGGAAAGAGTTCGTGCATAGCAAGCACTCGGCCGTCTTTCCCGGAATGATCGCGTCCGTGACCCGGCCGATCAGGGCATCCATGGAGTGATGAGAGATGCTCCCAAAGCCGCCAGCGTTTACGTGGGTCGCGCGGTAAAAGGGCGGTTGGGGTATCCACCCAACTGCGGTGGCCGACCCGGCAAATGGAAAGTCACACCTGACGCTACGACCGATTCTGAATGATCACGAAGAACCGCCGCACCCAGGGGAATGTTGCAGAGCGTGATGCACCTTGCGGGCGATACCCACACGATCGATGAGTCGCACCAACCCAAAATAGGTGGCGCCAGGGCTCACTTCGATCTCCGTACTGTTCGGACCCGGAACGATTCGGACGTTGGCACGATCGAACCAGAATCCCTTCACCACGGCGGTATTCGCGTCGCCGGGACCTTCCTTGCCGAATCCGCTCGCCCTCATGGAGGGCGTGATCCGATAGCTGTCTCCGAACTGCTGGCGCAATGCGGCGCACACCTCTTCGATCGAGACATGTCCGCGTGAGACGCGGATGGTGGGCATCAGGTGGCCGCCTTTCCTGGTCGATTCTCTCGGTTCAACGCCGGTCCCATACTGTCAGAACGTCGCTCGGCGGGAACATGTCGCTCCGAGCCCCTGAGCCGTTTGGATTCCAGTTAGATAGAACCCGAGGGCGGTTCCTGGAATCACAAACCACTGCCGTCGCCATTGTGGACTGCCTTTGACCGCCGACAGCCTTGAGTGTGCCGTCAAGGGTTCCCTCGTACAGAGTGCTGCGAGTGCCAGAAGACGGTCAATGGGGCCCGGCGAACGTCCTTCTTCGATGTGGCTATCGGCATCACTCGTTCCGGGCGACCTCGGGCCCCGTGATCCGATCGAGGATGGGGAACGTCGCAGCGATGATCGCCATCGACGCGGCCAATCCCCCGATCACCGTGGCCCAGTAAGAGAATCCCGGAAGGCTGAAGGCGAGCCCTACTTGCGAATGCAGGTAGAGGGCGGCCGCCAGCAGCCCGATGACGATGGAGACCGCGGCGACGATGAGCAGGGGCAGCGCACTCTCGAGCGTCACGACCCGGTGCAGCAGTTTTCGTGGGACCCCCGTGAGTCTGAGCAGGCTGAATGGCCGTCTCCGCTCAGCGAGACCGGCCGCGACGTTCACGGCCAGGCTGCACGC
This sequence comes from Acidimicrobiales bacterium, assembly GCA_049521915.1. Classification (GTDB taxonomy): domain Bacteria; phylum Actinomycetota; class Acidimicrobiia; order Acidimicrobiales; family RAAP-2; genus Bog-756. The sequence continues at coordinate 1,366 of JBEKOI010000179.1, read as the reverse complement.
AGCGATGACCAGGCTGGCCACGATGATGACGTCAGTCATGGCCTGGATCATGGTCAGCAGGCGCGCCGTCGAGGGACCGAGTGCCTCCACGGTCACCGGCGTGCCCTGGAGCGGGAAGGCGCGCTCGAGCTCCGTTCGCACCCGCTCGATCGCACCCGAAGACCCGTCCGTCGCGACGACGACTGCGCTCACCGGGAAGGATGCGAGCTGCGTCGCCGACAGGTTCCATGAGGGCCAGGTCGTGGACGATGCGTTGGCGGTGTGCCCCAGGACCTTGGAGAGGAAGTATCCGACGGACGCCACAGTGGCCCGCGGTGCGCATCGGCCGATGGCCGGAGTTTTGGCGAGTTCGCCGCACGCCACCACCCCGAACGAGCGACCCCCTTGCGTCTGGTTGGGAGCCTCGTGGACCACGCCCACCCCTTGCACCCCCGCCGTCGACCGGAGCGCGTGAAGGACCGAAGGAGAGACGGAAGCCACCACGGAAGCCGTGGGGCAGTCGGTGGTCGAATAGGCGCAGAACGGGTCCGCCAGGGTACTCAGACTGGCGTTGGCGCTGCCCCCTGCGGTCACGTGCGTCACCGAGCTGAGGGCACCGATCGCCGCGCTGGCGACGAAGAGGGCAATGACGAGCCCACTGACAAACCGGAAGGCGGCCTTGGGGTTGTCGAGGAGGTGACGGCCGGCGAGGAGCGTGGCGGGGCCACCCGCCCTTTTGACCATGATCCGCGATCCAGCCGTGGTGAACCACGGTCCGGCCAGAACCAAACCTACGATCAGCAGCACGAATCCAACGAGGAGCTCGAGGAGCTGGTTCCCGATGGCGCTGGGTTTTCCGTGAGCGTCGAAGTAGGCAAGGAATGCCATGCCGGCCAACAAGGGAACGATCCGGGCGATGCCCGGTGGGCGATTCCTCACCCGTCGCGTCACTCCGAGCGGCGAAATCTGTACCCGGCGCAGCGCGAGGCGTGCGGAGACGACGGCGGCGACGGGGACTCCGACCACCGCGATGAGGATGTCGACGGCGTGAAGGGAGAGGTCACTCTGCGCCACCGGGGCGCCGGTGAAGGGCACGTGGTAGAGCAGTGGTCGGACCGCGAAGAAGAGTCCGAAACCGAGGACCACTCCGGCGAGGGATGCGATGACTGCTTCGACCGCTGAAATCGCAGAGATCTGGCGAGGAGTGGCGCCGACCAGCCGCATAGAGGCGAAGCGCTCTTCGCGTCGGACGGCCGACAGTCGGCTCGCCGTCGCTATGAGGATCAGCACCGGCAGCACGAGCGCCACGGCCCCGCCGACCAGGATGAACTCCAGAACCGGCCCGCTCCCGACCACGCTCTGGCAGCTGTAGCAGTTCGCCAGGCTG
>JBEKOI010000178.1:0-8381 GCA_049521915.1 Acidimicrobiales bacterium | reverse complement strand
CCCGTTCCACACTTGTTCGTTTCCTTCGTGAGCGTGGGTTTCGCGATTGTAGTGGTCTTCTTGCTCGTGCTCCAGGTGAGCGACCCACCATTCAATAGCGACGAGGACTTTCCGCTGGCACTGGTGTACCCAGCCTTCGCCGGAGTGCATTTGCTGATGGTGACGGTCGTGGCTGCGGTCCCGGTGAGCTTGCCACAGCCCGGAATGGTGGTCGCCCCGGCTGTGCTGGACAAACCGACTGCAACTGCGCTCGGCACCGCCAACGCCGAGACCAGGGCTATTACCACTGGAAGTTTGCGCATTACGTTCCTCCCCTATTCATACCGCGGCGACGAACGATTCGCCTCCGACCCAATCAGCTACCCCGAATTAGGGTTTGGTAAACCTGCCAATATGGGCCGCTCATGAGGACATCATCGGAGCGCTAGCTGGATGAAGTGTCGACCTTCACCCTTGTAGGCTACGGACCGGGAAGGCCCTGTCGACCTTCACGACGCAGGGGCCGCCAGGGTTTTCCCGTTCTGCCTTCTAAACGAACCCAACGGCAATCCGTTACTAGATCGGATCGACTTCCAAGTAGGCCGACTCGAACGACACCGACGATCCACCGGTCGAACTGTACTGGAGGGTGAACGTGTGGGCGCCCGGAGCTACCACCGCCGCTACCCCTGACAGTTGGATGCGAGCAGCGACGCTCGCAAATTCGGCGCCCGACAGCGCCAGCACGTTGCTGCAGATGGCTGTTCCGTCACAATCGCAAAATTCAAGGTGAAGGGTGTGACCAGCAACGGCACGTCGGGAATAGTCAAGGTGGCGTCCAACGGCGACCTAGTGAGTGGACTCGGCCGCTCCGAACCAAGTGGCAAGAGCTTCAACGAGCCCGACGGCCTTCGTCTCCCCCACCCACGCAACGTGCCCGTCGGGTCGGATCACAACCACTTGGGGAGAACCGACTGCCCCGAGGACCGGAAGCTCCCACTCCCCTTCGTAGCGAGCGTCAACCAGGCGGACTCGATCTGACCACGGAGAGATGTCGAGACTGCCGAACTCCCCGAAGTTGAGGAGCAATGGTCGTCCGTCATGCAACAGCGTCGAGACACGGGTGGGGCCATCGTCCGTCTCAAGGTCCAGGTCAGGCATGCGCCGCCCCAGTACCGGGTGGCCCTCGCCGAGTTCGTAGCGAATGTCGAGGCCGGAGAGCATTCCAGCGATGTGCTTCCGTGGCTCGTCCATGGCCAGCACTCCGGTCATGGTGTCCTGCAGGGCCTTGTGCCGGGGGTCAGCACTCACCAGCGCAACTTGGGCCATGGTGTTGTGCAGAACACGGGCTCCGACCGGGTGGCGCTCGGCGTGGTACGTATCCAACAGGTTCTCGTGTGAGATGCCCTTGACCACCTGGGCCAGCTTCCACCCAAGATTCACCGCATCCTGCACTCCAGTATTCAGACCCTGACCGCCCTGCGGCGGGTGCACGTGGGCGGCGTCCCCCGCCAGGAGGACTCGACCTTGGCGATAGGAACCGGCTTGCCGAGTCATGTCGGTAAACCGAGAGATCCAGGTCGGGCTGTGCACTCCGAAGTCGGTCCCGTAGGTGGCAACGAGCGCCTCGCTCAGGTCTTCCAGTGTGGGGTCGCCCGAGTGATCGACCTCCCGCTCGACCAAGACCACCCGGAAAGGCCCACCACCTTCCGCTCGGTTGACGGGACCGATGCCTCCTCCTTCGGGGCGCATGCCGATCTCTGGTTCGTCCTCCATCTCGACCTCAGCGATCATCCAACTGGTGGAGGCTTCCACGCCGACGAAGTCGATGTCCGATGCCTTGCGCACCAGGCTGCGCCCTCCGTCGCAGCCGACGAGGTACTGCGCCTAAAGCACCGTGCCGTCCGAGAGATCAACATCCACCCTGGCGTCGCCTTGCGTGAAGCCAACGACCTCATGACCACGGAGGATCGGCACACCGAGTCCACTGACCCAGCCAGCCAGGATGGGCTCGAAGAGGCTCTGCCAAAGGGCCAGCAGGTAGTTGTGACGGGTAGGGAAGTCGCTGATGTCCATCGGAATCCCGCCGAACGGCACCATGGGAAAGCGCTGACCGTCTGCGAGGAACCGATCGGCGATGCCACGCTGATCGAGCACCTCGATGGTGCGAGCGTGCAGTCCTCCGGCTCGTGATCCATCAACCACTTGGCTCGTGCGTGGCTCAACGATGACGACATCCACCCCTGCCACGGCAAGTTCTCCGGCCAACATCAACCCGGTCGGACCGCCACCAGCGACCACCACGGCATGTTCAGCCATTCGCTGCTCCTCGTTCATTTCGTCGGCCTTCGTCCGATGTTGTGAATGTGAGCACCGTTCATGCGATTGCTGCAAGCGCCATGTCCGAGGTATCTTGATAATGGCGAGTTGGAGCGTGCTCCTCGCATTACTTGATGGGCCAAGTCGGGTTCACGAGGTTCCGGGTGTTGGCTCCGCCTTTACCGTCAGTTGGGGCCCGGCGCTAGCTGACCTCGCAGGTGGCACCCCTGCCCCTGAACGCGAGATCTGCGTAGCATCCTGAACTCCGAGGCGTACGTATGCCCACCTGTCCCTCGCTGCCGGTTGGGTGGGGCGCCCACGACTGCTGGTGTAACCGTGGAGTAGCCTCATAGCGTGACCTTGGCGGTCGAGACGGGTGGGGTGGGGAATCCTCCAACGTTTTCCCCAAATCCCGGTGACATCCCAACGGCAAGCCGGCGGGGACATGGTCGAGTCGTGGTGATCGTGGTCGTTGTGTCACTGGCTGTCCTCGCACTTCTCGGCGTGGGCGCATGGTATGCAGTACGTGGAATTGGCAATGCGATCTTTCAAGGTCTCGGTGAAGCAACGACCCAGGGTCCTCCCGCCTACGCCCAGTTTGCCGATAGCACCGCCAAGACCCATCACATTTGGGACGGAGCGTTGACGCTCAGTTTGTTGAATCAGCAGCATCTCGACGTGAAGTGGCTCTCAGGGGACGATTCCGTGAGCCCCTTCGGCGACAACAAGATCACCAATTGGGCGGACGACGTAAGTATCAGTGTTGGTGGTGACCATGTCGTGACAGCGACCTACGTGCTTGGCTGCGTCTACGGTCTCACGGTGTCTGGAACCAACGATCCGATCATTGGCGAAGAACATTTACCCGGCGTTGGAACTTACTGGGACGAAAATGCCCCCGAGCCTCTCGATACAAATATTTGCTCGGCCGACACTGCACCCAGTTCAGGATGGCAACGGGCCAGTCCCCACGAGATACGTAGCTTCCTGGCGGATGCGTCGAAGTAAGTAGTCCGAAATCTCCGAACGCGAGTCCGGTATCTCTCCCCAGCCTGTCCCACACCGCCGGTTAAGCAGGTGGCATAGTGCGTCATGTCAGCGGTGGAGAATGAAAACGGCTCAGAGCGTCGACAGCTTGCACGGCTCATCGGCGAGCGGTGTCGTCTGACCGGGACATTCACACTGCGGTCGGGTCAAGAGTCGTCCACGTACTTCGACAAGTACCTGTTCGAAGCCGACCCGAGTCTCCTGACACAAGTGGCCGAGCAGGCAGCCACGCTCATTCCCAAAGGCACCGAGGTCCTTGCGGGATTGGAACTTGGAGGTGTCCCTGTGGCGACCGCCTTGTCGTTGACCACCGGGCTACCGGTGACATTTGTCCGCAAGGAAGCCAAGAAGTACGGAACCGCACGGTTAGCTGAAGGTGCTCTGATTGCCGGGAAGCGAACATTGGTGGTCGAGGACGTGATCACGACGGGTGGTCAGGTTGCTGCATCAACTTCGGAACTCCGATCGGGCGGTGCCTTGGTGGACGCAGTTCTGTGCATCATCGACCGGAGTGGCGGAGATCACCTTCAGCTCGACGCTTTGGAGTGCGAGGTCATCTCGCTGCTCAGAGAAGAAGAACTCGGCTGATCCTTACTGAAGTATCAGATACCGCCGGGACCGGTGCGGTTACCCGGACAGCGGCTTAGTCGACCTCGACAACCGTCAGGATGCCCGTGACGTGCTCGATGAGGTAGACGATACGGACCTCCACGTCGGGCAACAGGGCGGTCCGACGAGCCACGGGTCCAGGGTCACCGATGGGGGTGCTCGGTGCTTTCCACGGTTCGACCTCGGCGGCGATGATCCACTCGACCACGGCGCGGTAGACGGCATCCGATGGAGCGGTGAGAGTTGCCCAGACGCACACCCCGGGTGCCACTTCGGCCTTGGTGCCCCTCATGCCAAGACAAAACATAGCCCCTGACCTGGTGGGGCACTGACCTGGTTTCTGGTGGGCTTCTGGTGGGGTTCTGGTGGGTTCTGGTGGGTTCTGGTGGGGCAGGTGAGGATCGAACTCACGACCGAGGGATTATGAGTCCCCTGCTCTGACCACTGAGCTACTGCCCCTGGGCTGGTCCATGTTCGACGGCTCGTGTCCCATGCCGGCCTGAGGCTCGACGCCTCGGACGGCCGGTGGATCTTCCCAGACCGGGAAGGGTACCGGGTTGCACCGGGTTGTACAGAGTCCAGGTCAACCGGGTGGCGGTGGCCCTGCCCGTTTCAGGTCGATACCGACAGCTCGACGTGCATGGAGCCGAGGACGGAAATCCCGGTGCGCACCCCGTTCGTCGACCATTCCATCACGATCACCCCGCGTCCGGCTCTCGTTCCCGAGGGTGCCAGCACCTCGGCGATCGGTCCGGGGAGGTATCCCACCCGCTGGCCACCACCGAAGATCGCCAATGCGCTGCGATCCGACGGATTCGCCGGCTCGTGCCTGATCTCGACCTTCTGGCCCGCGGCGAAATGGGGAAGCTGGAGCGCGTCATCGTGAAAGGAGACACCGGCCACCCGGGTGTAGAAGACGCCGGGGAGCACCGGGGCGCCATCATCCTCGACGAGCTCCACCGTCTTGGCCTCGTCGAGGAAGGGCTTGTACCCGAAGCCGACAATCTCGCCGTCGGCCTGCTCGATCCGGCATCGATCGTCGGCAAGGAACACGGGGAGGACGATGGCGTCCCCTGCTCGTCTCTCATGACCTCGCATCGTTGACCGTCCCTCTGTCATCGTTGCTGCCTCGCCGGGTCCGGCGCGTCATTACGCCGATCGGACTGTTCTTCTCGTCGGTACCCAAGTTGCCGGTATCCGACCGACGCCGGACGGCACTCGACCCCCGACCGAGTTGGAGCGCCCCGAGGTGACACCGTGGGACAGAGGCTAGCTGAGGGGAAGGGCCACTCCAACCACCGATCGGGGCCGAAACGTGTCCCACCCTTCCTTGCTCAGCGAATCACGTACCCCCGTGGACGGCTCCGACGACCAGCCAGGCCGGCTTGGCTGCCGTCCAGAAGGCGTGGACCCGTCGATCGCCCGTCTCCACTTCGAGGTGCGCCAACCTGGCCTTCAAGCGGGTGACCCACGCGTTCGTGATCCGCGAGATCCGCACGTCCAGGTGAACCCCCGAGGCGAACGTGGCGAACAGCAGACGGCGATCGGTCAGAACCAGGAACCCTTCGGCTTCTGGCTCCTCGTGCCCGGCTCCGAGCTCTCGCCACTTGGCCAGCGTGTCGAACTGGATGGCCTCGCCGGCGTCGAGCCTGTCAGCCACGAGCTCCCACCGTTGCGGGATCGACGGGTCCCGCCGCAGCCTCTCCCAAGCTCGCTCAGTGATCAAATCATTGTGCACCAGCCCCGCACCCAACTGCCCCTGCCGTCGGATAATCCACAAATGATGTCGCTCGTACCCTCCTGGCAGCTTACCCGGTGGGACACGGCTCCGCGGCATCTGCCCGCAACTCGGGACGGAGGGAGCCCGTCGGAACAGGTCATCCGGGATGGATCCCGTCACCGGGTACGAGCCGGCGACGATCCTACCCACGCCCGTCATCAACGGAGCGGCTCCCCCGTCATGTGTGGTGTGGCGGTCTGTCGTTGTGCTGTCGGTCGGCCCAGCAGCGATCGCACCCGTCGCAGTACCGGCCGTTCCCCGACACGGAGCCGTCACCAGGGGCATGCGAGCCCGAATGGCCGCAAATTCCACACCTCTTCGGGTCGGTTGCCGGCACCGGAAGAGCGTAGGGCAGGCCGGTCCCCGTCGGGACCACGGACGGCCCTCCGGCCTGGGGCCATGAACGGAGCGCGGTCCGGGAATGGGGGATATGGTGGCGGCCTGAAGCCGTTGCCGGGAGAAAGGGCGGCCATGGGGGAACACTGGGGGATCCGTGTCCTACCGGGTGCATTGGTGCTGGGGATTGCCATTGCCGTCGCCGGATGTTCATCCTCGCCGACGTCGACGTCCGTCGCTCCCACCACCTCATCGGCTCCGCAGAAGACCGGCACTGCACCGGGGGTGAAGTCGCCGACCATCGACGTGGGCGCCATCTCCACTCTGAGTGGCGCCATCGCCGCCGACTTCGACGGCCTGGCTCCCGGCGTCAAGGCCTACTTCGACATGGTCGACGCCCAGGGCGGCATCAACGGGCGGAAGCTGATCCTGGCCTACAACCTCGATGATGGTGGCTCGCCCAGCCAGTTCACCCAGCTGACCCACACCCTGATCGACCAGGATCACGTCTTCGCGGTGATGGTGGCGTCGTACTGGTTCACCCCCAACTACTTCGTCGAGACGGGCACACCTACCTACGGGTACAACGTGAGCGGGAACTGGGCCAACGCTCCCAACCTGTTCGGCGCGGGCGGCAACTCGGTGCAGAACTACGCGGCCGGTGCGCCCTCCTACGTGTACTTCATGAAGCGGACCAAGTCGAAGTCGGTTGCGGTGATCAGCTACGGGCCCGCCATCACCTCCTCCTACGATGCCTGTTCGACCGCGGCCAACGTACTGCGCCAGAACGGGTTCGACGTGAGCTACGAGGATGTCGGTGCCCAGCTCGGTGGGAGCTACTCGTCCGCCGTGCAGCGGATGCAACAGGCCGGCAGCGACCTCGTGATCTCGTGCATGCAGGAGAGCGACAACATCACCATGGCCCGGGCCATCCAGCAGTACGGGCTCAAGATCACCCAGCTGTGGCTCAACGGGTACGACCGGTCACTTCTGGCCCAGTACAGCAGCCTGATGAAGGGTGTGTACCTGGGGCTCTCAGGGACGGTCCCCTACGAGGCGGCACAGATCGACGACGCCTATCCCGGCATGAAGACCTACATCGAAGAGATGAACAAGTACGAGCCGGCCTTCACGTACAACGGCACCGCGTTACAGGGCTGGCAGTCCGCCGCCCTGCTGGCCGACGCCGTCAAGGCGGCCGGGAACGACCTCACCCAAGCCAACGTCATCAACCTCACCAATCACTTCACCGCCAACAGCGGTGGCGGTGTGTCCACCGTGACCAACTGGGAGACGGCTCACACCCAGACCACCTATCCGATATGCGATGCCTACGTGCAGGTCCAGGGCACGAAGTTCGTACCCGTCTTTCGCCAGGGCAACCAGGTGTTCGTCTGCCTGCAGAACGATGTGAAGCATCCCGTGCCGGTCACGCCGCCGGTGGGCACGCCCGGTACGTGAGCCGGGCCGACGAAGTTCCGGGGAGTGCCGAGCTCTCACCGGGCCTCGTCGTCAGGCAGTCTCTCTTACCTGAGCCTGGGCCCACTCCAGCATGTCGTCGGCCGCGCTCTGGTCGAAGATCACACCGAGGTGCCCGACGTTCGGCACTTCGAGGACGGTATGCGGCCGGTTGGGCCGAGTGGCCTGCTTCGGAACCAATCGGTCTCTCGCCGCAGTGACCACAAGCATCGGTGGACGGGGGCCGGGGATGGCGTCCACACCTTTCAGGTAGGCGCTGTTGGTCCCCATCTCCCTCATGACCGGCAACGGGCCGAAGCGTGAGAGGAAGTGACCCTGGTGGGGGGTACAGATTGTGACGACGGCGTCGATTGGTGCCCCCAGCGCGGCGGCGTGCTCGGCGACGAGTCCGCCCATCGAGTGTCCGACGACAACGATGGCCTCGTGGGTCTCGGCCAATTGCTCGTTGAGCCTGACCAGGCGATGCGCCGAGGTGGTGAGTGGCCCGAAGGCCAATCGTTCGTTGAAGTACTTCGTTCGCCAGCCCTGTTCACGGGCCCTGCGCCGGATCGGTGTGAGAGGCCATTCATTACCGGGAGCGGCCAAGCCCCCCACGAAGACGAGCGCTCTACTCAACGCTCAGCACCCGGGTTCGACGTGCGGTGCACCTCGCGCACGTGGCTCATCGCACTGACTTCTGCGTCACTGACTTCTGTGTCACTGCCCGCGGCATCACTGCGCCTGCCTGCCACTGCGCCTGTCTGTTGCGGCCCTGCCCCCAGCCCCTGCCCCGTCACTGCCCCCACCCCACTGTCGAGTCGGTTGCCCTTCCCCTCTCGAAAATTCTGACACA
>JBEKOI010000177.1:0-8412 GCA_049521915.1 Acidimicrobiales bacterium | reverse complement strand
GCCGATGAGGAGGACGCTGAGATCGAGTTGCACCGGGCTGGCGGCGGCTGCCGCCTTGGCCACCACCGACAACAGGGTGACCCCCAACAGGGCGGCCATGAGGACGGTGACAGTGGATCGCAGGAATCGGTTCATTGAACTGAGTTGCCCCTCTTCTGAATGCTCAGGCCACGCCGCTCTCTGTCTCGCGACTGCGGCGCGGCTCACTGCGCGCAAGGATGGATGTGGCACAGCGCCTTTACGAACAGTAAGGGTCAATTCCTTCTATCGGTACCCTGCACTACTGCCGGAACACCCTGAACTTTCGTGCGACGGACCGGCTGTGACCCCGGCATTTTCAGCCTCGAGCCGTTCTGGTGGCCGATTCATTCAGCGTGTCCCGGTAGGCCGGTCGTCTGTCTCGTGGATCCGGCCCACTCCCGTGTTATCCGGGGACGACGATCGCCATCATCAGAGTCCCCATCTCACTAACGCAAGGGTCGGGTGGTCGATTCGCCGGGGTGGGCGGAGATGCCGCTCGGTGCTCTTCGGGGTGCCCGGCCAGGAGCATGACCCTGCCGCCGCGTACTGATGTGCTGAACTACCGCGTACTGAACCGATCCTCGTTCTCGTCGATCCATGCCATCAGTCCCTCGCTGTTGTCGAAGTCGATCTCCACATCCTCGTTCGGGAGATAGACCGAGCGAACTCCGTCGATCACCGTGACGCTGAGCAGGATCTCTCCATCGCCCGTGAGGCACCATGACGGCTGCGCCCCAGGTGTCGTCGACGGTTCATACCTCCAGCCCGGGCGATCCTTCAATGTGAGACCCATCTGATCGAACAGGTCGTCGTCACTGGACATCTGCTACCTCCTGCCGTCGGCCGGGCATCCGCTGTGTTCGGATGCCCTCGAATCGCCTGTGGGGTCGCCCGTGGAATCGCCGGTGGGGTCGGCTGACATCGTAAGGGTTGCACCTTGCGCTCTGCCGCTCATGGGCACCAGTATCAGCTGCTGGATCTGCCTCGTCGGCGTCCGACGGCCATCGGTGCTGCTGGCCGACCACAAACAAGGCCGAACTGTGGACCGCCGTTCTGCCCCGGGCTGACCTCTGAACCCATCGAAGGAGATGATGAACATGGCGTCGTACGTTCTGGTTCACGGAGGCGGCCACGGCGGGTGGTGCTACCAGCGGGTGGCCCGGCTCCTACGGTCGGCCGGGCATGAGGTCTATGCCCCGACGATGACCGGGGTGGGCGAACGGTCCCATCTGCTGACCGGGAGCGTCGATCTCGATATGCACATCCGTGACATCGTCGCGGTCGTGGAATTCGAAGACCTCCACGACGTCATCCTGGTCGGTCACAGCTACGGCGGCATGGTCATCACCGGAGTGGCCGATCGGGTGGCCGACCGGATCGGCCGCCTCGTGTATCTGGACGCTGCCAACCCCGTCAACGGCCAGTCCCTGGTCGACGTGGCCGGACCCGTCATCGAGGCGGTCCGCCCTGCCGGGGAGATCGTCGATGGCGTCGAACTCGTGTTGCTGCCCGCACCGGAAGCGGGGCTGTTCTACGGCGTGACAGATCCGGACGACCTGGCGTGGATGGCCGATCGGCTGACCGGCCACCCGTGGAAGTGCTTCGAGCAGCCGCTCGATCTGAGGGACGAGCACGCCCTGTGGGCCATCCCCCAATTCCATGTCGTCTGCACGTCGACGCTCGCCACCCGGGACGCGCAGCTGATGGCGGAGGCCCGGTCCGAAGGCCGTCTGTGGGACATCGACACGGGGCACGATCTGATGATCACCGAGCCGGAGCAGGTGGTCGAAGCGCTGCTCGAGATCGCCCGCGCCTGAAGCCGGAGCGTGCGTCACCTGGTTACCCGGGAGTCACTTCTCGCCGGAGTTAAAGGACACTAGGGGATCTGCCGACGCTCAGGGGATGGAGGCGAGCCAGGCGGAGCACCATGTTTCAGGTGTTTACACGAAGATGCTTCTTGAGTTCCTGGTCGGGACGATGCCGTCGGACCAGATCGCGGAGCTGTTGTGCAGGGCGGGTGAGACCAGGAGCCTGGAGGAGCTGGCTGACGCCGCTTCGTGGAGCTCGTATCTTCAGTTCAAGCGCCTCCTCGAGGAGCGCTCCCGGTTGGATGCGACCAGCCTTCTCGAGCAATCCGAGCTGCTGTCCGACTGGTTGAGGAAGTGGGAGCTTTCCCAGGCCGCACAGACGTTGGATTCTCCCGGCGCGCTACTGGCCGGAGGGTCGGCGCTCAACCCGCTGGTGCCGATCCGGCGGTACGAAAAGGCTGAGGTGGCCTCCAATGAGTGGACGATCCGCGAATGGTTCGTGGACGGTTACGCGCCGTACCCGGAGTACTGCGACTTCGCCGCCGTGCAGTACGCACTGGTTCCCATCGTGTTCAACCTCCCACCCGGCGAGGTCGTCGAAGAAGAGTGCCAGTGCCGCGGAGACGCCACCTGTCTGTTCAGATTGAGCTGGCAGCAGAACGATACGGACTCGTTGAAGGCGGATCACTATCGGATGCGCGCCGAGTTGTTCGAAGCTCGGCTCGGACAGATCCAGGAGATGATTGCCGATCTCGCCTCCAACGAACGGTTCGAGGATGTCCTCCAGGGGTTCGTGGGTTCTTCGCTGCGCACCGCCGTCGGGGCCGGTGGTGCGCTGCTGGCCCTCGAGCCGCGGGCCGGCGCGCCTCGGAAGGTCTACTCCGAGGGGCTCACCCAGGCCGAGGCGGACTCGATCGCCGACGACCTTCTGGCCGGGCGGGCCGGGCCCGACAAGGTCGTCGCCGTCGACGTGGCATCGGCCCGGCGTCGTTACGGCGTCCTGGCCGTCGATGAGGGTGGCGGTGTCTTCTCCTCGCTGTCGAAGACCAGCCTGGAGACCTACGCTCGCCTGGCCGCCGCGGCCCTGGACACGGCAGACGCCATCGACGAGGCTCGGCACCAGGCCAACACCGCCCAGGTCCTGTTGGATCTGGCCACGTCGCTGACAGAAATCGTGAGCACCCAGGAGATGGCATCGAAGGTGGCCCAGGCCGTGCCGGACGTCATCGACTGCGATCGGGCCGCCATCTTCTTGGATACGGTCGGTGAATTCGGAACATGCGCCGATGGCATCCGGCTGGCCGGGTCCGTCGGATACAGCGACGAAGACGTAGCTCGCATCAGGTCTCGATCGTTCGACTCGGCACCCGACGACGCGGTCATGGTCGGCGGAGTGTTCCAGAGCAGCTTCTCGGACTTCGGAAGCGTGGCCTCGGTGTCCGCTCCGATTGTGGTGGCCGGCGAGACGATCGGTGCCATCGTGGCCAGTGTCACCGAAAAGCCCGACCGGCTGACGTTCACCCCGAGGCTGGCCGACCGCCTCAAGGGGCTGGCCGCCCAGGCATCGACCGCCATCTCCAACGCTCGACTGGTCGACCAGATCCGCTTCCAGGCCGTTCACGACGCCCTGACCGGCCTGCCCAACCGTGCCCTGATCCTCGACCGCGCCGAGCAGATGCTGGCCCGCGCTCGGCGATCAGACGTTCAGGTGGCCGCGCTGTTCATCGATCTCGACGGATTCAAGGATGTGAATGACGCTCTCGGTCACGGGGTCGGGGATCAGCTCCTCCAAGCGGTCTCCGAGCGGCTTTCGGTGACCATGCGCGGGAGCGACAGCATCGGCCGCCTGGGTGGCGATGAGTTCGTCGTGCTGGTCGACGGGAGCTGCATGGACGCCGGGCCCGAGTTGGTGGCCGAGCGGTTGATCGAGGTCCTGCGGGCACCCTTCGAGCTGCCGGTCCCATCAGCCGGGGCCCTCACCCTGACGGCCAGTATCGGCATCGCCGTCGGCACCCGGGCATCGGCAACCCACCTTCTGCGTGATGCCGACATCGCCCTCTACGAGGCGAAGGCGGCCGGCAAGAACTGCTTCGTGGTCTTCGAACCCGAGATGCACACCGCCGTGCAGGACCACCACCTGCTGGAGATGGACCTCCGGGAAGCGCTACCCGCCGGCCAATTCACGCTCGTCTACCAGCCCATCTTCAACCTGGCCGGCGGACAGACCACCGGAGTGGAGGCCCTGCTGCGTTGGAACCACCCGCGCCGGGGTGTCGTCCAACCCGAGTCCTTCATTCCCATTCTCGAAGGCTCGGGCATGATCGGCGCGGTCGGGCGGTGGGTGCTGCAGGAGGCGTGCCGTCAGGGTGCCCGCTGGCACGAGCGCGGCTACCCGCTGGATGTGTCGGTCAACGTCTCGGCCCGACAGCTCGAGAACGACAATCTGATCGAGGACGTCTGTGCCGCCCTGGCCACTTCAGGGTTCGTGGCCACATCGCTGACCATCGAGATCACCGAGACGGCCATCATGAGGAACGTGGCCGCCGTCGTTCCCCGGCTGGCCGCCCTCAAAGCCACCGGAGTCCGCATCGCCATCGACGACTTCGGGACGGGCTACTCCTCGCTGGCCTATCTCCAACAATTCCCGGTCGACACCCTCAAGATCGACCGCTCGTTCATCTCTTCCATGGCCGACTCGCCGGAGTCAGGGGCGCTCATCCGCACCCTGGTCCAGCTTGGGAAGACCCTGGGTCTGGAGACGCTGGCCGAGGGGATCGAGGAGACCGAACAGTATTCTCAGCTCGAGCGCGAGCACTGCGACAGCGGTCAGGGTTTCCTGTACGCCCGACCTCTCGATGTGGAGGCCATGGAGACCTTCCTCACCGGCCGCTTCCAAGCTGATGGTCAACGGGCGTCCCCGGGTGCGGTGCCCATCCGCTGAGTGCGGGCATCGTGCCCGGGTCGAGAGAGCCGCGGCGGGCACGTTGGCTTGGGCGGAGTGGGCCCCGACAGGCCGGCACTTATCGGAAATGCATCGCACACTGGGCGGACGCCTGCCCGCTCCCGGTTCTGACGCCCCGTCAGAATGGCGACTTTCTCGCAGTCGAAGGATGACTCTGCTCATAAGAACGTTGCCTCCCCTGTAACGGAATGATCCTCTGCTCGTTCTGATATAGCGTTATGACACCACGTGGGGCAATCAGTTCCACGAGCCAATTCCCAAAAAGGGGGACTTACATGAGACATCACCTATCCCGACTCTTGGTCTGCGCAGCCCTGGCCGGTTCGGCCACGCTGGCTGCGGTGGTCATCCCCGGGAACGTGGCCGGCGCCGCCCAGCTCACGGTGACATGCACGTCGCTTACGGGCAACACATCATCTCAGAGCGCCACCGGGTGCACGGGCAGCGGTGTGAGCCAGACCGGGTCCCATGGGACGATCACGCCCAAGGTGAACACGACGACGAAAAAGGGCACCGCCACCATCAAGTGGGCTACGGGCTTGACGACGATTGAGTCGACCAGCTACGTGACCAGTTCGGATGCCAGCTGCCCGACCAAGGCCGGCTACACGAAACTCGCCAGGGCGACCACCACCAGCAAGGTCACCGGCGGTACGGCGACGAAGCTGATCGGGCCAACCAGCTACAAGGCGGTTTCCTGCGAATATGCCAAGGGCGGGCTCCACATCTTCAATGTGGGTAAGGACACGTACTAGGAGCAACAAGGCATTGAGTAGATAGTTTGCGAGAGGCCCCCCGGTAACGATCGGGGGGCCTCTTCGCGGGTTCCGTCATTCCGACAATCCCATGGACGTCAACAAACAGGGCCGGTAACAGGACTCGGTTCTCAGTTGGTGGGTGAGGAGTCCGGACCGACTCCGACGACCCCTGTTGCCGGCTCGTCCCAGTGGTCGAGGAAAACGACCTCGGCGAGAGGACGGCGACGAACAGGCCCGTGGTTGCCCCGTGGCCATCCGATGACGACATGCCCGGCGAGCATCCAGTCGTCGGGCACCCCGACGGCGTCGCGGAGCAGTGACTCGCCGCCGTAGGAGGCCCAACTGGTGAGGCAGGCCCCGAGCCCGAGGGCCCGGGCGGCAAGCAGGAAATTCTGCATCGCCGGGAAGATCGAGCCTCCGAGGAGGAGTTCCGAGGCGGATGGGTACCGCTGCTGGGTGAACAGTATGGACGTGAATTCGCCGGCTCGATCGTGGAGCTCGTAGGTCGCACGGTTGGTACGGGCCCGGCGGCTGTGGTCGTCATCGGCAGGGCGCGTCATGCCGTACACCGGTTCGATCACCTCCAAGGCCCGGGCCGCGGCCTGGGCGACCACGCCCCGCTGCTCCGGTGACCTGAGGACGACGAAACGCCATCCCTGCGCGTTTGCGCCTGATGGCGCCCACGTCGCCGCTTCGAGGCACCGGGCCAGGGTGGCATCGTCGACCGGATCGTCGGTGAAGCGACGGATCGTCCGCGACGTCGACATGACAGCCCATACATCGGAGATCTGTCCCGTCATACCCGACCCCCCGGCGGAGTCCGACCCGCCATCTGCTCCCGGGCCGCTCATCCCGGAGACGTGGCGGGCACGATGCCCAGGTGGGGGAGCACCTTGGATTCGATGAGCTCCAGGCTCTCCCACCCCAATTCCGGAGCCATTCCGCCCATCAAGGGCTTGACGAACAGTCCTTCGTTGGCCCGGGCGAATTCCACGCACTCGTCCGGGGTCAGCACCAGGTACATCCCGGAGGCACGCAGTTCGTCGATATCCCGCACCGGCTGATAGGGATAGTCGGGATTCCCCTTCGCCCAGAGGGCGTAGTCGTTCATTTCGTGCAGGGCGTGCGGCGCGATCCTTGCCCAGTCGCGCTCTGGATCGTTGGACACGTGGACGAACAGCGGGCCCACCGAATCCCTGCTCATCGGCGGAGGGACCGGTTTTCCGAGGCGGGCCAACTCCTCGCGGTACGTCTCGAAGTATTTCGGAGTCGACGGCACGAAGCCGTCTGCGATCCGAGCAGCTCTCCGGGCTGCCGCTTTCGAGGTTCCTCCGAGGATGATTGGTGGCCCTCCGGGCCTGTACGGCCGCGGCAGGACGCGGACCGTCCGGCCTTCGTAGTCGAACGGTTCGCCGGTCCACGCCAGTCTCAAGGTCTTCACCGCGTGCTCCATGCGAGCAGGCCTGTCAGCTATCGAGAGTCCGAATTGCTCGTACTCCTCTTCCCGGTATCCGCCCCCGACCACCAGGTACAACCGACCTTGGGCCACGAGATCCAGCACCGCGATGTCCTCGGCCGCCCGGATCGGCTCATAGAGGGGCAGGAGCATGAGCGCGATGGTGATGATCATCCGATGAGTTCGCGCCGCCGCGGCTGCAGCCAACACGATGGGCGAGGGAAGGTATCCGTCGGTAGTCGCGTGGTGCTCCATGAAGGTCGCCGACACGAACCCGACCCGCTCACCCCATTCGCACTGCTCGAGGGCGGCGGAATACAGCTCGGCGGGCGACGCGCCGAACTCCGGGGCGCGCATGTCGTAGCCGAGGGTCAGGAGCACCAGGCGACCATATTCGAGGGGGGTGGCTGTTTCAACAGAAGGCCCCTTGCCGCAGTCATTGCGGCCAGAGGGAACACTTGACATCAGGTGATCTGTGCTTTAAAAATCAGCAGTTCTCACTTTACGAATAAGTTGTTCTGGTTTTAGGGCTCCTTAGTTCTGCAAGACCGATCACGCACCCGCATCAACCACAGAGCGGCACTATGCCGGCCTTTTCGGGGAGGTCGATATCAGGGGGAGGCGGAAAGAAGCACGTACGGCTGTGGATACATGATCTGGCCCGCGGCCTGGAGCCAGATGCGGCGCCGGCAACCCACCGGGTGAATCAGCCGGGCCGGGGTCACGAACGACGTCACCAAATTCGGATACCGAGTGGAAGTTGAGGAACATGAGAGCAAGACGATCAGCATTCGTACGACTGGCCTCCCTCGGAGGCCCGCTACTGCTCGCGGCCAGTGCCTTTGCCGTGTTACCGCTCGGTGCCGCTCCGGCCTCAGCGTCACCGGTGACGGAGAATTTCGCCTCGTATGCATCTACGTTCAGTCTGTTCGTCCCTGCCTCGCTCACGACGAACATCACCCAGCCGGCACTGGCGGCCCCGAATACCACCTACACGATGTCGGTCGGTTCCAACACCGAGCCTGTTCCGGCTTCGCTCTCCGGCTTGACCATCGGTTACACCACCGGGCTCGAGACCGTCATTCCGGTCCCGTCCGGCGCCACCTACGTAGCCGGCAGCCTCTCGACCGGCCTCACGTGGACGTTCGTGAACAAGGGCGTCACCACGCACGGTGCCTACGACGTGACCTACTGCACGGGGGCCAGTTCGAACTGCACGGCCACGGCGCATTCCTCCACGTTCCTCGGTTCCACCTCGACTCCCTACTTCGAGGTGGACACCGGGCCCACCCATTTTGCCGGCGGTGGGACCCTGACCGTTCCCAGTTGGAGCGCGTCCTTCAAGGCAACCGGAGCAGTCGGAAGCTCGATCCAGCCGACCGTCAGTGAGTATGACTACACCGACAA
>JBEKOI010000176.1:0-8425 GCA_049521915.1 Acidimicrobiales bacterium | reverse complement strand
CCTGGTCGAAGGCCCGACTGAAGAAGGTGGAGTACACGGCCACCACCGGGCGCATCCCGGCCATGGCCATGCCGGCGGCGGCGGTGACGGCGTGCTGCTCGGCGATGCCCACGTCGACGAAGCGGTCGGGGAACCGGGCCTCGAAGGGCAGGAGGCCGGTGGGGCCGGGCATGGCCGCGGTGATGGCCACGATCCGGGGATCGGTCTCGGCCTGGCGCAGGAGGGCGCGGGTGAAGGCGTCGGTGAAGGTGGTCACCGGCAGCTGGGCCGTCACGGGAACCTGGCCGGCACCCGGGACCGGCTCGTCCGCGGGCAGCAGGTTGTCCACGGGGGGCAGTCCGGCCACGGCGGGCAACTCGGCGGGAGGCACGGACACCTTCACGTCGTGGAGGCGCTGCACGTCGTCCTCCTCGGCCGGCGCGTAGCCCCGACCCTTCTGGGTGACGACGTGGACGACAATGGGGCCGGGCCACTCGGAGGCGTTGGCCAGGGCCTGCTCCACGCCGGCGATGTCGTGGCCGTCGATGGGACCGGCGTAGCGGATGCCCAGGGCCTCGAAGAACGTATGGGGGGTCACCACCTCGCGCAGGGCGCTGGTCAGGCCGTGCACCCCCGAGTAGGCCAGGTCGCCGACACCGGGCAGTTCGCGTATGAGGTGCCGGATGCGCTGGCGGGCATGGATGTAGGCCGGATTGAGCCTGAGATGGGTGAGGCTGAGGGACAGGCGGGAGACAGTCGGCGAGTAGGAGCGGCCGTTGTCGTTGAGGACGATGAGCACCGGCTTGCCGGAGTGCCCGAGGTTGTTGAGGGCCTCGTAGGCCATCCCGCCGGTGAGGGCTCCGTCCCCGACGACGGCCACCACCCGGCGGTCCTCGCCCTGCAGCTCGAAGGCACTGGCCAGGCCGTGGGCGTAGCTGAGGATGGTCGAGGCATGGCTGTTCTCCACCCAGTCATGCTCGGATTCGGTCCGGTTCGGATAGCCGGAGAGCCCGCCCGCCTGACGGAGCTGGGCGAAGGCCGATCGTCTGCCCGTCACCAATTTGTGCACGTAGGCCTGGTGCCCGGTGTCCCACAGGATGGCGTCGTTCGGGGAGTCGAAGGTCCGGTGGAGAGCCAGGGTCAGCTCCACCACACCGAGGTTGGAGCCCAGATGCCCGCCGGTGGCCGTCACCGCCCCGACGATGAAGTCGCGAATTTCCGACGCCAACGTAGCCAGCTCCGCAGGCGAGAGGTCCTTGAGGTCGGCGGGACTGTCTATCTGTTCGAGGATCATGGGCGGCATGGGTACGTTGGCCTCAGGCTACCAGCGCGCCACGGCGGCGGCCCTTTCACCCGATGGCACGACCGGAGACGGGCGGACGGCGATCCGGCCGCCGGGCCACCCCCGGTCCGGCCGCCGGGCCCGGCCCGGGGGGACGGGTGTCCGACAAGGATCCCGATTCCGATCGGCGGCTGGGGGCAAGATGGAGAGGTGAGGACGAGCTTGGCTCCCAGGCTCCGAGAGGACGAGGAGATCCGATGCAAGCAGATGTGAAGGGCACCACCATGCCGCTCCTGGAGATGATCCTCGAGACCGGCGAATCGATCATGTCCACCCACGGAGAGCTCTCCTGGATGTCGGCCAACGTGCAGATGACCCAGTCGACGTCCACCGGGGGGCAAAAGGGCCTGATGGGCGGCTTGAAGCGGGCCATGGGCGGAGGTGGCGTCTTTCTCACCCGGTACGAGGCCCAGGGTGGCCAGGGCATGGTCGCCTTCGGCGCCAAGCTCCCGGGCCGGATCTTTCCGGTGACCATCTCGGCCGGGCAGGGCTATCTGGTCCACCGCCACGGATGGGTGTGCGGGACGGACGGAATCGTTCCCTCCGTGGGCATGCAGCAGACGTTCCGGGGTGGGATCTACGGCGGCGACGGCTTCATCCTCCAGCGCCTGGAAGGCGACGGCCAGGCCTGGATCGAGCTCTCCGGCGAGATCATCTCCTATGAGCTGGCCGCGGGTCAGACCATGCTGGCCCACCCCGGCCACGTCGGGCTGTTCGAGGACCGGGTCAGTTTCACCATCACCCGGGTCCCCGGCATCAAGAACATGGTCTTCGGCGATGACGGGTTCCATCTGGTCGCCCTCACCGGACCGGGCAACATCTGGCTGCAGAGCATGCCCGTCCCGGTCCTCGCCCAGGCCCTCGAGCCCTACCTGCGCCACGACGACGGTCATCCGGCCGCCGACGCCGGCGTCGGCGGAGTGCTCGGCGGCATGATCGGGAAGAATCTCTGACTCGTCCGGCCGTTCCGGCCGGGATCAGCGGACGTTGGAGAGGAAGGCCTCCCGGTCCACGATCACCCTGATCAGCTTGCCCGCGGCCACCAGCCCGGCGCTCTCCGACACCGAGAGGGTGAACACCAGCCGCCGGCCCTCGATGCGATCCAGGGTGGCCTCGGCCCAGACGATGCCGCCGATGCCCACCGGCACCAGGTGGTCGAATTGCAGGCGCTTGGCCACCGACGTGCAGTTTTCGGGCAGATGACCCTCGATGGCCAGGCAGCTGGCCTCCTCGCACAGGGCGAGAAGCCGGGGCGTAGCCAGGACCGGCACCGTCCCGGAGCGGAATGTCTCGGCGGTGTCGGCTTCGGTCACCTTGAGTTCGATTCGAGCTGACAGACCGGTGTGTGGCGCCACGCCGGTACGATACGTGACAAAGCAGACGTCGGCCACCGAGCGCCTGGCGGTGCAGCGAGGAGGCTTTGGTGATCGATTCCCCAGTACTCGAGCGGGTGCTGTCCGAGGCGCTCCGCCACGGCGGTGACTTCGCCGAGGTGTTCGCCGAGGACAAGTCGACCTCTTCGGCCCTGCTCGACGACGGGCGGGTGGAGGAGCTCTCCTCCGGGCGTGAGCGTGGTGCAGGCATCCGGGTGGTGGCCGGTGAGACCACCGGGTTCGCCCACACCGCCGATCTCAGCGAGGCCGGCCTCCTCCGGGCGGCCGAGGCCGCTTCTGCCGTGGCCAGGAACGGGGCCGGGGGCTCGACCACCGTGGCCGCTGGCTCACTGGGCGAGGGCCGATCGGGCCGGGATGACGACCGGTTGCCGGGCTCCCGGGGCTCGAAGGAGGACAGCCTCGAGCTGCTGCGGCAGGCCGATGAGGCGGCTCGGGCGTCGGGTGCCTCGATCTCCCAGGTCCAAGCCGGCTGTGGCGCGTCGCGTCGCAGCATCCTCATCGCCAACTCGGACGGGCTGCTGGTCGGTGACGAGCAGGCCCGATCACGGTTCAGCGTGTCCTGCGTGGCTACGGCCGACACCGGACTCCAAACCGGCTTCGAGTCGGCGGCCCGCACCTTGGGCTTCGAGATGTTCGACGAGGTCTCGGTGGCCGAGCTGGCCCAGCTGGCCGCACGTCGCGCCCTGTCGAAGCTCACGGCCCGACCCGCGCCCTCCGGCGAACTGCCGGTGGTGCTGGCCGGTGGGAGCGGGGGAATCCTGTTCCACGAGGCCTGCGGGCACGGGCTCGAAGCCGATCACATCGTGAAGGATGCGTCGGTGTACACGGGCATGGTCGGCCAACTGGTGGCCAGCCCGCTGGTCACCCTGGTCGATGACGGCACGGTGGGATCGGAGTGGGGGACGTTCGCCATCGACGACGAGGGCCGGCCGGCCCAACGGAACGTGCTCATCGACCGAGGCGTGCTGACCGACTACCTGTGGGACTACCTGCGGGCCCGCGGGGAGGGCCGGGTGTCGTCGGGCAACGGGCGGCGCCAGACCTACCAGCACCTGCCGATGGTGCGGATGACCAACACCTTCCTGCTGGCCGGCGAGGAGGACCCCGATGAGATCGTGGCCCAGACGCCGAAGGGCGTGTATGTGGCCAAGCTGGGCGGCGGTCAGGTCAACACCACCACCGGTGACTTCGTGTTCGGGACCACGGAGGCCTACCTGATCGAGGGGGGCCGGATCACCGAGCCGCTGCGGGATGCGAACCTGATCGGCAACGGTCCCGAGATCCTCAAACGCATCGACGCGGTGGCCACCGATTTCGGGATGACCCCGGGTACGTGCGGGAAGGACGGCCAGAGCGTTCCGGTCGGATGCGGTCAGGCCACGCTCCGGGTGACCGGCATCACCATCGGAGGAACGGCAGAGTGAGCACGGTCGTCGATGCAGCCGGGACACGGACCGGCTCCGGGCACGATCCGGAGGAACTGCTGTCGGTGGCCGATCGGGTGGCCGGCTGGGCTCGGACCGGCGAAGACGTCGAGGTCTATGTGGCCCGTGGCGACGAGACGGAGGTCCGCGCCTTCGGCGGGGGAGTGGAGTCGTTGACCTCGGCCACATCGGCCGGTATCGGCATCCGCGTGGTGGTGGACCATCGCCTCGGCTTCGCCTGGGCGGGCTCCCTCGAGGAGTCGGTCTTCGAGGAGACCCTGGCCGAGGCCAGGGACAATGCGAAGTTCGCCACACCTGACGAGCACGTGGGCCTGGCCGTGCCCGACGGGGTGGCACCCGTCGCCGTCGACCTCTGGGACGAGGAGCTGGCCTCGGTGCCGACCACCGACAAGGTCGAGATGGCGTTGGCTCTCGAGGCCCGGGCCAGGGCTGCGGACCCGCGCATCCGCCAGGTGGACGCGGCCGACTATGGAGACGGATCGGTGGAGGTGGCCCTGGTCTCGACCACCGGGATCCGGGCTTCGAGCCGCCGGACATCGGCCCATGTTTCGGTGCGGGTCATCGCCGGTGACGGGGATGCCAGCCAGACCGCCGGAGGATTCAGTGTGGGACGGGGGTTCGGCGACCTCGACCCGGGGAAGGCGAACGACGACGCGGTGCACCGGGCTGTCCGCTTGCTCGGGGCCACCAAGGGGACGTCGGGCCGCTCGACGGTGGTCTTCGATCGCCGGGTGGCCTCGACGCTGCTGTCGGTGGTTTCCAGCGCACTGTCGGGCGAGGCGGTGGCCAAGGGTCGTTCGTTCTTCGCGGGCAGGGTCGGTGAGCTGGTCGGCGTCCCGGCGCTGACCCTGGTCGACGATCCCACCGATCCGAGGGCCTACGGGGCGGCCGCCTACGACGCCGAGGGCCTGGCCTGCCGGAGGAACGCGCTGATCGACTCGGGGGTCCTGCGGGGGTTCCTCTACGACACCGTCTCCGGTTCACGGTCGGGGGTGGCGTCGACCGGTTCGGCGGTGCGAGGAGGATTCGCCGGTACCCCGGGCCCGGGCTGTCGTGCCCTGACCCTGGCCCCGGGTCGGGAAGGATACGACGAGGACGGCGTCCTGGCCGCGGTGGGTGAGGGCCTGTTCGTCCAGTCGATGACCGGGGTCCATTCCGGGGTGAACCCGATCAGCGGCGACTTCTCGGTGGGTGCCGAGGGCCTGATGATCCGCGACGGCCGGCTGGCCGAGCCGGTCCGGGAGATCACCGTGGCCTCCACGCTGCAGCGGATGCTGCTCTCGTTGGTGGCGGTGGGTGCCGATCTGGAGTGGCTCCCCGGCATTGCCGCGGGCCAGACCCTGGCTGTGGCCGACATGCAGATCAGCGGCGTCTGAGGGATCCGGTAGGCGCCCCGTCGTCTAGTGGAACGACGTGATGGCCTCGTGGCGGCCTAGTGGATCGACGTCGTGGCCTTGGTGCAGGCGTCGAGGGCGTTCGGAGTCGAGGTGTAGTAGATCGAACCCACGATGGCGAGGCTGTACGGGCCGGCCGACGGCGAGGTGGCCGTTCCCCCCACCCACAGCGGTGCCCCCTTCGCGGACGTTGCCGCCGCAACAGTGGTCTCAGTCGAGGACGCTCCCGAGCTGGAAGAGCCTGAGCTACTTGCCTGCTGCCCGAAGCCCAGGTTGAAGGACTGGATCACGAAGAGACGAGGGAAGTTGTCCAGCCCACTCACGAACGATGTCATCTGGCTGTAGTTGCCCGTGACGGAGAGGGTGGTGGGCACGGCCACCACCCCGGCCGGGGACTTCGACCCTGTCGTCGTGGCCGGCGCCGCAGACGCCGTCGAAGCCGGCGAGAACCCGCTGAACTGGGTGAGGGAAACGCCGGAGGCCTGGGCCAGACCGTTGAACTGGCTCTCGAACGACGACTCTTCGGCGTCGACATCGGTCGGGCTCTGGACGCTCGGGATCTGGGTGGCGATCTTCTCGAGCTCGGCGCAGCTCTTGCCCAGGTTCTGCTTCTCGGTCTTGAGCGCGGCAAGCTTGATCTGCAGCGCGGTCTGCTGTCCCTGGAGTTGGGTCTCCTGGGCGTGCAGGGATGACAGCTTCGAACTCTGGGGAGCGACGAGGACCGCGTAGAGGATCAGGGCCAGCACCAGAGCCCCGGCGCCGATGAACAGGGGGATTCGGTATTCGCGGGCGACGTTCATTTCAGGCTCGCATTCTTCTCGAGGCTGGCATTGGGAGTCACGGAGACGTCGAAGGGGAACGAGATGGTACTGTCCGAGTTGACCACCGTCGCCCCCTGGATGGGGTTGGCAAAGAGGCTGGATCCGGCGATGGCGTTGATCCAGGCTTCGGAGATGGACAGGCTCGGACCCGGTCCGGTGACCCCCAGCTGGATATTGCCGATGGCTGCCGACGTCGTCGTGGACCGACCGGTGGTCGCACCTGATGCCGTCGACGCGGTCGTGGCCCCTGCGGACGTGGAAGCGCCGGTCCCGGACGTGCCCGTAGTCGAGGATCCGCTGAACGACTGGACCTCTGCCCCGGGCGGTGTGATGGAGATCAGGTTTCCGAGGGCGAGGGGCCAGTCGACGGCGGAGCCGAGTACCGAAGCGCGTCGGGCGACCCCAGCCGAGTAGGCACTGTTGGCCGCGACGACAAGGTCGTACTTCGGAACTTGGGCATTCAGCGCGGTGATATTCGCCTGAAGCGCGTTGACGTCATTCTGCGCGTTGTGGACCTGATAGAACCTTCCTGCTCCGAGGAGCGCGAGCGCGGCGATCACCACGGCTCCGGCAAACATCGTGCGCTCTTGGATCTTCTTCATCCTTGCCCGCGCCGTGACCTCGGGTGGCAGGAGGTTGAACTTCCGCACCGCCTTGTCCGGCTCGGGCAGGGCCAACCCGATCGGTGTGGCCAGGACCGGCCCGATCTCTCGAGCCTGCTCCTCGCTGAGCTCGAGCTTTGAGGTGTCGA
Source organism: Acidimicrobiales bacterium (assembly GCA_049521915.1). Lineage (GTDB taxonomy): Bacteria > Actinomycetota > Acidimicrobiia > Acidimicrobiales > RAAP-2 > Bog-756. The sequence goes on along the minus strand of JBEKOI010000176.1, from coordinate 1,299 downwards.
GCCGGGAGAGAGGGGAGACGGTCAGCACCGGCAGGCGAACCTGGTCCTCGAGCAACGAGCTGAGGCCACCGAGCTCCGAGCCGCCACCGGTGATGAGCACCCGCGAGACCGGCAGTCGGCCGGGCAGCGAGGCAAAGTACTGGATCGAGTTTCGGATCTCTCCGACCAACTCGTTCATGCTGGCTTGGGCGGCTCGCTCTGCTGCCTGCATCTGGGGTACCGGTTCGTCGAAGCGCCGCTTGACTCCTTCGGCGTCCGCCAGCGGCAGGTCCAGTGCCGCGGAGACGGCTGCGGTCGTGGCATTCCCTCCCAAGCCGATGGTCCGGACGAACTGGGGGCGGCCCTGTTGGTGAACGACCACGACGGTGAGTCCGGCACCCACCGAGACGATTGCCTCGGGCTGCTCGGAGGCATCCTGGCCGCCGATGGCGCGCACCAGGGCCGACGAGATCAGGTCGACGCCGACGACGGTCAATCCGGCCTTCTCGACCGCTTCGATCACGCCGTTGACGAGGTCGACGTGAGCCGCGGCCACCAGGACCCGGCGCATCTTGTCGCCGTCCGGGGAGGTGTAGTCAGCAAGGACCTGCGAAGAGAGGATGGTCTGATCCGGGGGAAACGGGATCACTTCTTCTGACTGGAAGCGGACGGCGCTGTCGACTTCGTTGTCCGGGACGTAGGGAAGATCGATCTCGCGCGTGATGGCCCGGAGTCCGGCGATGCCGACGATCACCGTCGAGCTCGAGAACTGCCCGTTCTTCCACAGCCTGGTGATTGCCTCGGTGACGGCGGACACGTCACGGATCTCGCCGTCGACGAGTGAACCGGGTGGGAGGCCGACCTGGCCGTAGGTTCGAAGCACCGGGCGGGTTTGTCCGACATCGAGCTCGGCGGCGCGCACCGCGCTGGTGCCGATGTCGAGGCCGACGGTCAGCTGTGCCATGTGAACGCTCCTCTGACATACATGCTGGTGACGATCGAATTAGCTGGAGGGATGCCGCTCCCGCAGAGCTCACGCTGAAGAGGCAGGCGAAGCGAGTCCGAACCGCAGTTGATTGGTCCTCTCGGGTCGTCCCGCAACGTCGTTCTCCGCTTCGTCGGATCTTGAATGAATGGCTGCCTGTTTGAAGCTGCACCAGACGGTACGAAGATCTATCGGACGGAACACCGACCACCTTGAGGTTCTGTGTTCGGTGGATCGCCGTGCCGGAGAGGGACCAAAAGTCCTGTTTCGCTGGAAGGATGCGACGGTGCCGCCAGAGCGGGTCCGGTCGTTCCCCGGGTCGAGGAGGCTGGAAT
>JBEKOI010000175.1:0-16097 GCA_049521915.1 Acidimicrobiales bacterium | reverse complement strand
TGTGCTGCCAGACCACCGCATTGGCCTCGGTGACCGCCTCGGCCAGGCCGGCGCCGGTCGGCTGCCGGCTGAATGCGGAGGTGACGGCGTCGACGGCCATCCGCGCCGCCACCTCGCCACCGGCGTGACCACCCATCCCGTCAGCCACGGCGAAGAGGTTGGCCGTCTCCACGGCCAGGTCCTGATTGACCGAGCGCACCAGACCGGTGTCGGTGGCGGAGCCGGACCTGAGGAGGGTCACCTCACTTCCCCACTTCGAACACGGTGCCGCCGATCTGCAGGAGATCACCCTTTTCGAGACGGGTGCGCTCGCCGATGCGCACCGTGTTGACCCAGGTTCCATTGGTCGATCCCAGGTCCTCGGCCCAGAGATCACCGTCGAGGCGGAACAGGCGGGCGTGCAGGTTGGACGAGTACGTGTCGTAGTCGATCGGCACCCCGCACCCGGCGGCCCGGCCCACGGTGACCTCGTCGCCGATGTCGTAGGTCCGGCCGGCCTGGTCCTCGGGGCGGATCACATGGAGACGGAGCCGCTTCCCCCTCCGCACCTTGTCATCGCCGATGGGTTCGACGTCGGCGCCCCGGACCCGACGACGCTTGAGTGGGCGGACCTCCACCCAGACCGCTCTCACCACCCACATGAAGAACAACCAGAGCAGGGCGATGACGCCGTACTCCAGAGCACGAAGTACCGGTGTGTTGTTCGCAGGTCCGGGGAGCGAAGCCAGGATCAGGTGCATTGACGCTCAGACGCCGGCCTTCACGAAGTTTCGAACCGGAGGACGGTGGTGCCGATCACGATCTCGTCCCCGTCTGCCAGTTTTCGCTCCCGCACATTCGCCCCGTTGACCCGGGTGCCGTTGGTGGAATTCAGGTCGACCAGAACGACATCGCTGCCCACCCGCCGGATTTCGGCGTGCCGACGACTGGCATTCGGGTCGGTCACCATGACGGCGCTCTCCGGGAGGCGGCCGATGGTGAGGGGATCGGGACCGAGGACGACCCGTTCTCCGTCAGCCAGCACGATGGAGGCGGCGGGAAGCCCCGAGGGTCCTTCGTGCACCCGGGAGACGATGTCGAACCGGCCCCGGCGCTGGCGGGGATCCTCGACCACCGATACGGTGACCGGCCCCACGAACACGTAGTCCTCCGTGCGGGCATGCTCCCGGGCGGCCTCTTCGAGCTCCCTGACCAGGGCATCCAGGAAACTCTCGAAACGATCGAAATCGTTGGCCGAGAGGTGCACCACGAAGGCATTGGGCGCGATGAGGCCGTGGACACCCAGACGGCGCTGGAGGTCCATCTCCCGGGTCAGTCGACGACCGATCTCAACCGGATGGAGCTCGCCCCGAAATGCCTTGGAGAGCGTGCCGTCGACCATGCGCTCGAGGCGCCCTTCGAACTTCTGGAGTCCCATGCTGGCGTCAGCCTACCGGTGTCAACCCCCTGGTAGGGGGTAGGGTCGCCTCCGGCCTCATACCCCCGCACGCAGACCCAGCCGGCCGGAGAAGCGGGAGCGCGGGCCATGCCGCCGATGAACAGGTGGTTTGGATCATCGGGTAGCCTCTGACGGTCGCTCGGGCGAGTGGCGGAATTGGCAGACGCGCAGGATTCAGGTTCCTGTGTCCGAAAGGATGTGGGGGTTCAAGTCCCCCCTCGCCCACACAACACACACACACACACCATTCTAAAACTGACGAAGGTTGTTTACATGGGGTCCGGCCCATCTACCAACAAACTGGCTGACTCAACTCAACTGACTGGCTGACTCCCACTCACCACCACTGTGATGTCGCGGGAGATCCAGTGGCGGGTCACGGCGATCCTCAAATTGGGTCAGCGTGACCTGACCCGAATCCAAGGGATCAGGCATCGTCCGACTTGCCGGCCGACAGTTCCGCAATCTGCGCCCTCGCGGCTGCCACCAGCTCTTCATTCGTGTTGGCGTGGCCCCAAAGGCCCCAACCGCCATCAACGGCTTCAGTCAGGAGGACCCAGATCCTTTCCGAAAGGGAGTGGTCTTCGGCTGCTGTCGCCACCATGTCGGTGAACTGGCTGACCACGGCGAGCTGCTTTTCGCGGTCGAGGGCGCCGGCGTTGGTCAGCACCTGGACCCGTACATACCCGCTGTCGCCATCCACGTTGGAAATTCCCGGACCATCCATCTCGTGGACGAAACCAGCTGTGTTCTGTCGGAACATGGGGATATCGGGAACACCCTCGATCGTCATCAGCGTCTGCGCCAGGTCGGAGGCGAGCCGATGGGGATCCCGAAATGTCCCAGCCGCTGCATACACGTCGATCATCGGCATGGTGACTCCTTTTCTATGTATGTGACCATACATATAACCTACCACTAGTATGATCGTTTGCATAGTTAGGAATCGAGGCAATTCTCATGGGTCAGCCTGGAGACAGGTCAAGTGGGGGTGGCAGAGCGCCTCGGGGCTCTGTCCGGGCCCGGATGGTGGGGGGTGCAGTACGCCTCCTCGCCACCAAAGGGGTCGAAGGCACGTCATTCGCCGAAGTCCTCGAAGCCACCGACTCGCCTCGTGGATCCATTTATCACCACTTCCCGGGCGGCAAGCCCGAGCTGCTGCACGCCGCGCTGGATCTGGCCAGCGAACGAGGATTGGCGTCAATGGAGGCCACCCGCGGGCAACCCTTAGCGGTAGTCATCGAGCGCTTTCTCACCCTGTGGCGAAACCTGTTGGAACGATCCGAGCTCGCGGCTGGGTGTGCAGTTGTCGCCGTCACTGTGGCAGCGGATGACGACGACCTCCTGGATCACGCCGGCACCATCTTTCGAACCTGGACGCAGTTGCTCACCGAACTCTGTAGATCGGGCGGAATGAACACAAACTCGGCACGACAGCTGGCCGTGACCGTCATCGCAGCCACGGAAGGTGCCGTTGCACTCTGCAGGGCCGAACGCAGCATGGAACCATTCGAGGACGTCGAGACCGTGCTTCTGTACCTCGTAGAGAGCCTCGAGGTCCATTGAGAACTCATTCGGCGAGGTGACGTACGGGTTGTCACGAGGTGATTGGTCGGCCCGGCAGGTGCAGAAATGTCATCCGCACACCCTGATCAGGACTCCGCCCAAGTCCTTGCACAGACAACAATGTGGGAAATCGAGGCCAGTGGCGTGGGAACTGGCCCCAACCAGGGCTCGGTGAGTCAGCGAGGCCGCGTGGTATCCGGCACCACCGCGACACGATCGGCAGCAACCGATCGAGCGGCCAGAAACGACTCCACTGCTTCCACTTCGAGGGGTCGGGCATACAGGTAGCCCTGCCCGCTATCGCAGTGCTCGCGCTCCAACTGAGAGTACTGCTCGCATTCCTCGATCCCTTCGGCCAGAGTCTCGAGTCCCAGTGTCTTGCCCAGTTGGACCAAGGTGCGGATGAGCGCCCCAGACTCCGGCGATTTAGCCATGGCAGAGATGAACGAGCGGTCGATCTTGAGGGTGTCGACGGGGAATTGCTGGAGATAGGCCAGCGAGGAGTACCCCGTGCCGAAGTCGTCGATGGCAATGCGGACCCCGGTGGCCTTGAGGGCGGCCAACCGGGGCACCACGGCGGCCACGTCCTTCATGATGGCCGTCTCGGTGATCTCGAGCGTCAGCGACGAAGCAGGGAACCCGGAGGACTGCAATGCCAGACGAACGTCTTCGACGAGCTGCTCCGTCTCGAGTTGTCGGGCCGAGACATTGATCGAGACGCCGAGCTGGTACCCCATGGCATGCCAGCGGTTGCCTTGGAGACAGGCCTCGTTGAGCACCCACCTACCGACCTCGGTGATCATCCCGGTGCGCTCGAGAATTGGGATGAAGGTGTCCGGTTGGACCGTGTCTCGACCCGGGTGGTCCCAGCGAAGCAGGGCCTCGACTCCGGTGGTTTGACCGCCGACCAGGTTGAAGATGGGCTGGTAGACGAGGTGATATTCGTGCTCGGCCAGGGCGTCTCGAAGATCCATCTCCAGTAGGTGATGATCCTGGACGACAGTGTGCATCTCAGGCTCGAAGGCCACAAAACAGTTCTTGCCGGCCGCCTTGGCCTCGTAGAGGGCGATGTCGGCATCCCGAAGGAGCTCGGTGGCCGAGGACCGGAGACCGGTGGCAAAACCGATGCTGGCGGTGAGGGTCAGTGGTTTGCCGGGTAGACCCTGGAGCTCGAACGGGGCCCTGAGCACCTCGAGCAATCGTTCGGCCACCAGCTCAGGCCCTGCGTCCATGGTGCTTCCGTCGACCAGGACGACGAACTCGTCGCCACCCAGCCGGCCGATGCTGTCGCTCCCCCGCATGGTCACGGAAAGTCGCTCGGATACGGACTGGAGGAGTTGGTCCCCGACCCCGTGGCCGAGAGAGTCGTTTACATCCTTGAATTCATCGAGATCGATGAACAGGGCAGCCACCTGAATGTCGGATCGGCGGCCGCGGGCCAGCATCTGATCGGTTCGATCGAGGATGAGGGCCCGGTTGGGCAGTCCAGTGAGCGCGTCGTGGACGGCCTGGAAGCGGATCTGGTCGACCAATCGGGCATTGGAGATAGCGGTGGACGCCTGGGCGGCAAGCCCTTTAAGTCGGTGGGCCAGCCGGGGCGTGACGGTCAGACGCTCGGGCGTGGCGGTCACACTGGCCACGATGGATCCTATGGTCTCGCCGGCGACCACAATGGGGGCGGACACAAAGGCTGCGCTCCTGGATTCAGCACGGACGCCATGGACGATCCCGTTGTCGATGACGGAGTTGTCCGGAGAGGTGTTGAACGACTGCGAGCTAAGGAGTGCCACCTCTTCGTCGCTATACCCGATCGATCCGGCCAGCCGAACTCTGTCGTCACCCCTGGTGGGCAGGCCGACGCCATCCAAGAAGACAGCAGCCCGATCACAATCGATGATGTTGGGCACCGCCTGTGCCAGCTTGGCGGCCATCTCCTGGGCGCTCACGATCTCGGTCAGCGACGTGGACAGATCCAACAGCACTTGGGCGGTGTTGGCCTGGTGACGAGCCTCGTCGAGAGCGTCCGCCGTATCGAGTGCGGCCGCGGCCAACCGAGCATACGTCTCGAGAGTGGACTGCGATAATGCAGAGAAGACGCCTCCGCCCTCATCGATGGCCAGGACCCCGTAGTGACGGCGGGCCGAGGCCACGTCGACAGCGACGACCTTGTGGGGTCGGGTGGTACCAGTAAGAAGATCATCGGCGATCGACTCCGCCTCCGCTTCGGTAAGTCCCACGGAATAGATCTTGCGGGGTGACCCCGCCCGCGGCTCGAGGGCCAAAAGTGCGCCCCCAGCGCCGACGGCCGTACGCAGGGAGGAGCCGACGAATCCCTGGAGGACGTCCTCGTACCTCTCATTAGAAGCAAGGTCGGTGATCATGACCTCTATCTCTTCAAGTCGAGCCTCAGACAGCTCAGCGCGAATCAGGTAGCGGTCCGCTTTGGCCGCGTCTGTGTCGAGTTGCTGCCAGCGCAGCCTGAACACGCAAGCGGGGTCACCCCGGCACTGGCACTCCTCTTCAATCACCTCGCCGGGCGGAATGTTGAACATGACAGGGATCACTGCGTACTGGATCGCAGCGAAATCACAGAACTCCGGGAACGGGGCATAGCCGCCCTCGAACCACTCGCGGATCGTCCACTCGTTCGACCCCACCTCGGTCTTGTCATACCGGCGGATCGGCACCAACGGGTTGAGGTCTGACCCGGCGGCCAGCAGCGCACTCGGGGTCTCGAACATCTGTGCGACCTGAGACATCTCCCACGTCGTTAGCCAGTTCGATAGCAGCCCGGACTGCCCATAAAGGCTGGTGGGATCCACCTTGGATCGCTCCTCAAGAAGTCGTCTGAACTGGTAATACGAACTCCATGATCCGGCGTCGGTCAGCTCGTCGAGACTCCGGGACTCGCCAGCCCGGCCCAACAGTTCCTGGATCTCCTCGGTCGACATGGTCTCGACCAGGAACCCCATCAGCAACTTTGTATAGACACCCGAAATGTGGTGTTCCACCGGGATCGGAACCATATTCTGACATCGGCAGAATCTGGGATGAACTGGATAAGCACCGGCGAGCAGGCCCGGCACGAATATGCACATCCGATCTAGACCCGTGGGTGCCAAGCACCTCTCGAGGCTGCTGCCAGGACCTTCTGAGTTACTTAGATGCTCTAACAATGTGGAAAATCGAGAGCAATAGCGTGGAAAGTGGCTCCGACGAGGCCGCGGTACACCCAGGTCAACCGAGTTACGTCGGTAGCCCACACGCACGCACGGCCATATGAATCCGGGCCACCTATTCAACGGGGATCCTCTCGGAGGCTGATTCCTCCGGAGACTGTCTGCGGAAGGCGAGATCGTCAGCTGGTTTCGGCCTGCTGATGCAATAGCCCTGGGCCACGTCACATCCGTACTCGGTGAGCAAGTTGAGGGTCTGCTCATCTTCGATGCCCTCCGCGACGATGCGCAGGCCCAAGGCATGCCCTAGTTCTATGGTCGAACGAACGACCTCCAAGTCCCGATGCTGGCGGCCGTCAGCCACTCGGTTGATGAACGAACGGTCCAACTTCAGCTCCTGAACCGCCAGATCCCGAAGATAGGCAAGCGAAGTGACCCCGGCCCCGAAGTCATCGATAGAGACAACAATGCCAGAATCGCGCAACTCTTCAATCACTCTTTGGCAGGTCCCGAACTCTGCAATCACTCTCGCCTCAGTCAACTCGAGTACGAGTCCAGCCGGGGGCAGTGCATGGTGCCTCAACCGATCCTTGACCATGTCAACAAAGCCGGCTTCGAGCAGGTTGGACGGCGAGACGTTGACAGCAACAGAGAGTGAGCGACCCGTGCTCCTCCAAGCAGCGCATTGAGCCACAGCAGTGTCGAGGACCCATGCAGTGATCTCCTGCATGAGACCGGCCTCCTCTGCCAATGGCAAGAACTGATCCGGTGGCACAAGACCCAATCGGGGGTGAAGCCAGCGGATCAAGGCCTCGACGGCCTCGACGTTCTGGGTGCGGAGGTCGAGTTGAGGCTGATAGTGCAATACCAGCTGACCGAGATCGATGGCTTCACGGAGTTCCTCGGCCAAGCGCATGTGGTCTTGTCCTTCATCCAAAGTCTGGATAAATCTCGCGAAGGGGACCTTGCCGAGTTTTGCCCGGTACATAGCGACGTCCGCGCACCAGATGAGCCTGGCGCTGTCAGTGGCGTCGGTTGGAGCGTGAGCGATCCCGATGCTCGCCCCAATGCTGGCGTTGACGGAATTCAGCACAAACGGCCGATGGAGATCCTGGGTCAGACGCTCGGCTACCGATGTCGCGTAGTCGACATCGCCAGAGAGGACAACGGCGAATTCGTCGCCACCGAGGCGCACGAGCAGATCGTCCTCACGCAGCGATCCTTCAAGCCGTTCACCCAGTTGACGCAACAGTTCGTCACCCGCAGGGTGGCCAAATGAATCGTTGATCTCCTTGAATCGGTCGAGATCGACGAACAGGAAGGCAAGGCTCTCGTCTGAGTTCTCGTGGTGTCCAGCGAAGAAGGTATCTAGCACCTTGAACAGATAGCGCCTATTCCGAAGTCCGGTCAGCTCGTCGGTAACGGCTTGGCGTTGGCGCTCCTGGCTGAGCTCTTCAAGTCCCCGAACCGATATGACAAGCCTGATCCCCACGAAGAACAGGGTGGCGGTCGCCAACGCCACGGAGAAACGGTCGACAGGCAGGAACGTGCCCATCAGGAGGAGGGCGAGCGCCGCAGCGGCGGCACAGGTGGGCAGCCCAATGTTGGTTGGTCTCTCAAGGATTACTGGACTCGGAGGCTTGAGCCGCAGCCAGACAACCATGGACATCAACACGATTGCAGTTGGCCATGCGATCGCATTGAGGTCTATCCCGATCTGGGTTGACCCAAATGAGCCCTGCAGGAAGTTTGACGAGTCACCAAATACATTCAACGCTGCCGCGATCGCCATGAGCATCAACGGAGCCTTGCTTCGGTCCGGAAGGATGGTGAAACCGCCGACGATGACTCCCAGTAGCAACGCGTCGCCGATGGGCAGGGCAAGATTAACCAACGTGGCTGGGCCACCAAGTCCCGATGAACCGTGAAGAATAACCGCTGAACACACCGCCGCAGCACCGAGGCCAGCAATAGCCCCATCCAGCCAGCTGGACGCGGTCACCTGCCTCGTTTGTCCGCGGATGAGTTGAACAACAGCAACGAAGGCGAGCGGATAAAACCCGATGTAAAAGAGATCCGCCACCGATGGCGACGGAGGCGTGACGCTTCCCATCGACTGGACGGTGAGAACGACATCACCGATAGTCCAGGCGAAGAGGCCCAGGCCGACGGGCGATTGACGAATGCCCTAGAAATGCACAGTCCACTTGCGACCAGCTCGATTCCACAAACGACCCAGCCGTCGAGCCATGTCCAGTAAGAGTTGGCTTCCCGCAGGATCAATGACCTGAGGTAGGCCACAACGGCCATGCTCAACACGGCCAACATCGCCCACACAGCGACTTCGGTTCGAGTGAGTCCGTCCGATGCTCGCGCGCGCCCACCGTGCCGCGGGATGGCGCTGATTCGCCTCATCCTATGGTTGTCGACGCCAATGCCACCGAGCTTGAGACTGAGATTGAGTGTCAGCGGTGTCGCTTGGAGCTCCGACTCTGTGGGTGGCAAGAACCTCATCCAAGTGTTCGAGCTCAGGCAACTTTGAGCTGGGACTTTCACCGGAGTGGGAGTGGTCGAGATGGCTGGGCAGACTGAGGCCGTTGAGAAAGCCTAAACGGGACAGATGGCGCCGCGGCCCGGCAACTCGCCGTCAGCAGGCGCCGTCAGATCGTTTCCCATTCACACCGTAGAGATTCCCGCATGCGGTCATCGCAGTATTGCCCGACGAGGAGGGGTTCAGAATACCTAGAGCACCTTCGAAGTTGTTGTCCTGAAGGTCGAGGGCGCTCAAATCAGTGGCGGCCAAGGCCGCCAAATAAGGATGGTTGGGATAGTAATTCGCAGTTCCGTCGTATACCGGAAACACATTGTTCTCAATGTTGACCTCATCCACGTGACTAATAGTCATCGTGCTGCCTACATAGGGTTTGGTGATCGATCCACCGCTCGTGGAGCGGGCTGGCTTCGTCGCGGTATTTCCAGTGATCGTCAAGCCGTGGTTCAATGCCGACCCCTTGACTTGAAGGAGGGGGTTGGCAGAATTGACCGTGTTGTCGCTCAATACGACATTTTCCTCATCCACGCCGGGCAGCTGAGGTTGGATCGACGCGAACCAATCGTCACCGAATGAATTCCAGGTGTCGTTCGTAATGGTCACGTTATCTTCGGCTGCCTCTGTCGGCTTTCCATTCTTCCATGCCGTCGAATAGATGTCGTATTCAAAATCCATGGCATCGACACCGATGTTCGAGAACGTGTCACCGCTGAACAGCACTCCATCGGCAGCCTCAACGGTCACGCCGTGGTATCCCGCGTTCTTGAACGTGGAGTCAGTCACCGACACATTCGTGTTGAGTGCGTGACTCGTCCCGGTGAATCCGGAATTGGGAGCATTGAGATCAATGAAGTCTCCCTGGATGTCATCGATCTTCAGTCCAGCCAAGGTCACGCCGCTATCTGCTTCGAGGAGCAACCCATAGTTACCCTCGTAGTTCACGCCACCGTTGGCTCCGTCATACCCACCATCAATGTCCAGACCGTTCATTGTGAGATCGTGATCTAGCGTCAGCAAGACAATGGGCCGGATCGTGGTCTTTGGTCCGGGCGAGGCCTGACGAAGAGTTGTCCCATTCCCCACGATTGTCAATCCACTTGTGGATTGAACCTTCAGCGAGGTACCTATCAGATAGCAACCATCAGTCGGAAACTCAACGGTGGAATTATCGGGAAGACCATTCAGCCAGGTACCCAGGACCCCACCGGCATTGGCCGAACAATCCGAGGAAATGCTCGTCGGCGGAGCGACGGTGTCGGCGCCAGCGTCGACTGGATTCGCAACAACAAGAGCGGCAATGGCCATGAAGGCCAAAGCCACGAGGCGCAAGATTCGGCCGGTGAGGAATTGGCGCTGGATGCGCATTTTCATCTGTCCCTTGCTTGGATATCTGGTGTGCGTAGGCTGGACTCTCACCGAGAGTCCCGGAGCCGGAGTCCTTGACCTCCCGAGCCCCAGAAAGCGCCCGAAAAGCTCCTCCAAGCTCTTCCAACGAACGCTTGCAACTGAACGTTACTCGTGTCGTCGCAGCCGGCAAAGAGGTTGGCATCCCGGCTCGAACAACTCCCGGCAGAGCCTCCCCTTGGGGACGGTGGGTGCCAACAATGTCACCCGGTGGCTTTTCATTGGGACTTTCGCGGCCAACTCAGAAGATCGCCATGTTCGTTTCTACGCCTTGGCTGAGCCTGGAGGGCGACGTCCGCCACCGCATCCGGCCATCTACCATCGTGCCGGCATGAAACGCCTCCAAACGAGGAGCACGACGGCTCGGAAGCAGAGCGGTCTCTTCCGGACACTCTCGCATCCTTCCCGCCATCGACGACTGGCCATCGCTACGGTCCTCTTCGGGTTGGGTGTGACGGTGTTCGTCATACCCGCGATCGCCACACCCTCCCGGACCAGCTCTGCGGCCACCGTCGTTCACTCTTATGTGGCATTGGGCGATTCCTTCACATCGGGTCCGGGCATTCCGGTCCAGCTCGGACCCCGCACCGGGCCGAGCGCACCCGGCCAATGCATGCGTTCGTCGGACAGCTACCCTTTCCTCACCGCCCGGGCCCTTGGGCTGGCCCTGCGCGACGTAAGTTGCGCCGGGGCCACCACCGAGGATCTGACAGCATCCCAAGGCCCCGGAATCCCGGCCCAGCTGTCTGCGCTCCGTTCGTCCACCTCGTTGGTCTCCATCGGAATTGGCGGAAATGATCTTGGCTTCTCGACCATCGCGGCCGACTGTGTGGCCGCCACACCGTGGGGCATCACCAAGGTCGGATGGAGCTGCAGGTCGCACTACACGGCCGATGGCGTCAATCAGTTGACCGTGGCCGTCCACAGGGTCGGTTCCAAGGTGGCAACGTCCCTCAAGGAGATCAGAGCCCGTGCCCCGCACGCCAGGGTGTTCGTCATCGGCTATCCCGATATCTTCCCCTCGAGCGGGTCGGGTTGTTGGCCGAGGCTCCCGTTTTCGACCCACGACCTCGACTACCTACGGAGCATCGAGATGGACCTCGATGCGAGCCTGGCGGGTGATGCCGCCAGAGCAGGTGACGGTTATGTCGACATGGCCACTCCGAGTGCCTCGCACGACGCCTGCGCCGATTCCAACTCCCGCTGGGTCGAGCCACTCGTTCTGACGTCAGGCGGCTACCCGCTCCATCCCAGTTCGCTGGGGATGGCCGATATGGCCGAAATTGTCGAACGGGCGTTCACCTCAGCCGAATCCCGGTGAGCCTGTGGGTGCTCGCACGTTCGTCACCTACGTGTCACACTTTGCCGTCACTCGACGATCGACAGTGGAGGTCAGCTCATGCCCACCAAGCGGGGAATCCGGAAGGCGGCAGTGGCCACCGTGATCGGGGTGGTCGCCGTCCTGGGCGCGGCCTGCTCGAGCAACTCGAGCAATTCCACGACCACCACCCAAGCTTCGTCCTCGACCACCGCGGCCGGCCCTTCGCTGCCGACGACGGTGATCCCGACCCAGCCGACCGATACCGCGCTGGCGGCCTCGGTTCCCTCCTCGGTGAAGTCCAAGGGCACCCTGACCATCGCCCTCGACGCCACCTACGCCCCGGATGAGTTCATCGCCCCCAACGGGTCCACCATCGTGGGCATGGACGCCGACCTGGCCACCGCCATCAGCCAGGTCCTCGGCCTCAAGCCCAAGCTGATCAACGCCACCTTCGACACCATCATCCCGGGGATCCAGAGCGGCAAGTACGACATGGGCGCCTCGTCGTTCACCGATACCATTGCCCGGCAGAAAGTGGTCGACTTCGTCGACTACTTCACCGCCGGGGAGGGCTTCTACGTGAAGTCCGGCAGCTCCCTGGCTTTCAACGGCCTCACCTCCCTGTGCGGCCACACCGTGTCGGTGGAGTCGGGCACCACCGAGCAGACCGACGCCCAGACCGAGGCCAAGGCCTGCACCAAGGCCGGCAAGCCGACGGTCACCGTCCTCGCCTTCGGCAACCAGAGCGAGGCCAACGTGGCCGTCTCCAGTGGCCGGGCCGACGTCGGCTTCGCCGACTCGCAGGTGGCCGGCTACATCGTGGCCACATCCAACGGGGTGTTCCAGAACAGCGGCACCGCCTTCGAGGTCGCCCCCTACGGGCTGGCCCTCCCCAAGGGCAACGGTATGGCCACCCCGGTGCAGGGGGCGGTGAACCTGCTCATCTCCAACGGCATCTACAAGCAGATCCTGACCAAGTGGGGCGTGGAGTCCGGTGCGGTGACCAAGTCGGTGGTCAACGGCGCCACCAGCTAGTCCCCCCGACCGGCCCCGGACAACCTGAGCGATGACCGAGCCGCCCAGGCCCGAGCCGCCGGGGCCCGAGCCACCAACGTCCGACCTACCGACGTCCGAACCGCCGCGAACGGCCGCAGCTTCGGCCCCGACAGTGGTCCCCGTACGCCACCCGGGGCGCTGGGTGGCCAGCGCCGCGGTGCTGGTGGTGGCGGCCATGATGGTCAACACCCTGCTCTTCTCCCACGTCGAGCGAGGAGGGGTCCGCGAAGGCCGGTTCCAGTGGGGGGTGGTGGGGAAGTACCTCTTCTACCATCCGATCCTCCGCGGCATCGGGGTGACCTTGGAGCTGACGGTCATCGCCATGCTGGCGGGCATCACCATCGGAGTGCTGTTGGCGGTGATGCGCCTGTCCCCCAACCGGCTGCTCTCCGGGTCGGCCTGGATCTACATCTGGTTCTTCCGGGGGACGCCGGTGCTGGTCCAGCTGTTCTTCTGGTACGTGGGGATCACCTACCTCTACCCGCACCTGTCCTTCGGGATCCCGTTCGGGCCCGGATTCGTCACCGTCGACGCCAACGTGCTGGTGACCTCCTTCGTGGCCGGCGCACTGGGTCTCAGCCTGAACGAGGGCGCCTACATGGCCGAGATCGTCCGGGCCGGGATCATCTCGGTCGACGAGGGTCAGACCGAGGCCGCCCAGTCGCTCGGAATGTCCAGGCGCCAGACCCTCCGGCTCATCGTCCTGCCCCAGGCCATGCGGGTCATCATCCCGCCGACCGGCAACGAGACCATCTCGATGCTCAAGACCACCTCGCTCGTCTACGTGATCGCGGTGACCGAGCTCTTCACCGCCACCCAGAACGTGTCCAACGCCAACTACGAGACCGTGCCGCTGTTGCTGGTGGCCAGCATCTGGTATCTGTTCTTCACCTCGATCCTCACCGTGGGGCAGTACTACGTCGAGCGCCACTACGCCCGCGGATCCCTCCGGGCACTGCCGCCCACCCCCTTCCAGCGAGTGCGGCAGTCGCTGCTCCACGTTCGGGCCGAACCGGTGCCGCCGCTGGCCGAGGCCCCATGGGTGGCGCCACATGAGTGAGCCGATGGTCGAGGCGCGCCAGGTCTGCAAGTCGTTCGGCCGGACCGAGGTCCTCAAGGGCATCGACCTGACCGTCAACCGGGGCGAGGTGCTGTGCCTGATCGGCCCGTCGGGCTCAGGCAAGAGCACCTTCCTGCGGTGCATCAACCACCTCGAGAAGGTGGACAGTGGGGAGCTCTCGGTCGACGGCGAGCTGGTCGGGTACCGGCTGAGCGGCGACAAGCTCTACGAGCTGCGCGACCGGGAGGTTTGCGGCAAGCGGGCCGAGATCGGCATGGTCTTCCAGCGGTTCAACCTCTTCCCCCACATGAGCGTGCTCGACAACGTCATGTCGGGCCCGGTCCGAGTGCGCCGCGAGTCCACGGAGGTCGCCCGGGAGCGGGCCCGCCGCCTCCTGGAGCGAGTCGGCCTGGCCGACAAGGTGTCGAGCTACCCCAACCAGCTCTCGGGGGGCCAGCAGCAGCGGGTGGCCATCGCCCGGGCCCTGGCCATGGAGCCCAAGCTGATGCTCTTCGACGAGCCGACCTCCGCCCTCGACCCCGAACTGGTGGGTGACGTGCTCGACGTGATGCGCGGCCTGGCCGACGACGGCATGACCATGATCGTGGTCACCCACGAGATGGGCTTCGCCCGCGAGGTCGGCGACACCGTGGTCTTCATGGACGGCGGGGTGGTGGTGGAGGCCGGCGACCCCGTCCAGGTGCTCACCGACCCCCGGCACGAGCGCACCCGGTCGTTCCTCTCCAAGGTCCTCTGAGCCCAGGGGCGCGGGTTTCGGCCATCCGAGAGCGGCGATCTGACGACCGTCAACGCCGGCCCATGGCCGGATCGCCACCGGTGAAGTACACCGAGTCCTGGGCGTAGAGAGTGTCATGGCTGGCGGTGCCGCCGATCACTTCCTTCCCGAACACGCAGGGCGTGTTGTACCCGCTGGCGGACTTGATACAGGCCGCCAGTTTGACCACCGTCCTGCCGTTCGGCTTGAGCATGTAGACCGTCCCTGCGGGAACGTGCGAGCCGTAGAAGAACCTGAGCACAGCCACAATCGGGGCCTGCTTGTTGGTGTAGGCCGAGAAATTGCCCACCACCTGGACGATGTTGCCCTCGCACTTCAGCGATCCGGTCGGTGGGCACAATGCCGGTTCCTTCGAAGGAGCGAGGGACTCGAGGGTCACCGCCACTGGTGGCGGGGTGACCAGCGTGGTGGTGACGGACGAGGCGTCGAAAGCCAGCTGCTCGGCCCGGTTGACCTTCCTGACCTTGGCCGTGGGTAGCGTAAGCGTGATCGAGGCCTTCGCTGCACTGAGGAGGGCCTTGGTGCTGACAAGGGGGATCCCCGGAGCGGCCACAGCCGCGGTGCCGTTTCCACCCTGGACCACGATGATCCCGAGGGGCCCGAACGTGGTCGATTTGCTCCCGGCATCGGACGAGGTGATCGTGGCCGAGCCGGAGATGGTGGTGCCTTGGGCCAGGCCGGCGGTGTTGACCAGCACATCGAGGGTATCGGTGGTCCCAGCGGCCAGGGTCCCCATCGAGCAGGCGATCGTGCCGGGCCCCGAGGGCGAGCAGCTGGTCCCCGAGGCGGCCATGCCCGTGAGGTCGTAGGACACCGGGACCCCACCATGGCTCAGGCTCACCGTGGCCGACAGGCCGGTGACCGTGGCTGTCGAGGTGTTGGTGATGGTGGCCCCCCATCCGCCGTCGGTTCCGGCACTCACCTGGTCCTGGAGCGGCGGCGTGGACGAGACCTGGAGGGTGGGGGTGGCCGGAGGTGGATCGACGGTGGTCTGTCCGAGATCAGCCACCGCGGGGGGCGGGGTGCAGGTGATGGTCACGGTGGTCGGGGTCCCGCTACCGACGAGAGTGGCTACCGTGTCGATGGTCCCGGGGCTGAAGTCGACCGGCCCGGATCCTGGGCCGGTCTGCCAGGTCACCGGGGTGTAGGTGGTGTCATAGGTGTACGGGGTGTTGGCCACCAGGTTGTCGCTCTGAGGCAGGTCGATGGCAGACGTCGACTCGGTGTTCGGGCTCACTGCCCCGCTCGGTGCTCCCCCTGAAGTGAGCCCGTCTTCACCGGTCGTCTGCGAGCTGATGGTGAGCGAAGTGGCCCCGAGGCCCCGGAAGTGGTTGATGACCGACGCGGGAATGGTGATGTGGGATCCCAGCGTCGTCTGGAAGGTCCCACCCGCGTCGATGCTCGATGGTGGGGCAGTGGATGCCGAGACCACCGCCGGGAAATTCGTCGTTCCGAAGCCCGGGACCGTGCACGAGTCGATGGCCGCCACCTGGGCCTCGATGTCGTAGATGGCCGAACTCACCGGCATTGGATCCGAGGTCGTGGAGACGGAGAGCGTGTCGTAGCCGGCGCCGGGGTTGGTCACCCCGTAGAGCGTGGCCGTCACGGTGGTCGAGGCACCGATCGTGTCCCCGCTGAAGAGGGAGCAGGTCACGGTGGGCGTGCTGGTGCTGGTGTCGGTGGCTTCGCAGTAGCCGACCTGGGTGACCCCCACGTCGAGCGGGCTGGA
>JBEKOI010000174.1:0-8553 GCA_049521915.1 Acidimicrobiales bacterium | reverse complement strand
CCGGAGCCGGGGTCCGCACTCCGGGTAGCCGGCTTGCGCCGGCGGTGGATCGGGTCGGTACGGTACCAGCCATGAGTACCTCTCCCCCGGCGCCCCCGCCGGTGTCTGCGCCCCCCGATCGGACCGTGCCCGCCGAGTTCTCGGCCTACGTGGTGACCCGCACCGGCGAGGCCGTCGACGGTGTGGTCCGGACCATGGCGGCCCGCGACCTGGGTGAGGGCGACGTGACCATCAGAGTCGACTGGTCGGCCGTCAACTACAAGGACGGCATGGTGACCCGGCCGGGCAACCGGGTGGCCCGGCTCTCGCCCCTCATCCCCGGCGTCGATCTGGTCGGAACCGTGCTCGACTCCGGCGATCCCTCCGTCGAGGCCGGACGGCAGGTCATCGCCCACGGCTACGACCTCGGTGTGGCCCATCACGGCGGGTTCTCCCAGCTGGCCCGGGTACCGGCGGCGTGGGTGGTACCGCTGCCCGACGGCCTCGATGCCCGCTCGGCCGCCACCATCGGCACCGCGGGGTTCACCGCCGCCCTCTCCCTCCACCGGCTCGAGCACCACGGTCTGGCCCCCGAAGACGGGCCGGTGCTGGTCACGGGGGCCTCGGGAGGGGTGGGCAGCATGGCCGTCTCGCTCCTGGCCTCCCGCAACTACCAGGTCGTGGCCAGCACGGGCAAGGCCGACGAGCGGGAGTACCTGATGGGCCTGGGCGCCACCCAGGTGATCGGTCGCGCCGAGCTGGACAGCGCGCCGGAGCGGACCCTCGGCCCCGAACGGTGGGCCGGCGCGGTGGACTGCGTGGGTGGGCCCACGCTGGCCCTCGTCCTGCGGACGCTGCGCTACGGGGCGGCGGTGGCCGCCAGCGGGTTGACCGGTGGACCCACCTTCGAGTCCTCGGTCTTTCCGTTCATCGTGCGGAACGCCTCCCTCATCGGCGTCGACACCGTCTCGACCCCGATCGCCGAACGTCGCCACGTCTGGAAGGAGATGGCCACGGCCTTCCCGCGCCGGCTCCTCGACGACATGGTCCGACGCGAGCTGACCCTCGATGAGCTCGGGCCCGCCCTCGAGCTCATCCTGGCCGGTGGAGCCCGCGGTCGGATGCTGGTGAGGCCGGGGACACCCTGACCGGGGCTCCGGACCCGGCCGCTTCAGCCGCCCGGCGCCGTGGTTGCAGTGTCGGAGGTGGACCCCGGGCTCGGGAACACCGGTGACACCACCAGGGTCCCTCCCCCGCACGGAGCCATCCTCACTGCCAGGACGAGATGGTCGTAGGCGTTCGGTGGGGTGACTTCGACGGACGACGACGTCGGGCAGCTCGTCTCCTGGCCGGTCGGAACATCCGAGTAGCCGATGTTGAAGTAGACCGACTCGCCCATGGCCAGCGTCACCGTGGTCGGGGCCATGGAGGTGAAGGAGTAGGTCCCGCCGCGGACGACCTTGGTCGGCAGGGACGAGCCTGACGAGCTCAACAGCAGCAGTCCGGGATACCCGCCCAGGATGCACGGGGTCGGGGACGTGCTCTTGAGGGCGACCGTCGTCTCGATGGTGCCGGCGGCGCCGTTGCTCCCGATGACCGATCCGTGCAGGCGGGCGGTGGCGCACCGGGCGGTCCCGGGGGACGTGGTCGGAGTACCGCCGGTCGACGAGGTCGTGGCCGACGTGGCGCGGGTCGAGGTGGTGGAGGCGGAAGTGGTCGAGGACGCGGTGGACGGGCTCGACGAGCACGCACCCAGCATCGCCCCCGAAAGGGCCAGCGCGGCCACCAGGCCGCCGCGGTACCTCATGCTCGCACTCCTCTGGTCGGGGGACCGCACCGGCGACGGGAAGCGCCGACGCGCCGTCGTAGGATAACCGCCGCCCGTGCACCGCCTCGGGATACCGGGTGGCGAGGGCGAGGCCGGCGGGACCTGCTCAGGAAGAGAAGTCCTCCGGCCGGATCGAATCGAGGAAGTTCCTGAATTCGCCGACCAGCTCGTCGGGGTTCGACCCCTCGTCGTCATCCTCGTCGGACTCGTCCTCGTCCTCCTCGTCCACCGCCAGCATGATCCCTTCGCTGTCCATGAGGTCGTCGGCCACGAAGAGCGGGGCTCCGGTGCGAACAGCCACGGCCACGGCATCCGAGGGCCGCGACGAGACCGGGATCTCCCGCTGGCCGTACTGGAGCACGATCTCCGCGAAGTAGGTGGCCGTCTTCAGCTCGGTGATGACCACCCTGACCACATCGGCCCCCAGGGCATCGAGCAGGTCACGGATCAGATCATGGGTCATCGGGCGGGGCGTGTCCATCCCCTGGAGGGCGAAGGCGATGGCGGTGGCCTCGGGAGCCCCGATGAAGATGGGCAGCGTCCGACCCAGTCCCTCCGACTCCTGGAGCAGGAGTACGGGCGTGTTCGACTGAAGGTCCACACGCACCGCCCGAAGCCGGACTTCGACCATGCACGCAAACTTACTCGGCAGCGGGCATATGTGCGATCGGGCCCCGCCACCGGTGATCGGCCGGATGCCCCGGACGGGGTCCTCCCGACAATGACAGCCGGTCAGCCGTTCAGGAGGTCGCTGAGGGCATTCCGGAGCAGGGCACCCCTGAGCTGGTGGCCCAGCCGGGACAACTCGTCCACCATCTCGTGGGCCCGGGCGCGGGCCTCGGGGTTCCTCTGCCGGACGAGGGGGAGCACGATCTGCTCCACGAATCCCGCCTCCCGGTCGGCGGCGTTCTTGTAGAGCCGGAGATGGCGGGGCTCGATGCCGAACTGAGCGAACTGCGCGGCCACCGTGGCCACCGCCAGAGCGTCCTGGTCGAAATACTCGAGGCCGGCGACGACCGTCGAGCTGAGGAGGCCGAACTCTTGTAGCTCGAGCAGCACGCTGACCTCGAGACCGCATGAGGCGGACAGCTCCTCCACCGACATCCTGGCCTCGTCGAGACCGGCCGGGGCCGGGCGGCCGGGCGCGGCGGCACCAGCAGAGGCCGGCTCGGCCGCCACGTGAGCGTCGGGCTCGCCCGCCGGGGCCCCTCCCCCGTGGCCTCCCGATGTCGTCTTCGCCCGCCGCGGACGGGTCGGGCCCCCGGTCGGGCCCGGGGCGTCCGATGCCGGAGCACCCTTGCCGGCAGAGGTGCCGGCCGAGGGCGCGTCGTGGGCCGTGTCGGACGCCGTGCCCGCCGCCGTGCTGGCCGCCGGTTCAGCCGCCGGCTCGGAAGCCGGAACCGTCGACGGTCCGGAAGCCGACGTGCGCTCCGACACATCCAGACGGGGTGTGGACGGGGCGGCCGACGGCGCAGCCGGGGCCGCGGGGACGTTGGGCTGGGAGCCGCCCGCTCCGGCGGCGGACTTCGAGCCCGCAGGGTTCGGCGCGGCGCTGTACGAGGTCTCGATGCCGGGGAGCATGGGCCCACCCGCCGATCTGGCCGACGGACCTGTCGAAACGTCAGCCGCTTTGGCGGCCGGCGCGTCGGCGGACACCCGCTGGCCGACCAGCACCGGCTCGTCGGAATGATTCCCACCCGCCGAAGCGGAGTTCCGCGTCGCGGCCTCGGCCGATGCCGGCGTCCCCGGGGTTGCGGCCGCCAGCGAACCGGTCGGGTCAGACCCTTCGGGATCGTCGTCCAACCGGTCCTTGATCACCTTGAGCGGCAGGAAGTGCTCTCGCTGCTGGCGGAGCACCCAGCGCAGGCGCTCCACGTCGTGTTCGTAGAACTTCCGGTAGCCCGAAGGGGTCCGCTCGGGGTTCACGAGCCCCTGGCTCTCCAGAAAGCGGATCTTCGAGATGGTGACGTCGGGGAATTCCTGTCGCAGGAGCGTCAACACGTCACCGATGGACAGATACGATCTGCTGCTCATCGGGCCTCCGCGCCGACTGCCGCTCCGGGCACCGGTGCGCTCATTCGCCCGCGGCCACCAGGTACAAGAGCTTGAACTTCCCGATCTGGACCTCGTCCCCGCTCGACAGCTGGACCTCCTCGATCCGCTCCCGGTTGACATAGGTCCCGTTGAGGGAACCGACGTCGCGCACCGTGGTCACCGTTCCCCGGGTCACAAATTCCGCGTGCCGACGCGAGACGGTGATGTCGTCGAGGAAGATATCGCTCTCCGGATGACGCCCGGCCCGGGTGACGTCGGCGTCGAGGGTGAAGCGGGCGCCGACGTCCGTCCCGCGCTTGACCACCAGCAGGCCGACGCCACGGGGAAGCTCCAGCAGACCGACCGCGCTCTCGTCGTCGGCGCCGTCACCCAGCTCCTCGATGGGGTTCATCGACACCGAGGTGTCGGGAGCAGTTGTCACCAATGCCGCACCGCACGACGAACAGAAGTTGACGCCGGACGGATTGAGATGGCCGCAGGTCGGGCAGAACACCCCAACTACGGTAGCCGCTCCCATGTCCCTGCTCGTGAGGCTCAACGCGCCCACCCGCGACGATCAGCTGTCGGTGAGCTGCCGGTAGCCGCTCGGGTCGAGCAGCGATTCCAGCGCCGACGGATCCGCCGGGACGATCTCGCAGATCCAGCCGTCCCCGTAGGGGTCGGTGTTGAGCGTCTCTGGAGCGCCGGCCAGCACGGTGTTGACCGCGGCCACTTCACCGGCCACCGGTGCATAGATCTCCGACACCGATTTGGTCGATTCGACCTCGCCCAGCAGACCCCCCGCCTCCACCGTTCTCCCCGGGCTGGGAAGGTCCACGAACACCACGTCCCCGAGGGCGTCCTGAGCGTAGTCGGTGATCCCCACCCGGACGCGCCCTCCCTCCTCTCTGGCCCATTCGTGGTCCGTGGAGTAGCGCAGGTCTTCAGGCACGTTCATAGGTGCGGACCATACCTGACGGGCACCCCCGACGCCGAGGCTGCCGATCAGCGCAGGAGCTGCTCGAGGCGGACGACGTACTCCTTGGCCCTGCTCTCGGCGGCCGAATCGCTGCTCCCCTCCGCCCACACGTGGGTGAGCGGCTCCTCGGGGTCGGGGAGCACAAGGGCCCAGCCGTCGTCCTCGATCACCTTGACCCCGTCCACCAACACCAGGTCACGCCCTTGTGAACCCTCCACCAGGGTGCGCATGACCATGCCCTTCTGGTCCCACGGGGTGTGCACGGCATGGTGGACGATGTGCACCTTGGGGAGCTCCGACACCAGCTCGGACAGCTTCACGTCCGCCGCCGTCAACAGGGCCAACAGATTGACCAGCGTGGCCGCCCCGTCGTAGGCGGGCAGGAAGCGGGGGAAGATGAAACCTCCCGACTGGCTGGCCGCCAGGGTGACGTTCTCTGAACGGGCCACCTCCATGAGGTGGGAGGCGGAGAGCTTGGTCCATACGATCTCGGCGCCCGCCTTCCGGCAGATCTCCTCGGCCACGCGGCTGGCGGCCACCGGTAGCGCCACCCGCGCCGAGGGCGTGGACTCGGTCACCAGTCTGAGCAGCACCAGGAGCGCCTCGTCATCGCTCAGGGCATGGCCCAGGTCGTCCACGATCACCACGTGCTCGCCCCCCGGATCAAGGACCGCACCGAGGTGGGCCCCCGAGGCGCGGACCAACTCGGTGACACGGGCCGCGCTGGTCTGGCGATCGAACCCGAGCACTCCAGCCGTATTGGCGTAGGGATTGACCACCAGCACCTCGGCCTCGAGCTTGGCCAGCAGGTTGGGCATGACGAAGCTGGTGGTCCCGAAGGAGTAGTCGAGCACCAGTTTGAGCCCCGCGGCCCGGGCGTTGGAGAGGTCGACCGACTCGATCAGTGCGGCCGTGTAGTGCTCGAGCGACCGGGGCGGGAACCCGATATCACCGATCTCCCTGGCCAGCACCCGGCGGAAGTCCTCGCGGTGGTACAGCCTCTCGATCTTGCGTTGGGTGGTCTCGTCGACGTCGATCCCTTCTTTGTCGAAGAACCGGAAGACCACGGACTGGGGGTCGTCGGGCGCGAGCCTCACGGTGACTCCGGCCATGCTGGCCGAGGAGGTGATCTGGAACCTGGTCACCGGGACGGTTGCCGCCTCGAGGTCGTCGACGTTGACACCGGCCGCGTTGCAGCCCACCATGATGGCCCGCTTGAGCACGCGGGCCGCCCGGCTGGTGTCCCGGGAGGTGGTGATGGTCGCGCCCTTTTCGAACGTGGAGGCCCAGGCCATGGAGAGGCGGACGGCCAACTCGGGACTGATGTCGACGTTGGCCAGCCCGCGGACGCCGTCGCGGCCGAACAGGGATCGGGCCCCCATCGACTCCCACACGATGGAGGAATTGACCGTGGCCCCCGCCTCCACGGTCTTGAAGGGGTAGATCTTCACGCCGGCCTTGATCTCGGCGTGGGCGCCGACGAAGCACTGGTCGCCGAGGACCACCCCCTCTTCGCACCGGACCCCCTCACGAAGGTCGGAGCCCCGACCGAGAACACTCCCGTCGACCCGGACCCCCGAGCCGAGGTAGGTATTGTCGTGGACCACGGAGCGCTGCAGGACCGCGTTGTCGCCGATGCGCACGTTCCGACCGAGGGTGCAGAACTCGCCGAGAACCGCCCCCGGCCCGACTACGCAGTTGTCGCCGATCACCGCCGGACCCTCGATGACCACCGAGGGGTCGATCTCGGCGCCCTTGCCCAACCAGACCCGGGGCCGGAGCTGGAAGCCGTTGATGTCCACCTGCACCCGTTGATCGAGGATGTCCTGATGGGACTTGAGGTAGGCCTCGAGCGTGCCCACGTCCTCCCAGTAGCCGTCGGCGACATAGCCGTAGAGCGGCTCCCCGGCCGCCAGCGCCTCGGGGAACGTCTCGCCGGAGAAGTCGACGGGCTGACCTTCGGGGATGAAGTCGAAGACCTCGGGCTCGAGCACGTAGATGCCCGTGTTGATGGTGTCGCTGAACACCTGTCCCCAGGTCGGCTTCTCGAGGAAGCGCTCGATCGAACCATCGTCCCGGGTGATGACGATCCCGAACTCGAGAGGATTGTCGACCGCTTTGAGCGCCAGGGTGGCCAGGCCGCCGCGCTTCTCGTGGAACGACACCACCTGGGCCAGGTCGATGTCGGTCAGCACATCACCGGAGATGACCAGGAACCGCTCGTCCAGCTCGTCGCGGGCGTTCCGGACGGAACCGGCCGTCCCCAGGGGGGTGGACTCGGTGGCGTAGACCATGCGGACCCCGAACTCCGATCCGTCACCGAAGTAGGTACGGATGGCGTTGGCCATGAAGGCCACGGTGACCACGATGTCCTCCAGACCGTGCTGGCGCAGCAGATTGACGACGTGCTCCATCATCGGGATGTTGGCCATCGGAAGCATCGGCTTGGGTTGGTTGGAGGTCAGGGGCCGGAGCCGGGTCCCCTCGCCACCGGCCATGATGACCGCCTTCATGAAGGTGACCTCCCCGCTCTCGACCGGCGCCCGTCGGCCAGTGCGTTGCGGGCCAGCGGAACGTAGGAAGCGGCCGCGATCCAGGCCAGGGCCAGCCCGATGCTGCCGGTCACCCAGGCGATGACCCGGATCGGGCTCTGCCACTGGGCGGTGCCGTCACCCAGCAGGAAGGCCGGATAGGCGAACATGAGCGCGAACGTGCCCGCCTTGCCGACCCACAGGACGTCGATCCGCGTGGCTCCGAGTGACGCCAGCAGCAGCACGGCCCCCGACACCACGACTTCGCGGGCCAGCGTGGCCGCACCGAACCAGACCGGGACCGCCCCGTACACGATGATGGCCACCACCGCGGTGACGACCAGGATCCGGTCGGCCACCGGATCGAGCACCTTCCCGACGGTGGAGACCTGGTGAAACCGGCGGGCGACGAACCCGTCCACCCAGTCGGTCGCCCCGAGCACGGCCAGCAGCACGGCCGCCGCCGTCTGGTGCCCGGTCCCGAACAGGAGCCAGAGGAACAGCGGGATGCAGGCCAGTCGCACCAGGGTGATGGCATTGGGTGCGGTCAGGATCCGGTCGAGACCGGGATCCTCCGCCTCTCCGGCTGTCGAACCAGTGATCGGTCCCCCCCTGAGCTCATCGCCGACTCGCTGCATGCACCTGAGTCTACGAGCAGGGTCGCCGGGCCGGGAGCCGATGGCCGGCACAGGCCATTTTGGCGGGCACGGCACTGCTGATCCCGGTCCTAGCCTGGGATTTCGACACGACCGTCATGACAAGGGCGAAGGGCCGGGCTCGATGCACCCAGCGGAAGATCACGAGGGAATGGGACCCTGGATGGTGGCGCTCTTCGCCGTGGCCTGCGGCGTCTCGGTGGCCAACCTCTACTACGCCCAGCCGCTCCTCCCCCTCATGGCCAGGGACCTCCACACCGGTTCGGGGACGGCGGCCCTCATCATCACCGCGGCCCAGGTCGGCTACGGGGTCGGCCTCGCCCTCATCGTCCCGCTCGGGGATATCGTCATCCGTCGGAGACTGGTGCCCGGGATACTGGCGGTGTCGGCCCTGGCCCTGTTCGCGGCGGCAGCAGCCCCGGACATCGTGGTCCTGATCGCCGCCATCGCCGTCGCCGGGCTCTGTTCGGTGGCCGCCCAGATCCTCGTGCCCTACGCGGCCACCCTGGCCTCCGACTGGCAACGGGGACGGGTCGTGGGCACGGT
>JBEKOI010000173.1:0-12846 GCA_049521915.1 Acidimicrobiales bacterium | reverse complement strand
GTGTTCGGAGCGGTGGCGGTAGTGGTGAGCGAGATCCTCGCCTTCACTGCCTTCGCCATCGGCCAGGCCATCTTGTCGGCCAAGCACGCGGTCGGTACGGCGGCCGCCGTGGCGCAGCAGGCTCAGCAGCACGGGGTGAAAGTCCCCCACAGCATCCAGGCCGTGCTCTCGACAGGCTCCGCGTCACTGGGCCAGCCGGGCGTCCTGCGCGCCGTGGTCGGGGGTGGCCTCTACCTGGCCGTGCTCGGGCTGCTGGCACTGGGACTGGCCACGATCATCAGGCACACCGCCGGGGCCATCTCGACCTTCGTCGGGGTGGTACTGGTCCTACCCCTCATCGTCGAGGCGTTGCCCGTGTCGATCAGCAACGCCGTGGCCCGGTACCTGCCGGCCAACATCGGCCTGGTCATGTTCTCCACCGACGGCGCGCCCGACCGGCTCGGGCCGGCCTTCAGTCCGTGGATGGGCTTCGCTCTGCTCGCTGTGTACGCCGCGGTGACCCTCGGCATCGGGTGCTGGGTCCTCGTGCGCCGCGACGCCTGAGCGCCGACAACGGGAGCGATCACACAATTCTCGTCGACCGCTCGGTACTATTCGGAGCCTTACGACGCGGCCACGGACGTCAAGGATCGCACCGCCCGCTGGAAGGGCGCCGAGGTGAGCGGGAAGGACGAGGACACCGGGGAGATCCGACCGATGGGCCGTTCACGACCAAGAGGTCTGCTGTTTGCTGGTGCCGAGCCGGTGCCAGGTGTTCAGGGGGCAGCCGGCCATCTTGACGGTGGACACGGGCCTACCGCGGGTGGCGCCGCATGAACCAGAAGTTCGACGCCAGCATCGGTGCTTCCTCGACCACCTCGAAGCCGAGGCCGATGTAGAACCGGACGTTCTCCGGCTTGTCGGTCTCCAGCCACGCCAGTCGGTGGCGCTCGTCGAACTCGTCGCAGAGAAGCCTCATGGCGGCCCGCCCCAGGCCCATGCCCTGGAATCCCGGTTCCACCCCGACCGGCCCGACATGCCAGTGGGGCTCACCCGGGTCGTGTGCAGCCATGATCGATCCGCTGTACAAGAACCGGGCGGCGTCGCTCGCATCCGGTGGAGGTGCGGCCAGCGTTCTGACCTCTTCCGGAAGCATGGCATCGATACAGCGCCCCGGTTGGAGAGCGCCGGCTGCACCCAGCACGCAGTCACCCCGCCGGACCCCCGCCACCCGTGCATCGCCGAGCAACCCGCCAAACGTGCTGTAGAGCATCTCCAGCCGAACGAAGGGATCGTCGGAGACGGCCACAGAGTTCGGGCTGTCCCGCATCGAACGGGCGGTGACCCCTGCGGCCTGCACGATCTGTTCAGGCTCCTCCAGCCACAACACCTCGAAATCGTCCACCGCCCGGTTCTATCAGATCAGCCGTGCGTGCCTGCAGTCCCCTGGTCGTCAGGGTTCTGAACGGCCCCGGGCCGAGGACCGACACGGTGGCGTCCTCCAGGTGGGTCCCCTACTCGGCCAGACCGTACGGCAACGATGCCGATGCATCGATCTCCATGAGCCGGTTGTACTTGGTCACCCGTTCGCCACGCGCCGGCGCACCGCTCTTGAGATGACCACAACCGGAGCCGACGGCCAGATCGGCGATGAAGCTGTCTTCGGTCTCACCCGAGCGATGCGAGACGAATTGCGACCAGTGCGCCTGGCGGCAGATCCGCATCGCCTCGAGTGTCTCGGTCACCGTGCCGATCTGGTTGACCTTGATGAGCGAGGCATTACCGACGTTGCGGGTGATCGCCTCGGCGATGATCGACGGGTTGGTGCACAAGATGTCGTCGCCGACCAGCTCCACACGATCGCCCAGCCGGGCGGTGAGGCGTTCCCACCCGCCCCAGTCCGACTCGGCCAGGCCGTCTTCGAGAAGCCACACCGGATAGTGCTCGATGATCTCCGCGTAGCGATCGATCATGTCGTCGCTCGAAAGCGATTCTCCGGCCACGTGGTACTTCCCGTCCCGATAGAACTCGCTCGAGGCCGGGTCCATGGCGATGGCCACCCCGTCGCCACCGGGCCGGTAGCCGGCCTCCTCGATGGCTCGGACGAGGAGGGCAAGCACCTCCTCGGGCTGGTCGATCTCGGGAGCAAAGCCGCCCTCGTCTCCGAGCCCGGTGGCAAAACCCTTGGCCGACAACAGGCTCCGCAGGGTGGCATAGATCTCCGCGCCCGCCCGCACGGCTTCTGCCATGGTGGGAGCGCCGATCGGCGCCACCATGAACTCCTGGAAATCCAGATCGTTGGGAGCGTGGACCCCTCCGTTGACCACGTTGAAGTGCGGCACCGGGAGACGGGCGGACACGCCGGCCGGGTTCAGCGAGCGCCAGAGCGCCACGCCGGCCGAGGCGGCGATGGCCCGGGCCGCGGCCATCGACACCCCGACGACCGCGTTCGCCCCGAGGCGGGACTTGTTCTCGGTGCCATCGAGATCGATCAGTGTGCGATCCAGCTCGGCCAGATCGGAGAATGTCCGTCCTCCAATCCCTTCGGCGATCTCCCCGTTGACGTTGCCGGCGGCCCTGAGGACACCTTTGCCGGAGAATCGGCCCGGGTCCCCGTCACGCAGCTCGACCGCCTCTCGGGATCCGGTCGACGCGCCCGAAGGCACGCCGGCCCGGGCCACGGTGCCGTCCTCGAGCGTGATCGAGACGGCGAGCGTGGGCCGTCCCCGGGAATCCAGGATCTCGAGGGCATCTACGCCCGTCACCGTCACTGCCATCTTCAGACCTCCAGAGGGTTGATGCACACCAGCTTGGTGGATCCCGGGTCCACATGCCCGGGCCGAAGGTCACAAAAATCGCGGTAACCAGCCGATCCATGGCCCGTCCGGCGTGGCTTCTGGGCACAGCCGACGCTCGACGAGTGGATGGATCGTGGACCGCTGCCGCGATGGCCGGGGCCCTTCGATGCCGGGGCGGACCGCCTCAGCGTAGGATCAGGCCGTATGGCTGTGACGGTACGGGCCGCCGGCAAGGGCGACATCGCCGCGGTGCTCCAGCTATGGGCTGTCGGCGGCGAGAACGCCAGCCGACCGGTCGACAGCTCCGAATCCGTCCAAGCCCTCATGACCAGGGACCCGGACGCGCTCATCCTGGCCGAGGTCGACGGCGCGCTCGTCGGATCGGTGATCGCCGGATGGGACGGGTGGCGGTATCACGTCTACCGCCTCGCCGTGCACCCCGACCACCGTCGCCGGGGCGTGGCCACCCAACTCCTCGACCGGGCAGAGCAGCGCCTGGCCGAGCTCGGAGCCGGCCGGATCGACGCCATGGTCCTGGACGACAACGAACTCGGCCAGAGCGTCTGGGCGGCGCGTGGCTACCGCCGGCAGGCGGAATGGTCTCGATGGGCCAAACAGCCTTCGGCGGCGGAGGAGTAGGTCGGAGCCATCAGTGAGCACGCCCCCAAGGGTTGCGCCCCTCGCTTCCGGGATGAACTCCGAACGACAAGCCATCGCCGTCGAGCACTACGATGCCGAACCATCCAACCCCCGCCGAGCGAAGGAGGCCCATGCGGACATCGCATCGCATCCGGCACTCGACCAGTCGAGGTGCCGACACGTCGGTCACCCTTGCCTTGCCCGCCGGTCTCCAGGCCCGCGGGACCGGACCGGCCATGATCCTCGCCACACCGACGGGCCGGCTCCTGTGACCGGCTCCGACGAGCCACAACTCACCGCACTCGAAATCGCACGCAAGGCCCGGCTCAGGCCGGTGACCGACATCGCCGCCGACATCGGCATCGGTGCCGATCTCCTCGAGACCTACGGCGAGTTCGTGGCCAAGATCAAACTCGACTCCATCACCGCTCTTGCTGCACGGCCGAAGGCGAAATACGTGGTGGTGACGGCGGTGACCCCGACGCCCCTCGGTGAAGGCAAGACCACGACCACCATCGGACTGGCCCAGGGGATGGGGCACATCGGCAAACGGGCCACCGCCGCCATCCGACAGGCATCGATGGGCCCCACGTTCGGGATAAAGGGCGGGGCCGCGGGTGGGGGCTACAGCCAGGCGGCGCCCTTCGAAGCTCTCAACCTGCACCTGACCGGTGACATGCACGCAGTGACGGCCGCCCACAACACGCTTTCGGCCATGCTCGACAATCACATCTATCAGAGCAACGACCTGCAGATCGACCCGCACGCCATCACCTGGCGTCGGGTACTCGACGTGAACGACAGGGCGCTGCGGAACATGGTCGTCGGACTCGGATCCAAAGAGGACGGCACGCCCCGTCAGACGGGATTCGACATCACGGCCGCTTCCGAGGTGATGGCCATCCTCGCCCTGTCCACCTCGCTCCACGACATGCGCTCCCGCCTCGGTCGCATCATCGTCGGCTTCACCACCAAAGGGGAGCCGGTGACCGCCGAACAATTGGGAGCGGCCGGTGCCATGGCGGTGATCATGCTCGATGCCATCAAGCCGAACCTCCTGCAGACGCTCGAGAACTCGCCCGTCCTCGTCCACGCCGGACCTTTCGGGAACATCGCCCACGGGAATTCGTCGATCATTGCCGACTTCGTCGGGATCCACAGCGGTGACTTCCTCATCACCGAAGCGGGCTTCGGCGCCGACATGGGGGCCGAGCGGTTCTTCAACATCAAGTGCCGCGTTTCGGGGCTGGTACCCGACGCGGCTGTGATCGTCACCACCGTGCGCGCCCTGAAGGCCCATTCCGGACGCCACCGGATCGTCGCCGGCCGGCCGTTGCCACCCGCGCTGCTGGAAGAGAATCCCGACGAGGTGCGGGTCGGTGGATCCAACCTGCGGAAACAGATCGAGAACGTGCTCATCCACGGGGTCACCCC
Organism: Acidimicrobiales bacterium; assembly: GCA_049521915.1. GTDB lineage: Bacteria > Actinomycetota > Acidimicrobiia > Acidimicrobiales > RAAP-2 > Bog-756. Next base: position 7,996 of record JBEKOI010000173.1, on the reverse strand, counting down.
GGTCGTCGCCATCAACGCATTTCCGGGCGATTTCGATTCCGAGTACGCGGTCATCCGCGGGATCGCAGACTCGATGGGAGTCAGATCTGCGGTCACCTCCAACTTCCGGGACGGTGGGGCCGGTGCAGCCGAGCTGGCCGAGGCGGTCGTCGCCGCCGCCGAAGAACCCAGTGACTTCCATTTCCTCTATCCCGATGAGGCGTCCCTGCGCACGAAGATCGAGACCATCGCCACCTCGGTCTATGGCGCCGACGGTGTCGACTTCCTGCCCGCGGCGGCCGCCGGTCTCGAGCTGTTCGAGACGAACGGTCTTCGAAACCTGCCCATCTGCATCGCCAAGACCCACCTGTCCATCTCCTCGGACCCCAAGCTGAAGGGCGCACCGACCGGATGGCGCCTCCCGGTTCGGGAAGTTCGCGCCTCGGCCGGTGCCGGGTTCATCTACGCCATCTGTGGCGACATGCGAACCATGCCCGGGCTCAGCTCGCATCCGGCCGCCCAGCGCATCGACATCGACGAAAACGGTGATGTCGTGGGGCTGTCGTAGACCGCCTGATGATCGGTCTCCGCCATCGGATCGACGAACCTGATCCGGACCGGGCCTCCATCAGGTGCCAACGGAGTCGCCGGTATCAGGAGCCATTCTTCGATGCTGCCTGATGCAGCGGCGCGTTCTGTCCAGCAGTACCTGAGGCTGGCGGATCGCCTCTTGCCCGGGGTGATCACCGGCTTCTATGTCACCGGTTCAGTGGCCCTGGGGGCCTACCGGTCGGGGCGAAGCGACATCGACTTTGTCGCCGTGCTCGACGGTGATCCGGGCCCTTCTGGGGTGAGCCGCCTCCGGCTGCTGCATGGCATCTCCACGTCCTCCACAGGTTGGGCGGCACTGCGCGGTGGTCGCTCCGTCTTCTCGGGGACCTGCAACGGTGTGTTCATCCGGTCCGACCAGCTCCGTCGTCCCGCCTCGACGATCGTCCCGGTGGCATCCCACTGCGGGGTCGGGTTCTCTGCCGGGCGGGACTCCGGGGTCAACCCTGTCGACTGGAAGGTGCTGGCCGAGCACGGCGTCGCCGTCAGAGGTCCGGTGCCAGAATCGCTCGGCCTGCTCCCTGAACCTGAGCGGTTGGAGCTCTGGAATCGTGACAATCTCGAGTCCTACTGGCGGCCGCTGGCCGCGTGGCTCCTCACGGCACGCCATGCGGGCGGGATGCGGTTCCGACCGAGATGGTTCACGGCGTGGGGAGTCCTCGGACCACCCCGCCTGCACCACACCATCGCCACCGGCGATGTCATCTCGAAGGAAGCGGCGGGCGAGTACGCGCTCGACGTGTTCGGTGGTGAATGGCATCCGATCATCAGGGAGGGCCTCGGCTACTGGCGGGGCCGGCCCGGCGACCCGGCATTCCGCGACATACGCACCCGGGCCCGAAGGACGGCCGAGTTCATCCTCCATACCATCGACTCAGCTGAGGAGTTGTAGAGAGCCTCCGTCGACGGACGCGGCCCGCGGTTCTTCCCTGATCGAAGAGCCCGTCAGCTGCCGGTCATTCCGCCGCCGAGAAGTGCCGGGAGTGCCGTGGCGCGCATCCTCTTCAGGACACGGTGGGTGACCGGTGTGGCGTCCGGGCTGATGCCACCGTTCGCCTCGACTGCCGCCTGCCAAGCGGATGACCGCCGGGCGAAGGTCTCGGAGTCGTCCAAGGGCGGGCAGTCGATGCGGTCGGTTTCGAGATTGACGACGATCGTGTCCCCATCCTCCACCAGGGCGATCGGCCCGCCGAGGAAGGCCTCGGGAGCGACGTGGCCGACCACAAGTCCGACCGAGCCTCCCGAGAACCGGGCGTCGGTCATGAGGGCGATGGTGATATCCCGCTGGCGGCACAACGCCGTGATCCGGGACGTGGGATCCAGCATTTCGGGCATGCCCGGAGCGCCTCTCGGTCCCTCGTAGCGGATCACCACCATGTCGTGGTCCTGAAAGTCCTGAGGCCGGTCCTCCAGCGCCTCGATCAGGGCACGCTCGTTGTTGAACACTCGGGCCCGGCCCCTGAACATCCCGTCCGTGATTCCACCCTCGACACCGGCGAGCTTGAGGATGGCGCCCCCGTCCGGGGCAAGGTTGCCCCGGAGCAGTCGCAGTCCCCCGGTGTCCTTGAACGGCTTGGCCACCGAATGGATCACGTCGTGATCGGGTCCCGGCGGAGCCAGCCGTTGCACCTGTTCCGTCATGGTCTCGCCCGTGCAGGTGATGACATCGCCGTCAAGGTGACCGGCTCGGAGAAGCTCACTGACGACAACCGGCAGTCCCCCCTTGGCCTCGATGTCCGACATCGAGTAATACCCGAAGGGTCTCATATTGACCAGCACCGGCAGGCTCCGCGAAAGGGCGTTGAACTCGGCCTGGCTCATGACATCGTTCCAGAGATCGATTCCCGCGGCGCGGGCGATCTCGACGCTGTGCAGCATGACATTGGTGGATCCGCCCATGGCGATGGCGACCGTCAGGGCATTCCGAAGCGATGAAGGAGTGACGATATCCCGGGGACGGATTCGGGCGGTCGTCATGGCCATCAGGCAATCGACGAGCTGATCGGGGAACTCGGTCAACCGCCGGGGATCATCCGACGGGGGGGACACCATGTGGAGTGGCTCCAGTCCGAGCACACCGATGAACGCCTGCATCGTGTTGTAGGTGAACATTCCGCCGCAACTGCCTTGGCCGGGGCAGGCGTGCAATGCAACCCGGGCACGGACCTCGGCATCCGGGTCCCCGGCCTCTTGAAAGGCGGCCACGAGGTCGATGCGGGCCCCGGTCTGCGGGTCGATGCCGGGTTTGATGGAACCGTCGGAGAGGACGACCGCCGGCGTGTTGTGTTCGAGGAGGGCGGCGACAGTGCCGACCGGTGGCTTGTCGCAGGCCACGACCGCGATCAGCCCTGCGACACTGTTGGCGCTCAGGTGAACGGCCGTTGCATCATTGACCAGCTCGCGACCGATCAACGAGAACCGCATCTCGGGAGTTCCGTTGAGCTGGCCGTCCGACACCCCCAAGGTGAATGCCGGTGCGATCAGACGGACCGGTAGGTCGTCCTTGGCGATGCGCCGGGACAGTGCCGCCTGCACTGCCGCTACCTTGGCCTGGACGCCCAGGTAGCACTGGCTGTCGCCGAGGTTGCCCAGCACGGCCCAGACCGGATCGTGGATCTTCAGGACATCCTCACCGAGGAAGGCGGCCGTGCCCACCCGCTGCACGTCGCGCCCGGGGTTGGACGACTGGAGGGTCGGCGTCTCGTCCTGGCCTGCTTCGCTGGCCGCATCAACCAGCGGAGTCACGTACACATCATAGTGGCACCGGGATGAAGGTCCTGCCTCTGGTAGGAGGTCACGTTCAACTGACCCACCGGTCTCACCCGTGGTACGGCACCCAGTGGGTGGATGGCGGCTCGGATACGGTACCGACGTGCCCCGGCTGATGCTCCTCAACGGGCTGCCCGGCAGCGGCAAGTCGACCCTCGGACGCCGGTACCTCGACGATCACCCGCTCGCCCTGGCTCTCGACATCGACGTCATCCGGTCGATGCTCGGTTGTTCTCTCGAGGAGCCGGCGATATCGGGGCTGGCGGCACGGGACCTTGCTCGGGCCATGGCCCGAACCCATCTCGAGGCCGGCCACGATGTGCTCATCTGCCAGTTCCTCGGGCGGGTCGACTTCGTGGACACCTTGGACCGGCTCGCCGCCGCCACCGGGGTGAACGCATCCGCCGCCGCACCCGAGACCACAGCCGTCCAGAGCACAGTGACGCGGCCATTCTCCTCGATCGCGCCGGAGGGCCGGACGCACTCGTCGCCATGTCCGCCCGGTTGGACGAGGTCGTCAGCTCCCGACCTGCCACCCGCAGTGTTGCCGTGGCCGAAGGAGACGTCGAGGAGACCTATCAGGCCCTCCTCCGGGTCATCGGCGCCGGGTGACATACCGCCGCTGGACTCCCCCATCATCAGATCGCCACCGGTGGCACCGCCACCGGCCGGGGAACGCCGGGAGAGGCCTCCTCCCCACTCTGACTGCGTCGACCGATGGCGCGGCCGAACCGGTCCATCCAGTCACGTGCGTGGTCGACCACCGCCGACGGGGACACCACCTCGAACTCGGCACCGACCGCACCCAGGATCATCATCACCCAGTCCAGCGAGTCGGCGGTCACCCGCAGGGCGCACCTGGCTCCGTCGATCTCCTCCACCGTGGCCCACGTTCCGATGCGGCTTCGGACGATCGACGCGTCGGCATGGATCACCGCCTCGACGTTGTGCCTCGCTGGCAGGTTGTCGATGCCGCGCCGCACGAACTCGGCGGCATCGTCGGCCGGCAGCTCCCGCAGGAAGAACCGCTCACCGGTGCGGTGCAGACCGGTCAGTCGATCGAGGCGGAAGCTACGCCAGTCGAAGCGGGACAGGTCCCAGGCGACCAGGTACCAGCGGCGACCCAGGAGGACGAGCCGGTGGGGCTCGACGCGGCGGGCGCTGCGCGCACCGTCACGTGCCGTGTAGTCGAACTCCAATCGCTCGGTGTCACGGCACGCCTGGGCGATCGACGTCAGGTCGCCGGCGGCGATCCCGGTCGTCGGGCTGCCCCACTGCGCGGGTACGGTCATGGCGGCCAGCGCATCGACCCGGCGCCGCAGTGGGGAGGGCATGACCTGCACGATCTTGGCCAGCGCCCGTACCGAGGATTCCTCGATCCCCACGACGCTGCCTCCCTGGATGGCCGTCTGCAGGCCCACCGCGAGCGCCACCGCCTCTTCGTCGTCGAGGACGAGGGGAGGCAGCACCGCACCGGCGGCCAGTTGGTAGCCACCGTCGATGCCGCGGTTGGCCTCCACCGGATACCCCAGTTCACGGAGCCGGTCGATGTCGCGGCGCAGGGTCCGGGTCGACACCTCGAGACGGTCCGCCAGCTCGGCGCCCGGCCAGTAGCGGCGGGTCTGCAGGAGCGAGAGGAGTCGCAACGTCCGGGAGCTGGTGTTGGCCACAATCCCCAAGTATTGCGTTATTGAGGACAGAAAGTGGCCGCTTCTGTTCGTATGGTGGTCAGTGACCCGTTGACCGACAGCCAGTGACCCGTTGACCGAAAGGAAATCCAATGCAGAATGACACCCGGACCTCCCGTGAGCGTGCCGACCTCCTGGAGACGCTGGCCGACCACCGCCGGTTCCTCTGCCAAACGGTCCGAGGCCTGACCGACGATCAGGCCGGGCTGCGACCGACCGACAGCGAACTGTGCCTGGGCGGCATCATCAAGCATGTGGCCCTGATGGAGGAGGGCTGGGCCGACTTCATCGTGGACGGACCAGCCTCCATCGGTCCGGCCGACGAAGCGGCCTACAAAGCACATACCTCCAGCTTTCTCATGGACGGAGCCAGCCTCGCCGACCTGTTGACCCGCTACCAGAACGTGGCCAAGCGTACTGACGACCTGGTGGCGTCGTTGCCCTCTCTCGACGACTCGCATCCCCTGCCGGAGGCTCCGTGGTTCGAGCCCGGGGCCAGTTGGTCGGCCCGGCGGGCGCTGTTGCACATCATCGCGGAGACGGCCCAGCACGCGGGACACGCAGACATCATCCGCGAGACGATCGACGGGGCGAAGACCATGGGCTGACGGGCGATGTGTAACTTGAACACCATAACCTATTGTCACCTGGAGTGTCAGCACATACGCTCCACCCGCCGGGCCGGTCGAGTGGGGATCCGCCTTCCTGCTCCCGGCCCGGCACTATCTCCTACCCTGACGGGATGCCTCCGCTGCGCTGGGCCGGGTGAGTAGCGACCGATGAGGCGAGTACTACTCGTCTAGGACGGACTCCTACGGGTGTTGGTGGCCGTCCTGCTCTGAAGGTGGAGGTGGCGTCGTCCCCTTGAAGCCCAAGAGCCTCAGGATCAACATGCCGACCCTGTTCGGCTTCTTCGACATTTCGGCTTCGTAGGCTTCCCGTTCATGGCCGCCCGTGACGTGGTACGAACGGCCCGTGTAACCGTTGCCATAGTTGCCATAGCTCTTGAATGCCATGGGCCTACTCGTCCAACACCGGTTCGACGGTGTCCGAGTCCCCTTCGCCTACCTCATCGCCCAGGAGCACCTTCAGTACCTCTTCGGGTTCGCCCTCGATGTTGACCGGGTCGTCATAGCCGGGGAAGGCATCGCGTGGCACCTCTGAATTCTACCCCCCCAGTTGTACGGTTGTTGCGTGGCGGAAACGAACGTCTATATCGATGGCTTCAATCTCTATCGGGGCTGCATTGAAAAAAAGGCGCTGAAGTGGCTGGACCTGCGAGAGCTCTCTCGCCAGTTGCTACGTGGTCACCGGATTCAAACGGTCATTTACTTCACCGCTCGCGTCAAAGCGCTCCTGATCGCTCATCTTGCGGGTGGAGTAGCGGAAATCGAACTCGCCCGGCTAGCGGTTCAGATGCTCTTTGCTGACGGAATGGTGCGTTCCATCAAGTGACCGCTTGACCTGCGTGAAGAAGTTCTCGGCCTGGTTGGACGAAACCGTGCCTCGGACGTACTCACCCTTCCGGTGAGTCACCCGCTTGTGCGATGCCCACTCATGGGAGAAGGACTTGTAGGCCAGCGCCTCATCGGTCATCAGGTGGCTGGAGTCCATATGGACGTTCTGAGCGATGTGCTTGCGAAGGGTCTTGCCTGACACGTCAGTGACGACGGTGGAACGCGACTCGCCGGTGTCGGCATTGATGAGGCACAGGACAGGGTCTTCTCCGTCCCATGAGTGCGACGCCCAGGCGGAAGCTTCTCGGGGGTCACCTTGCGGTGAGCGTGCTTGTTGGCAGGATCTCCACCGATCCACGTCTCGCCGCTCCCGGAACAGTCAGACCCCCGTGGGAAATCCGAGATGATTCGGCCTTCAGTTCGACGAGGGCTTGGCCGACTCCTAGATGGACCGAGCCAATGCACGAGGGTCGGCGCCGGATGAGCAGAGCTGGCGCCGCAACTCCTCGTGCCCGCCACGAGAAGACGGGGGGCAGACATGAACGAGCCTGGCGAATTGGTATCCAAGGCAACCGCCATCCTCGGTCGTGACCAGCAGGTTCTGGCCGCTGGGATCTTCGGCCTCAAGGACAACTATGCGGCCGTGGGCATGGGCACGGCCACAGGAGCCGTCGTCGGCGACGCCGTCCTGGACAGCCCGCTGGCCGGGGCCGTCGGTGGGGCCGCGGCCATGCACGCCACCCGGTCCGCCGTGGCTGCGTCCAAGGGACTCACCGTCCGGATGCTGGTGGCCGTCACCGCCGAGCACATCCGGGTACTCGACTGGGTGACGGGATCGGGTCCCACCAAAGAGCTCCTCTCCTTCGATCGGTCCACCACCGACGTCAAGATCACCAAGTTCGGTCTGAGTCGCCATGTGGTCCTTCACGACTCGGCAACCGGTCAGTCCGTGGCACTGTCCGGATCGACCGCACCCTTCGCGTCCGAGTCCAAGGGGGACAAGGCGGTTCTCCGTCTGCTGGAAGCGCCACACCGCCGGCCCTCTGTATTGGCCCCGAGGACGACGGTCGTCCGCCCGCAAGCGGAAGCGGATGGGACATCACACGAACCGCTGTCGCCCACGTAGTCGCCTGCGGCGATCAAGACCACCGGGATTGATGCCGAAGGGTAGAGATGAGCGCGGACACCGACGGATTCAGCCGGCGACACCTGCTGACCCGCGTGGCACCACTCGGGGCGCTCGGTCTTGCCGCCGCCTGTGGCTCCTCCGCCAGTTCGCCGAAGCAACCCGCTCCCTCCTCGACATCGGTCGCCGACAAGCCCGGCCGTCCGCTGGCCCTCGTCTATCGGGGTCCCGCCGGGTGCAAGGGTTGCGCCGAAGCTGTGGTCGCTCTTTTGGAATCTGGTCCTTCCCCGTTCCGGACTGCGTACTGCGGACCTGACGAGCCTCGCACGCTGTCGGCTGAATCGCTTGCCGGTGCGGCGCTCTACGCT
>JBEKOI010000172.1:0-8645 GCA_049521915.1 Acidimicrobiales bacterium | reverse complement strand
GCCGATGAGGAGGACGCTGAGATCGAGTTGCACCGGGCTGGCGGCGGCTGCCGCCTTGGCCACCACCGACAACAGGGTGACCCCCAACAGGGCGGCCATGAGGACGGTGACAGTGGATCGCAACAACCGGGGTGTGGACATGGATTCCCTTCTTGCAACCGCGCGCGTAGAGGCGCTTGAAAAGCAGTTGGAGCAACGCCTCTTGGCACAGTACGCGTGTGGACCTCACGCCGGTACCCTGCACCGGGGCTGCCGACCCTCAACTTAGGGACGGTGCAGTACCGACGACCCCGGCGTTAGCAGCGGACCGGATCCACTCGGGCCCGTCCCTTCTTTATCGACCGGCAGTACCGACCAGCGGGTCTGGTGCCCGCTGTCCCATCGGCCCTCTCCGGCGGGTCGTCTAACCCAAGGGTGGTCGAGGTTTCTTGCGAGGGTAGACGGAGATTTTCCTCGGGTCCAAGGGTGATGAAGCGAGTGACGCTGGGGATGGCCAACGCGAAAGTCGGGGGTGTTCACACCGGCTTCCGATCTCTACTGTCGTACCGGACAGAGGAACCTGCGTGCGTTGGTCGTCCGACCGGCAAGCACACCCCCGACCACCGACGATCGAAGAGGTGCGGCTCGACAATGGATATTGCCCTCCTAGCCGAGGGCACCTACCCGTACCACCCCGGCGGCGTAAGTGTCTGGTGCGACCAACTGGTCCGTGGACTGGCTCCTCATCGGTTCGCCGTGCACGCCATCACGGCCCGACCCGGAGAGACGCCGGTCTGGGAGATCCCCGACAATGTGGTCGGGATCCACAACGTTGCGTTGTGGGGCCCGACGCCGAAGGTGGCGCGCAAGGTGCGGAACTCGTCGGAACTCCAGAGCGCCTTCCGGCAACTGGCGGTGTCGTTGGTCGAAGAGGATGGCGAACCCGATTTCCTCGATGCGCTCCATCAACTGTTCGCCTTGTCGAGGCAGACTCCTGTGGCCGGCGCCCTCCAGACGACTGCGTCGATGGAAGTGCTTCTCGAGGTGATGCGCTCGGGCCCGGATGATCGGGCATTCACCACGGAGCCCGCCGCGGTGACCGTGTCGGATGCGCAATTGGCGCTCGAGCTCATCGAGCATCAGCTCCGGCCCCTGTTCGGACCGGCCCCCGAAGCCGACCTCTGCCACGCCACCGCCAACGGGCTTTCGATCCTTCTGGCCCTCGGGGCCAAGTGGTCCCGCGATACCCCACTCGTGCTCAGCGAGCACGGGATCTACCTGCGGGAGCGGTACCTGTCCTACGGCCATGAGACCTACTCGTCGCCGCTGCGCTCGATCATGCTCCGGTTCTTCCAGCGTCTCACCTGGGCCGGTTACCAGATCGCCAGCGCCATCGCCCCGGGCAGCGAGTACAACCGGCAGTGGCAGGTGACCAACGGGGCCGCACCGGAACGGATCAATCCGATCTACAACGGCGTCGATCCGGCCGACTTCGCCGCCAGCCCGTGCGAGCCGGACGTCCCGACCCTGGTCTGGCTGGGGCGGATCGATCCACTCAAGGACGTTGAGACTCTCATCCGGTCGTTCGCCAAGGTGCACGAGGTCCTGCCCGAGGCCCGCCTCCGCATCTTCGGAGGTGCCTCCCCCGGCAATCAGGAGTACCTCGACCGCTGCATCGCGTTGCGGGACTCCCTGGGGCTGGTCGATTCCGCCATCTTCGAAGGACGGGCACCGTCGGTGCTGGAAGCCTTCCATGCCGGACACATCGTGCTGTTGACCAGCATCTCGGAAGGCTTTCCGTACTCCCTCATCGAGGCCATGGCCTCCGGGATGCCAACGGTGGCCACCGACGTGGGAGGGGTGAGCGAGGCGACCGGTGACGCCGGGTTGATCGTGCCTCCGAAGAATCCCGAAGAGACCGCCGCGGCCTGCCTCCGCCTTCTTTCCGACGCCGATCTCCGCCACAGCATGGGGCGCGCGGCCCGGGCCCGCATCCTGTCGCTCTTCACGCTGGAGCAGAGCCTCGCCATCTTCGGGGACCTCTACCGCGAAGTCACCGGCCGGGTCGCCACCGCCCACGTGCTCAAGCACGAGCAGGATCTGAGCCGCAGCGGGCAGGCGGCCCGGGTTCCGCACCGGAACCGATCGATCCGGCGCTCGGATCTGCCCACCGTGTCCAGGGCCGGTCTGGCTCTCCTCGGAACCGGCACCGACGGCAGGTGCGGCCCATGACCGCGCTCAGAACGGTCCAGCCCGACCACATGGACGTCGCCGGTCAAGGCGGCGGGATCTTCGACTGGATCAACGGCGATCCCGAGCTGCGGGCGGCCTGTGCGGCCGCCGTCGATCCGTTGGAAATGGCAGCCCGGCTCGAGACCCATGGAATGAGCAGGCAGGTGGCCGTCGAATCCTTCGGCTTCCCCGACGTGTTCTCCGCCGCCCGGTTCGTCTACGAAACTCTGCCGTTCGAAACCGACGGGGCGCGGGCGGCGAAGCCTGAGCCCATGGGGGGACCCGCAGACCTGCTGCGCGGCGCGCTCTACGCCCTCCCGGCGGTGTTCCTGCCGGTGGTCGTGGCCGGCTTCGCCATCCACTCGCATTGGTGGGCCATGCCGATCGGGCTCACGGTGGCGTGGGCGGTCAGCCAAGCTGCTGTCGTCTCCGGCTGGACCCTACGGGCCCTGGATGACCAACGGAGCGACTCGTTCGTGGCCATGGCCTCGATCGTGGTCAGCGCGGCGGTCTGCGTCGGCGCCGCCGTCCTGGCCTGGCACGCCATGGGGGGGAACGAGGCCAGCGTGTTGGAGGCGGTCGGAGTGGCCCTCTACGTCGCCGCCGCCGGCGTCCTCGTCTTCCACGACTCGGAGTGGCTCCTGGCCATCTGCATGGTACCGGCTGCGGTGGGATCGCTCTGTTACCTCGGGCTCCTTCCCATCACCATGACCCATCGGGCGTCGGCCTGGCTGGTGGCGTCCACGGTCGTGATCGTGGCCGTGGCCGCCATCGCATGCGTCCGGCCCCAGGGCTGGCACCGGCCTGTTCTGGAGACGGCCGATCTGGTCCGGGCCTGCAAGTACTCGCTCTACGGCCTGGGGTGCGGTCTCCTCACCTCCGCCTTCATCGGCTTCGCCGACGAGTCCAACCCCAAAGGGGGCGCTCTGGTGATCGCCGTCCTACCGCTGCTGGCCACGCTCGGCCTGATGGAGTGGCAACTCCGGTCCTTCAAGAGCCGGGCCAAGCGGGCCCTGTCCACCACCGCGGGGCTCGACCAGTTCGCAGGCCGGATCCGTTCCGACCTGCTGATCTCGACAGGTGCGTACGTGGCCGCACTGGCTGTCCTCTCGGCGGTGAGCATCGCCATCGGGCATGAGCGACACGACTCCCTGGTCACGCTGCTGGTCGCCTCCGTGTCCGCCATCGGGGTCTCGTTCTTCCTGGCCCTGCTGCTCGCCTCCTCGGGCCAGATCAACCCGGTGCTGATGAGCTTCGGGGCCACCCTGGTCGTGTTCGTGGCCTCCTTGGCCGTCGCCCACGCCACCCGCGGCCACATCACCTTGGCGGTGGGCCTGATCACCCTGCTCGTGTCCACCGGGACGGCCATCGTCCTTTTGTCCATTTCGGCGCTGCGTGTCCTGCCGTCGCCCTTCAACTACTGATCCAACCCCGAGAGAAAGCGATCCGACAAGATGACCACCACCGTAGCCATCACAGGAGCCGACGGATTCATCGGCTCCCATCTGACCGAGACGCTGGTCGCATCCGGATATCAGGTCCGGGCGATGGTCCAGTACAACTCATTCGGCTCGTGGGGATGGCTCGAATCCCTCGATCCGACGGTCCTCACCTCCATTGAGGTGGTCCAGGGTGATGTCCGTGACCGCGACTCGGTCATGGCCCTCATGACGGGAGCGGACATGGTCTGCCACCTGGCCGCGCTGATCGCCATTCCGTACTCCTACCAGGCTCCCTGGTCCTACCTCGAGACGAACGCGGGCGGCACGCTCAATGTGCTCGAGGCGGGCCGCGCGCTCGGGACGTCCCGGATCGTCTGTACCTCGACCAGCGAGGTGTACGGCAGCGCCCGGATCGTCCCCATCACCGAAGACCATCCGCTGCAAGCCCAATCTCCCTACTCCGCCTCCAAGATAGCCGCCGACAAGCTGGCCGAGAGCTACCACCTCAGTTTCGGCCTGCCCGTCGTCACCCTGCGGCCGTTCAACACCTACGGTCCCCGCCAGTCGGCTCGTGCCGTCATCCCGACCGTCATCTCCCAGCTGGCGGCCGGGCGCCGCGAGATTGCCCTGGGCTCGTTGAGCCCGACCCGGGACTTCAATTTCGCCCTCGACACCGCCCGTGCGTTCCAGTCGCTGCTGGAAGCCCCGCTGGATGACGTGGTCGGCCGGACCTTCAACGCCGGATCGGGTGTGGAGATCTCGGTGGGTGACACCGTCCAGCTCATCGCCGACCTCATGGGGGCGACGGTGGACATCCGTGTGGAGGACGAACGGCTCCGTCCGGAGCGATCCGAGGTGACGCGGCTGGTCTCTGACAGTTCCGCCATCCGGCGCGCAGCATCGTGGAAACCGGAGCACACCCTGGCTGAAGGCCTTCGGGAGACCATCGACTGGTTCTCCGATGCCGGCAACCTCAGCCACTACAAGACCGACCAGTACAACGTCTGATGATGGCACTCGGAAAGGCGGGACCTCATGACTGAATTCACAATGGCAGGGCAGCGGTGCACCGGCGAAATGCGACACGTCGTCATCCTGGCGGGAGGAAAGGGGGTGCGGCTGCGTCCGTACACCACCGTCATCCCGAAGCCCTTGGTGCCGATCGGGGAGCAGTACTCGATCCTCGAGATCGTCCTGCGCCAATTGGCGTCGAAGGGATTTCGGCGAGCCACCCTGGCCATCGGCCATCTGGGTCAACTGATCGAGGCCTATGTGGGCGACGGGTCCCAGTGGGGCATCGAGGTGGACTATGTCCACGAGGAGTCTCCGTTGGGCACGGTCGGACCCGCGCTGATGGTCCTGGATCGACTTCCGGAGAATTTCCTCCTCATGAACGGCGACATCCTCACCGATCTGGACTACGCCGATCTCCTCGACACCCACATCGCCAGTGAGGCCCCCCTGACCGTGGCGACCTATCAACGAGTGCACCAGGTCGACTTCGGCGTGCTGGACGTCGTGGACTGCAAGGTCACGAACTTCACCGAAAAGCCGCCCCTGTCCTATGCGGTGAGCATGGGGATCTACGGGGTCAGCACGAGACACCTCGAGCGGTACACCCCCGGACTTCCCTACGGTTTCGATGAACTGATGCTCGACCTCATCGAACGTGGGACGTTGCCGGCCAGCTACCACTTCGACGGGTTCTGGCTCGACATCGGAAGACCCGACGACTACGACCAGGCGAATCGAGAATTCGACGTCCTGGGCCCGCGCCTCCTTCCCAGCCTGCTGTGACGACATACCTTCTCCTCGGCGCGAACGGATTCCTGGGAAGCCAGGTCCGTGAGGCCATCGAACGATCCGGCAACGAATCGAACCTGGTGGCGGTGAGCGGCCACCCGCCGCGCTTCGGTGTACCGGCGGGTGGCAGGTGGCAACAGATGGACCTGGTGCGCGCATCGGCACGGGATCTGCGGGTGCTGGTCGGGAAGAGCAGACCGGACGCCATCATCAATTGCGTCGGCTGTACATCGGGCTCCCTCCAGCAACTCGAAGCGGTCAATACCGTCATCGTCGAGAAGCTGGTCCAAGCTCTCTCCGTCACCGATGCCATTCCACTGGTCCACATGGGATCGGCCGCAGAGTACGGACGCCAACCCGAAGGAATCGCCATCCAGGAGTCGGCTTCGGCCCGCCCGGTCGGCGACTACGGGAGGACCAAACTGGAGGCCACCGAACTGGTGACGGAGATGGTGGAAAAAGGTGCCATCCGCGCCACGGTCCTCCGTGTGTTCAACCCGGTGGGCCCGCGAGCTCCGGCAAACTCGCTGGCGGGCATGGCCGCCTCCCAGATCCGGCAGGCGCTGGCGTCGGGCGAGCCGTCGATCACCCTCGGACCACTGTGGTCCTTTCGGGACTTCTTGGCCAGTACCGACGTCGGCACCGCTGCCGTCCGGGCCGTCCACAGCGTCGATTCACACCCGATCCTCAACGTGGGGCGTGGTGTGGCCATGTCGTGCCGGTCCATGGTGGAACTGCTAGCCGACGCGGCCGGATTCGAGGGGGATGTCTTCGAAGAATCCGGCGGCTCCCTGCGCTCGGCGGCGGTGCCGTGGCAGCAGGCCAACGTCTCTCTCCTCCGGCGCCATCTCAACTGGGTGCCGTCCACCCCCATCGCCCAAGCCGTAGCGGCCCTTTGGAAGTCAGGAGTCTGAAACATGTGCGGAATAATCGGAGTCACCGGGGTCGACGACGCGTTGCCGTTGCTCCTCGACGGACTGGGCCGCTTGGAGTACCGGGGATACGACTCGGCCGGCGTGGTACTCGTCACCGGAGACGCCCTTTGGCGGACGCGGGCGGCAGAGGGAACCCATTCGGTGCGCGACCTGCGATTGCTCGGCGAGGACGCACCCCCGAGGTGCAGCGGAGGAGTCGGCCACACCCGCTGGGCAACGCACGGAGGGCCGACGACCGGCAACGCCCACCCCCACATGGACTGCTCCGGCAGATTGGCACTCGTCCACAACGGCATCATCGAGAATCACGCCGAGCTGGCCGAGATGTTGGTGGCCGAGGGGCACGTGCTGGCATCGGATACGGATTCGGAAGTGCTGCCCCACCTGGTCGAGGCCGAGATGGCCGGGGGTCTGGGCCTGGCCGAAGGCCTGCGGGCCGTGCTCAGAAAGGTCCGCGGCTCCTTCGCCGTGGCCGCAGTGCATGCCGATGACCCGGAGTTGGTGGTCGCCGCCCGACGGGTCTCCCCTCTGATCGTCGGGCTGGGCGAAGGCACCTCGTTTCTGGCCTCGGACATCCCGGCCCTGCTCGGTTCGACCCGGGAGCTGTTCGCGCTCGAGGACGACCAGCTGGTGGAGCTCAGGCCGGGTTCGATGCGGGTGACAACCCTGGACGGAGCTGACGCCCGGGCCACCGCATTGAGCATCGACTGGGACGTGGCCGCCGCACGTCTCGGTGGGCACGCCGACTTCATGACCAAGGAGATCCACGAGCAGCCGGCCGCGGTGGCGGCCACACTGCTCGGACACCGGCGGGACGGGGGCAGGCTCGCGCTCGACGAGGCCGCAGGGCTGAGCGATCGTGACCTCCGGGCCATCGAACGGGTCTGCATCGTCGCCTGCGGCAGCAGCTATCACGCCGCCCTGGTGGCCAAGTACGCCATCGAGCAGTGGGCGCGGCTGCCCACCGAGGTGGATATTGCCAGCGAGTTCCGGTACCGCAACCCGGTCCTCAACAATCGGACCTTGACCATCGGGGTCAGCCAATCGGGTGAGACCGTCGACACCCTCCAGGGCCTCCGGGAGGCTGCGGCGCTGGGAAGCAAAGTGCTGGTCGTCTCCAACGTGGTGGACTCGTCGATGGCCCGGGAAGCCGACGGCGTTCTGTACACGCGGGCCGGGCCGGAGATCGGTGTCGCCGCCTCCAAGACACACCTCACCCAGATCGTGGCCCTCGAACTCCTGGCCCTCGTGCTGGCCCAGGCCCGCCGCACCCTTTCCGTGGACGAGATCAGCAGTGTCATGGACCAGATGCTGGCCCTCCCGGATCAGCTCGACACCGCCCTCCAGCGGACCGATGATGTGGCCGGAGTGGCCGCGCAGTTGGCCGAGGCACGCGACTTCTTCTACCTCGGGCGTCATGTCGGCCACCCCGTGGCCATGGAGGGTGCTCTCAAGCTCAAGGAGATCTCCTACCTGCGGGCTGAGGGCTACCCGGGGGGCGAGCTGAAGCACGGACCCATCGCCCTCATCGAGCCCGGCACCGTGGTTGTCGGCGTGGCCACCCGCAACCCCCTGTGGGAGAAGATGTGCTCCAACATCCAAGAGGTCAAGAGCCGGGGGGCGACCATCGTGCTGGTTGGAAGCGACGGTGACGACCAGACGGCGGCCCTGGCCGATCACATGCTGTGGGTTCCCTCGGTCGAGCCGATGCTCTCACCGGTGGTCGATGTCGTGCCCCTGCAGTTCCTCGCCTACTGGCTGGCGCAGGCCCACGGCCATGACGTCGATCGGCCCCGCAACCTGGCCAAGACGGTGACCGTCGAATAGGCCACGTCGACGCCGGGAGATCCCGGGGAGCGGCCTCCACTCTCCACGTCGAGGCCGCCGCCTCTCAGAACAGGGATAGCATCGACCGGAGTGACGGTGGTACCCACGGCGGAGTTCGTAGGCTCGCACCAATGACCACCGAACCTCGACACCCGAGCTGATGCCACGTGGCCAGGGCAGGCGCATCCGGCTATTGGCCATCGTGGGCTCGGCCCTCCTGGCCCTCCTGGCCGTGGTGCTGGTCATCGTGGTGACCACTTCCACGAACGGTGCTCCGGGTCGACCCAATGGACAGGATCTCCGCCAGCGGCTGGCGGTACCGGCCTACATGAGCCCGACCCAGGAGGCGGGCAGCTGGGCCCAGCTGACCGGGTCGCGGCCCGGGACGGTCGGGATCGTCGTGGCCAATGTGGACAGTGGACCCGGC
>JBEKOI010000171.1:0-8674 GCA_049521915.1 Acidimicrobiales bacterium | reverse complement strand
GACCTCAGCCTCGACCCTGTCACCCGTGAGGCCAGCCGCGGCGATCGTCAGTTCACCCTGACCCGGATCGAGTTCGATCTGCTCGAGCTGCTGTTGCGTCACCCGCGACAGGTCCTGACCCGTGAGCTCATCCTCGATCGTGTCTGGGGATACACCTTCGACTCCGGCACCAACTCGCTCGCCGTCTACGTCGGCTACCTGCGGCGGAAGACCGAGGCCGGCGAGGAGCCGCGGCTGATTCACACGGCGCGCGGTGTCGGCTACGTCCTTCGCGAGCCGTGACCGGTGTCCCGGACCTCCCCGTCCCGAACGCCTGAGGATCGGTCATGACCTTCCGGGCCCGGCTGGTGCTGGCGGCGACGGGTGCCGTCCTCGTGGTCGTGGTCCTCGGGTCGTTCGTGACCTACATCGTGGCCTCCAACTCCCTGGTCGGTTCAGCCGACGCCACCCTGGGCGCCGAAGCCCACGAAGTCTTGGCCGCCGACTCGGGCCAGACCATCCCCACCGGCTGCGGTCCGCCGGTGGGGACGTGCAACCAGGTGGTGGGACCGGGGGAGACATTCAATCCCGAAGCCACCACCTTCGTCCTGCCCATCACCGCGGCCGTCAGGGCCTCGGCCGCCAGTGGGGGCACGGCGCCGGAGATCTTCACCTCCACCACCGCGGCCGGGGTCGACGTCCGCCAGGTCATCGCCGCCCTTCCACCCGGTTTCACCTTCAGCCCCGATAACAGGACGCTGACCGTCCTCCACCGCGGCGGGGCCCTTCAGCTCTCCGTCCCGATGACCGGGGTCAACCTCGAGCTCCGGCACCTCGCCCTGGCGTTGTGGCTGATCGTCCTCATCGGCGTGGCCCTGGCCATCCTCCTCGGCCTCGGGGTCGGTCGAACGGTGCTGCGACCGCTCAACAGCCTCACCCGGACCGTGGAGGAGCTGGCCGAGACCACCGACGTGTCCAGGCGTCTCGACCCCGGCGGTCCCGACGAGCTCGGCCGCCTGCGGCGGGCCTTCAACCGGCTCCTGGTGGCGCTCGACACGTCCAGGGAGAGCCAACGGCAGCTGGTACTGGACGCCTCCCACGAGCTCCGCACGCCGCTGACCAGCCTCAGGACCAACATGGAGGTGGCCCGACGACTCGACGAGCTGGCCCCCGAGGAGCGCCAGGTGCTGATCAGTGACGTCCTCACCCAGTTGGACGAGCTGACCACACTGGTGGGCGACATGGCCGAGCTGGCCCGCGGTGAGCAACCGCAGCTGACCGCGGAACCGATCCGGCTCGACTCGGTGGTCCTCGAGGCAGTCGAGGTGGCCACCACCCACGGACGGAGCCGGGGCGTGCTCTTCGAGGCCCGCGTGGCTCCGACCTGGGTGTCGGGGTCCACCGCCCGGATCGGGCGAGCCGTGGACAATCTGCTCGACAACGCCCTCAAGTGGAGCCCGGACGGCGGGGTGGTGGAAGTCGTCTGCTCCGGCGGGACGCTCGTCGTGCGCGATCACGGGCCCGGGATCCAGGACAGCGATGCTCCGTTCATCTTCGACCGCTTCTACCGGGCTCCGGAGGCCCGATCCAAGCCCGGCTCCGGGCTGGGGCTGGCCATCGTGGCCCAGGTGGCCAGGGACGAGGGCGGGAGCGTCAACGTGTACCGGGCCGACGACGGCGGAGCCGTGTTCCAGTTCAGCCTGCCCGAAGTGCCGCCCGGCTCGGAGCCGGGCCATGAAGAGGACTGAACCCCGCCCAGCCGGCCCGTCCCTTCGGCCGACATGCAGAAAACCTCCTGGTCGGCTAGGGTGCCCGTCGACATGGGATCGCTGATCAAGAAGCGCCGCAAGCGCATGCGCAAGAAGAAGCACAAGAAGATGTTGAAAGCCACACGGTGGCAGCGCCGGGCGGCGGGTAAGTAGTCCCTCAGGCCAGCGGTGGCGTGGTACGCACCGCCATCAGCAAACCGGTTTCATCACCGACCTGCACCGATTGACCGTCCCGGACCCCAATCTCCCCGGGAGACCCTTCCACGAACCAGGAAGAGCCGCTCCCGGCCAGGCGGGGCCGTCGCCCGGTGAGCCCCTCGAAGCGGTCCCTCCAGGCTCCGAGCCGCGGCTCGACCAGCATGGCGGCGGCCTCCAGGTCGTTGCCCGACCCCGCTCCGGCCATCCGGTCGCTCAGACCGGCCAACCGGTCCCATGCCTGGTAGACGGCAGCGGTGCCCACGCCGAACGGCAAGAGAAGCAAGGTGAACCGTCGGTCCTCGTATGGCAGTGGCGTGACCGACTCGCCGATACCGCGGACCACGGCTCTCCCGCCGGTCAGGCAGAAGGGCACATCGGCACCCAGGGAGGCGGCCACCGTCAGGTCGGTGCAACCGGCCCACCGGAGGACCGCTGCGGCGTCGGTCGAT
This sequence comes from Acidimicrobiales bacterium, assembly GCA_049521915.1. Taxonomy (GTDB): domain Bacteria; phylum Actinomycetota; class Acidimicrobiia; order Acidimicrobiales; family RAAP-2; genus Bog-756. The sequence continues at coordinate 6,279 of JBEKOI010000171.1, read as the reverse complement.
CCCCCGCCCAGCCCGGCTCCGGGCGGGATCAGCTTCACGATGTGCACCTCGGCGCTGCGGCCCACGGCGACCAGAGCCCGGGCCACGAGGTTGTCCGTCCCCAACGGAATGGCATCGGGCTCCCACCGCGTCGTGGGCCGGGACGGGTCCGCGGAGATGGCCAGATTGCCGGGCTCCTCGGCCGCCCGGCCCTCGATGAAGAGCGTGTCGGCCAGGTCGAGGGTGACCATCTCGGATTCGAGCAGGTGGTAGCCATCGGGACGTACCCCGGTGACAGCCAGGGAGAGGGTCAGTTTGGCCGGTGCCGTGAGCTGCACCGGTGGGCTGAGCCCAGCCGGCACCCCGGTCATGGGCCCGGCTCCGAACCGACCCGCCCCTCGCCGGGAGACCATCCCGCCAGCCGCTCCCACTCCCCCAACGACAGCTCCTCGGCCCGGGCGGTGGGCCTGATCCCCACCGCCGCGAACGCCTCGGGTGCGACGGATCCGTCGAGGGATCGGCGGAGCATCTTTCGACGGTGGGCGAATCCGGCTCGCACCACGGAGAAGAGGCGCTCGTACCGTTCCGAGCCTGGGCCGTCCAGGCTCCCGCCCACCCGGTCGGTCCGCCGGTTCAGGCGCACCAGCACAGACTCCACCCTCGGTCTGGGGATGAAGACGGAGGGTGGCACACGGCCGACCACCGCTGCGGTGGCCCAATAGGCCACCTTCACCGATACCGCGCCATAGGCCTCGTCGCCCGCGGTTGCCGCCAGCCGCTCCCCCACCTCACGCTGGACCATGACCAGCAGGGAGGAGACCTGGGGCGCCTCCTCCAGCACCCGGACGACCAGGGGCACGGCCATGTTGTAGGGCAGATTGGCCACCAGCGACCACAGGGGCTCGCCGGCTTGGTGGTCGCCGAGCAGTTCGGACCAGTCGACCGTGAGGGCGTCGGCCTCGACGACGCGCACTCCGACCGGCTCGACCTGGGCCCGGAGCACCCCCAATACGTGGCGGTCGATCTCCACCGCCGTGACCGAGGCTCCGGTCTCGGCTAGGGCCAGGGTGAGCGAACCCAGACCGGCCCCGATCTCGATCACCCGCTGTCCCGAGGTCACCCCGGCGAGTCTTACGATCCGCCTGACCGTGTTGCCGTCGGCCACGAAGTTCTGGCCGAGCGCCCGACTGGGGTGGAGGTCGTTGGCCTGGAGCAGCTCATGGATCTCCGCTCGGCCGTGGGTCACCCGGTCAGTGTCTCACCAGCTGAGCTCGGCGGAGATCACGCCCTGTGAGAGCGGGGCGATCTCCGCGAAGGTCGCCGTCGCCAGGTCGATGGACCGAGAGGTGTCCGCCTCACGATCGTTGACCACGCAGCTGACGGACTCGCCGTTGGCCGGGTTGGTCACCTCCACCACGGTTCCGAAGGGCAGCCACGGGCTGGCACAGGTGCCGGCGGGATGGTCGTAGTAGGTAACCTGCCCCTCGCCCTCCTCGTAGGGCGCGGCAGGAGGTGCCGCCGGAGGCGGTGCGATGGCCTCCGTCGTGGGCGGCGACATCGTGGTGGTCGGGCCCAGAGCCTCCCGATCGACCACCTCCTCGGACGGCGGGGTGGCCTCAACCGCGGCACCGGCCTGGTGGAGACTCAGCAACGTCCCGCTGGACCCTGCCGGGGCGGACCGGGCGGCAGCACGTGTGGACCGGATGAGCAGGGCAACCTTCCTCTTGGCGACCAACCGGGCTTCCTGGGCCGTCCCCGTGGAGGTGGTGACGGAGGCCGTCCCGGCGTGCGGAGCCGTCCGGACCTGCAGAGTTGTCGTGGCACGCAGATGCCTCCTGGCGTGCCGACCGGTCCTGGCGTGCAGGGCCAGTTCGGTGCCATGAGCCGGCTCCGCCTTCGGCAGCCCCGGGCCCTTCGAGGTCGGCGACGCCGCCGCGTCCGGACCGTTCTGCATCAACAAGAGGGGCACGATGAGCACAGCGCCGCACAGGATGAGCGCGGCGCCCGGCCGGCTGCCCTTTTTGATACTGGTCCTCAGAACTCCACTCTCCTCGTGAGGCTGGCAGGGCTGCCTCCTCGGGGACGGAACCCCTGGAGACACGTCCACCCCGTTCGGGATGAACTGGACCGTCTCCTCCAAGCCGGTCCTGGGAACGCGCCCGACAGCCGCACTCCGAGATCAACGCAACAACAACAGCAAGCAAGACGAAGCCGAAAGCAAAACGACCGCTGAACTACGCGGCCGCAGGCCAGACGTTAGGTGGGCGGGCCCACCCGAATCAAACCGAGCCCGAACCGGCCCCGGGCGGGGACCTCCGGCAAGGTTGGCCCCTTCGGGCCCTCGCGTCCCGGTCAGAGCCCGAACATGGAGCGGGCATTGTGGGTCGAAACTTCAGCGACAACCAAAGTCTCAACCCCTTTGACCTGGGCAATTGCCGCGCCGACCAGGGGAACCCTCGATGGTTCGTTGAGGGTTCCACGATGAGGCACCGGCGTCAGGAACGGAGTGTCCGTCTCCACCAGTAGTCGGTCCATGGGACACAGGGCGGCTGCTTCACGGACATCGACCGCATTCTTGAAGGTGACGACGCCGCTGAAGGACAGGGACGCCCCCAGGTCGAGGCACCGACGAGCCTCGTCAGGCCCTCCGGTGAAGCAATGGACGACGGTCCGCTCGGGGACCCCGCCTGCCGTCAGGATGTCGACCGTGTCGTCCCATGCCTCCCGGGTGTGGATGACCAGGGCCAGCCGGTGACGGTGGGCCAGATCGACCTGCCGGGCGAATGCCTCGCGCTGGACCGCACGCGGCGAATGGTCGTAGTGGTAATCGAGGCCGCACTCGCCGATGGCGACGACCACCGGCCGTTCCCGTTCGTCGCCGGCCTCGGGGAGGGGCGGCCGGGCGAGCTCCGCCCCCAGCAGCTCGTCGAGGGAATCGACACCGTCGACCGCGTCGTGGGGGTGGAGGCCCACCGTGGCCCACAGCTCCACTCCCTCGGCCACGGCCACCGAATCCGGTCGGCGCATGGCTCGTACCAGGGCCACCGCCTCGGCCGACGAGCCGGCTCCTGTGCCCACACAGACCATTCTCGACACACCGGCCTCGGCGGCCCGGGCGATGGTTGCGGCCAGCCTCGTCGCGTGGGGGCCCGGTTCGGCGTCATCGCCGGCCCCGGCGAATTCCTCCTGGAGATGGCAGTGGGAATCGAACCAGTCGATGACTGCGTCGGACACCTGTTCTCCCGCTAGCCCTTGCGCCGCGGAAAGAGCGGCGCACCCTTTTCCACGGTCCGACCCCCCGTATAACCACCCCAGGTGCCCGCCGCTGGCAGCCGCTCGTCCGCCGGCGACCCGCCGAGGCCGATCCGCCTCCAGATCTCATCTGCCGTCGACGGCATGGCCGGGATGATCAGGATGGACACGATCCGCAACACCTCGAGGGCGCTGCCCAGGATCGAGTCCACCTCCGGGCCCGGTTCGGCCTTCCACGGCTCGGCCGTCTCCAACTCGGCGTTGGTCTCCCGGATGAGACGCCACGTCGCCTCGAGCCCCAGATGGGGCTGGCCGTTGTTCCACGCTCTCGACGCCTCCTCCACGACGGTGGCGGAAACGTCGGCCAGGCGGCTGTCCGCGCCGGGGGCCGGTCCGATGCCCGCGCATTTGGAGCCCACCACCGTGGCCACCCTGGACAGGAGATTCCCCAGGTTGTTGGCCAGGTCGGCGTTGTAGCGGGCGACGATGCCCTCGGCGGAGAAGTCCCCATCCGACCCGAGCGGGATGTCCCGCAACAGGTGGTAGCGCACGGGATCGACCCCGAAGTCGGCGGTGAGCTCGCCCGGAGAGATCTGGTTCACGCTCGAGTTGGCCATCTTCTCGCCGCCGAGGAGCAGCCAACCGTGGACCTGGACGTGGGCCGGCGGATCGATGCCGGCCGCCATGCACATGGCCGGCCACCAGACGCAGTGGAACCGGATGATCTCCTTCCCGATGAGATGGTGGACGGCCGGCCACCATGCCTCGAACCGCTTCTCGTCCTGGCCGTAGCCGATGGCCGTCAGGTAGTTGATGAGGGCGTCGTACCAGACGTAGAAGACGTGCTTCTCGTCCCATGGGACCCGCACGCCCCAGTCGATCGACGTCCGGGTGATGGAGATGTCCCGGAGCCCCCCCCTGATGAAGCTGAGAGCCTCGTTGCGCTTGCCCTCCGGAACCACTGCGCCGGGGTTGGCTTCGTACCACTCGATGAGCCGCTCCTCGAAGTCGCTCAGTCTGAAGAAGTAGTTCTCCTCCTCGAGGTGTTCCACCGGCATACGGTGGATCGGGCACAGCGTGCCGTCGAGGAGGTCGTCCTCGGCGTAGTACTGCTCGCAGGGCACGCAGTACAGGCCACGGTAGACGTCCTCGTAGATGTAGCCGTTCTCATAGATCCGGCCCAGGAACTTCTGGACCGCCTCGTGATGTCTCGGCTCGGTGGTCCGGATGAAGTCGTCATTGGCGATGTCGAGATCGGCCCAGGCGGAGGCGAACCGGGGAGCCAGCCGGTCGGTCCACCCGGAGGGGGTGAACCCTTGGGCCTCGGCGGCTCGTGCCACCTTCTGCCCATGCTCGTCGGTACCCGTGAGGAAGAAGACGTCGTCACCGATCAGACGGTGCCAGCGGGCCATGGCATCGGCGTTGACCGTCGTATACGCGTGCCCCACGTGGGGAGCGTCCTTGACGTAGTAGATCGGTGTGGTGATGTAGTAGCGGGGCACTGCCAGCTAGCGTACCGAGATCACGGCAAGAAGCCGTCCGAGTCCACCCGAGGCCGGTGCCCGATGGAACCATCCACCCCCCAGCGGCCGGCACACCGGCAACGAGTGGCCGTCTACGGGATCTGCGAGGATCGACGCGGCCATCGAGTCCTATTGGTGCGGGCGGCCCGCTACCTCACGGTGGCCGGCCGTTGGTTCCTTCCGGGAGGCGGCATCGACCACGGTGAGGATCCGGTCGCCGCCCTTCGGCGCGAGTTCACCGAGGAGACCGGACTGCAGGTCGAGGTCGGGGACCTCAGGGGGATTCTGTCCGATGTCAGTACGCTCCCGAACGGGACCCTCCTTCACACCATCAGGATCGTCTACGGCATCGACTCGTACTCCGGAGTGCTCCGGGACGAGACCGGTGGCTCATCGGATGCCGCCCGGTGGCAACCGATCGACCAGGCGTCGGAGCTGCCACTCGCTCCCTATGTGCGGAGGGCCCTCAGCGAGCTGCGCTGAGCGGGTGGCCGTGGCCCCGCGCCGTGGGACCCGGCGATCTGCCTGCGCTCTGGCCATCAATTGCGATTGCCGATTCCGCACTCGGACGGCCTGCGGTGCCATTGGTTCATTCCTCGGAATTGGCCGATTTATCGGCTACAGCCGGTAGACAACCCGTCCAGCTATCGGCTGCAGGCGATAATTAGGCCAATTCTGAAAAAGCGACCAAGTACCCCGGAGGGCCGGTCTGGCCGCACCGCACGGCCGCCCCGCCTCGCCGCCGCCGCGCCCGGCCCGGCCCGGCCGCACAGTCGACCCCGCCCACCACACCCGGCGCTTCAACGCGCGCCCGGACCGTCAGGCCGTACCGGCCGGCGATCCACCCGGAACGTCGGGCAATTCCGCCGAGCGAGCCGCCAATGCCAGGTTGTAGACCCGCTTTCGCGGCACATCGAAAACCGCGGCCACATCTTCGACCACCCCTCGGGTGCGCTCGCCCTGTCCCAACCTCTCGACCAAGGCCCTCGTGAGGGTGTCATCGCTCACGAACGAAGCCGGTTCGTCCTCCGCACCGGAGAGCACCAGCACGACCTCCCCCCGGATGGGCTGTGCTCGGGCCCAGGCCACGGCGGCGTCGAGCGACCCTCTCCAGATCTCCTCGTGCAGCTTGGTCAGCTCACGGGCAACCACGATCTGCCGGTCGGCCCCGCACGCCTCGGCCAGGTCGGCCAGGGTCCCGAGCACACGCCCCGGGGCCTCGAAGAGCACGGTCGTCCTGCTCTCGTCGGCAAGGGCCTCGAGGCGGGTGCTCCGGTCCCGGCCCGAGCGCGGGAGGAACCCCTCGAAGCAGAATCGTGCCGTATCGAGCCCGCTGGTCACGAGGGCGGCCAGCACCGCCGATGGACCGGGAACCACAGTGACCGTCAGTCCGGCCGCGGCCACCGCGGCCACCACACGACTTCCGGGATCCGAGACCGCGGGCATCCCGGCGTCGCTGACCAGGGCCACGGTCCGGCCCTCGGTGACTGCTGTGACCACCTCGGCGATCCGATCGTCCTCGTTG
>JBEKOI010000170.1:0-8762 GCA_049521915.1 Acidimicrobiales bacterium | reverse complement strand
GGAATGGAACCGAGACGATGACGGGTGCCGATCAGCGATGACGCGAAGTTCATGGGTGTTCGGGGGGTCGTCCGGTGGGCCGGTGCTCAAGGGGCCGTCCGGCGCGGACCAGGGGCCGCCCGGCGCCTCCTTCGGTCACGGCGGTGCCGCGGTCCGGGTGCTGCCCCACGGTCGTGGGCGGACGGTGGCCGTCATCGGGGTCGGCTACGTGGGCCTTCCCACCGCGGCCACCCTCGCCCATCTCGGCCACCGGGTGACCTGCGGCGACACCGACCCGGCCAAGGTGGCCATGCTGGCCCACGGGCAGGTGCCCATCGTGGAGGACCATCTCGAGGAGTTGGTCCGGGAGGGCCAGGCCGCCGGCCGCCTCCGGTTCGTGGTCGGTGCCTCCGAGGCCGTGGAAGGTGCCGAGTTCGTCTTCTTGTGCGTCCCGACCCCCCAGGGGGACGACGGCTCCGCCGATCTCTCCTTCGTCGAGGCGGTGGCCGAGGAGATCGGTCCGAAGCTCGTGCCCGGAACGATCATCGTCAACAAGTCCACGGTGCCGGTGGGTTCGACGCTGGTGGTCGAGCGGGTCCTCGACCGCCACGACATCACCGTCGTCTCCAATCCCGAGTTCCTGCGGGAGGGGACCGCCGTCGCCGACAGCCTCCACCCCGAGCGCATCGTGGTGGGCGCCGACGACCAGGCGGCGGCGGCCAAGGTGGGAGATCTCTTCGCCGGCACCCACGCCCCACTGTTGATCACCGATGCCGCCACCGCCGAGACGATCAAGTATGCGTCCAACGCCTTTCTGGCCACCAAGTTGAGCTTCGTCAACGCCGTTGCCGGCCTCTGCGAAGCGGTGGGCGCGGACGTTCGGGACGTCATCTTGGGGCTCGGGTACGACAAGCGGATCGGGTTCGAGTACCTGCGTCCGGGGCCCGGCTGGGGGGGCAGCTGCCTGCCCAAGGACACCAGAGCACTGGTGTGCATCGCCGAGGAGGCCGGGTACGATTTCTCCTTCCTGCGGGGGGCCATCGCCACCAACGAGGAGCAGTTCGCCCGGGTGGTCGACAAGATCCGGACGGCGGTCGGCGACGATCTCGAGGGCTCGGTGATCTCGGTGTGGGGCCTCACCTTCAAGGCGGGGACCGACGACTTGCGCAACTCGCCGGCCGTGGAGGTGGTGCGACGCCTGGTCGAGGGCGGGGCCACCGTACAGGCCTTCGACCCGACGGTCTCGGTGCCCGCCGGCCAGCGGTCGACCCCCATCGGCCATCTGGCGGAGTTCGCCCCCGCCGGCGCGCCGGTGGATCTCGAGAAGCTGGTGCGGGCCTTCCCCGATGCCTACGCCGCGTGCCAGGGGGCTGCGGTCGCCGTGGTGCTGACCGAGTGGGACGAGTTCCGCTGGCTCGACTTCACCAAGGTGCGCGAGGCCATGGCCGCTCCGGTGGTGGTGGATGCGCGCAATCTGCTCGATCCGGCCCAGCTGCGTCGCATCGGCTTCACGTACACCGGTATCGGGCGCCGATGAGCGGTCGCCAGGTGGTGCTCGGGGGCGCCGGATTCCTCGGGTCGCACCTGTGCGACCATCTGGTCGGGCGCGGGGACGAGGTCGTCTGCGTGGACGACTTCTCCACGGGCCGCCGCTCGAACGTGGCCCATCTGGACGGGCATCCCCTGTTCACACTGGTGGAGGCCGACGTCTCCGCGTCGCTACCCGTGGAGGGTGCGGTGTCGGGCGTGTTCAATCTGGCCAGCCCGGCGTCGCCACCCGACTACCTGGCCCGGCCGCTCGAGACGCTGGCCGCGGGGAGTGAGGGCACCCGGCGGGGGCTCCAGCTGGCCCAGCGGCACGGGGCCCGGTTCCTGATGGCGTCGACCAGCGAGGTCTACGGCGACCCCGAGGTGCACCCCCAGAACGAGGAGTACTGGGGCAACGTGAACCCGGTGGGGCCGCGAAGTGTGTACGACGAGGCCAAGCGGTATGCCGAGGCCCTGTGCATGGCCCACCACCGCACGGTCGGGACCGATGTCGGAATCGCCCGGATCTTCAACACCTACGGCCCCCGCCTCCGGCCGGGCGACGGGCGGGTGGTCTCCAACTTCCTCCTCCAGGCCATGCAGGGAGAACCGCTGACCGTCTACGGGGACGGGAGCCAGACCAGGAGCCTGTGCTACGTCGAGGACGAGATTCGTGGTCTGGTGGCCCTGTTCGACGCCGACATCACCGGACCGGTCAACATCGGGAACCCCGACGAGTACACCGTCCTCGAGCTGGCTCTCTCCGTGGTGGAGCTGCTCGGGTCCTCGTCCCCGATCGTGCATCTGCCGCTACCGGTGGACGACCCCTGCCGGAGGCGGCCCGACATCTCCCTGGCCCGGGCCACGCTGGGCTGGGAGCCGACCATCGGGCTCCGCGACGGGCTGCTCCGCACCGCGGCCGCGCTGGCCGAGGACGCCGGCGTGGCCGCACCAGTCCCCCTATCCGTCGATGGGTCGACCACGGGCGACAATGATGGAGGGTGAGACCACCCGGAACGGCGAGGGACGAGGAGACGATTCGATGACTGGCACGGGCGCACGGGGACGAGCGGCAGACGACGCCGTCGACCCCTTCGAGTACTCGCTGCTGTCGGTGATCGTGCCCGTGTTCAACGAGCGCACCACGGTGGGCGAGGTGATCCGGCGGATCAGGGCCGTCGACCTTCCGATGGATGTGGAGGTCGTCGTGGTCGACGACGGGTCCTCCGACGGGACCGACAAGGTGCTGGCGGCCATGGGCGACTCGACCGTGCGGGTGATCAACCATCCCCGGAACATGGGCAAGGGCGCCGCCATCCGCACGGGTCTCGGGTCCGTCCGGGGCGACCTGGTCCTGATCCAGGATGCCGACCTCGAGTACGACCCGGCCGACTGGTCCAAATTGCTCGAACCGATCCTGCGGGGAAAGTCCAAGGTCGTCTACGGCAGCAGGTTCACCGGCGAGCGCAAGAACATGATGCCGCTCCACTGGATCGGGAACCGGTTCCTCTCCCTGGTCACGAACCTCCTCTACTCCTCCACCCTTTCGGACATGGAGACCTGCTACAAGCTCTTCGACCGACGGGCGCTCGAGGGGATCACCATCGAGTCGGACAAGTTCGACTTCGAACCGGAGATCACGGCCAAGGTGCTCCGCCGCGGGTACCGCATCTACGAGGTCCCGATCTCCTATGCCGGCCGGGAGGCTGACGAGGGCAAGAAGATCACCTGGCGGGACGGGTTCGGTGCCTTGAAGGCGCTGGTCAAGTTCCGGTTCACCCGGCTCGACAAATGACCCCGCGCCCCGACGGGCGCCACGGGCCCGGCGGGGCGGGGCTTCGCCCGATGGAGGGTGTTGCCGCGGTGGTCGTCAACTACGAATCGGGTCCGGCGCTGGCCCGGTGCGTCGAACGGCTCCGGTCCGAAGGGCCGGCGGAGCTGGTGGTGGTGGACAACGGGTCAACCGACGGGTCGCGGCGCGAGCTGCTCGACCGGTTCCCCGACGTGGAGGTGCTGGTGCCGGGGCGCAACCTGGGCTACGGGGCGGCCGCCAACCGCGGCGTCGCCGCCACCACGGCCCCGGCGGTCCTGGTCTGCAACGCCGACCTCGAGGTCCATCCGGGTGCGCTCGCCGGCCTGGCTGCCGCGCTGGCCGGCGACCCCCGGTGTGCGCTGGTCGGACCCCTCGTCCGGGACCCGGACGGTGAGCGGTACCCGTCGGCCCGCCGGTTCCCCGGCCTCATCGATGCGGCGGGGCATGCGCTGCTCGGGATCTTCGCCCCGGACAATCGCTTCACCCGCTCCTACCAACAGGCGGACCTGGGCGCCACCGCCCGGGGCCCCGAGGTCGTCGACTGGGTGTCCGGAGCGTGCTTCCTGGTCAGGAGGTCGGCATTCGAGCAGGTGGGTGGGTTCGACGAGGCGTATTTCATGTACGCCGAAGATGTCGATCTGTGCTGGCGGCTCGGCCGGGCCGGGTGGCTGGTGGTCTACCTCCCCTCGGCCGAGGTGACCCATCTCCACGGTGTGTCGACCGACCGCCATCCGTTCCGGATGATCCTCGAGCACCACCGCTCGCTCCTGCGCTTCGCCGCCCGCTCCAGCACGGGTTGGCGCCGGGCGCTTCTGCCCCTGGTGGCCCTCGGGATCGGGTTTCGGGCCGGCCTGGCCTGCCTGGCCCGGGTCATCCGGACCTGAGCTGCGACCGGGACGCCCGATCGCAGGTTGTAGGGTGTCGTCCGATCATGGCGAGCAATTCGACGGGCAAGAACTCGACCGGCAAATGGGTCGAACGCGCCGCCACCACGGGCGGCGGCCGGACCTACCGCGGCCAGATGCCGGTCAATTGGTATGCCAGCCTGGTCCTGATCTGCATCGTCGGTCTCCTGCTGGTCGGGTTCAGCCGCTACCAGCGCACCCACCAGACGGCCTCGTCGTCCGGGCCGCCGACGACCAGCCAGGTGTGGCACGCGGCACTGGGCATCGACGTCTGCGGGACGATGGAGCCGGCCCTTCCCGCCAGCACCAACACCAAAGAGACCGGTCTGACCGCCGATGGCAACGGCGTCGTCACCGTCGCCCCGTTGAACAGCTCGGAGTCGGGTGCCAACGCCACCCTGGGCAAATTCGTCTCGGGGTACAAGGGCCTCCAACTTTCGTCGTCCACCCTGCAGTACCCGGGCAAGCAGGTGTACAGCAACGGTGACGTCTGCGCCAAGGGGACGCCCGACTCCGGCAAGCCGGGCGTGGTCATCGTGGACAGCTGGAGCAACTTCGAATCGAAGGGCAAGGGCACCGAGACGAGTGGCCCCCCCGAGGATCTGCTGTTCGCCAACGGCCAGCTCATTACCATGGCCTTCGTGCCGGCCACCGCCTCGGTTCCCAAGCCTCCCGCCTCGGCCATCACCAATCTGTTGACCTCGCTGTCCCAGGGCACCACCACCACCACGACCGCCCCGCCGACTACGCCCTCCACGGCCACGCCGACCACGCCGACCACGGCGGCCACGGCCGGTTCGACAACTCCCACGACAGCGAAGTCCGGCGGAAGCACCAAGTGAGAGCGGTCGTCCTGGTGGGCGGCGAAGGCACGCGCCTGCGTCCGTTGACCTACACAGTGCCCAAGCAGATGCTCCCGATCGTGGAGCAGCCGATGATCGAGCGGGTCATCGGCCACCTGGCCGACCACGGCATCGAAGAGGCCGTCCTCTCGCTCGGCTACCGGCCCGATGCCTTCATGAACGCCTATCCCGATGACACCATCGCCGGGGTGCACCTGGCCTACGCGGTCGAGCCCGAGCCCCGCGACACCGCCGGGGCCATCCGGTTCGCGGCCCGGCACTGTTCGGTCGACGAGACGTTCGTGGTCGTCAACGGGGATGTGCTCACCGACTCGGACCTCTCGGCGCTGATCGACTTCCACCGGCTCCGCGGCGCGGAGGCCACCATCGCCCTGACCCCGATGGAGGACCCGAGCGCCTTCGGCGTGGTCCCCACCGACGCGCAGGGGCGGGTGAAGGCGTTCATCGAGAAGCCACCACGCGACGAGGCCCCGACCAAACTCATCAACGCCGGCACCTACATCATCGAGCCCTCCGTGCTGGACCGCATCCCTCCGGACGTCCGGGTGTCCGTCGAGCGCGAGACGTTCCCGGCCATGGTCGAGGACGGCACCCTGTTCGCACTGGGTTCCGACGCCTACTGGCTGGACACCGGGACCCCCGACGCCTACCTCCGTGCCCACCGCGACCTCATCCTCGGCCGGAGGCCCGGTCTCCCCGCCCCCGGGGCGGAGCTGGAGCCCGCCATCGGCCCCGGGGTGTGGCGGATCGGGGATGTCGACGTGGCCGATGCATCGGTCTCGCGGTCGGTCCTGGGCCGTGGGGCGTCGGTGGGCCCCGGCGCAGTGGTCGAGGAGTCGGTGATCGGCGCCGGCGCGGTGGTCGAGGACGGGGCCTCGGTTGTGGGATCGGTACTCCTGTCCGGGGCCCGGGTCGCCTCGACGGCCACGGTGGAAGGATCGGTGATCGGTCCGGGTGCGATCGTGGGTCAACGGTGCGTGATCCACGGCCTGTCGGTGATCGGTGCCGGCGCCATCACCGCGTCGGGAACCGTCATCGACGGCGAACGGATCGTGGCGGGGGTCTGATAGGTTGCGCGCGCTCGTCACCGGCGGAGCGGGGTTCATCGGTTCGACGCTGGTGGACCGGCTCCTGGCCGAAGGGCACACGGTGGACGTGATCGACGACCTCTCCACCGGCTCCCTGACCAACCTGTCCGACGCCCGCGCCGCGGCCGGCCACCAGCTCACCGTCCACCAGATGGACGTGCGCTCCCCGGAGGTCGTAGCCCTCATGGGCCGTCGCCGTCCTGAAGTCGTCTTCCATCTGGCCGCCCAGGCCGATGTCCGCGTCTCGGTCGCCGATCCGGTGTTCGACGCCGATGTGAACGTGATCGGGACCCTCCGGGTGCTCGAGGGGGCGCGCGTGGCCGGGGCGCAGCGGGTGGTCTTCGCAGCCAGTGGCGGGACCCTGTACGGCGAACCCGATGCGTCGGAGCTTCCGCTGAAGGAGTCGCTGCCCCACCGGCCCCTGTCCCCTTACGGGGTCTCGAAGAAGGCGGCCATCGACTACCTGACCGCCTACCGCGAGATGTACGCGCTCGAGTTCGCGGCACTGGCCCTGGCCAACGTCTACGGCCCTCGCCAGGATCCCCACGGCGAGGCCGGCGTGGTGGCGATCTTCGCCCAACACCTCCTGGGCGGCGAGCAGGTGACCATCTTCGGTGACGGTGACCAGACCCGCGACTTCGTCTACGTCGACGACGTGGTCGATGCCTTCGTGCGGGCCGCCACCAAGGGGGGCGGGCTGCTGTGCAACATCGGTACCGGCCAGGAGACGTCGGTCAACGAGCTCTACCGCGAGATGGCCCACCAGGCCGGCGTGAAGACCAAGGCCAAGCATCTGCCGCTCCGGGCGGGGGAGGTGCTGCGAAATGCCGTCGATCCCACCCGGGCCGGGATCCAGCTCGGTTGGAAGCCCTGGACGGAACTGGGCGTCGGCACCGCCGCGGTGCTGGCGTTCATGCGGACAAGCGGCACGGCCGGACCGGAGAGCTGACCGGCACCAGGTCCCTCCCGCTCCCGAGCCGAGTGGGCCGGGGGTCCGAGGGTCGGGGGCCCGTGGGTCGGGAGTCCGTGGGTCGGCGTCGGGTGCATCCGGTGGGCGGCGGCGAACCGCTGTCGGGGAGCCCTGCGCCGGTGCGGGGTCGTCGAGGCACTAGCCTGGGCTTGTCCTGGTGCACTGATTATGGCGGCAGGCCACTCCCCGAGGCACATCCCGGTGCCTTGCCCTGTCGCACGAAAGCGCTCCATGCCCCCCTTGCAGCCCTCATTCGCCTCCCTCGGCGTGCCCTCCGACATCGTCGCCGCCCTCAGCCGGAAATCGATCACCGAGCCCTTCCCGATCCAGTCGGCCACCATCCCCGACGCCCTCGCCGGTCGGGACGTGTGCGGCAAGGCACCCACCGGCTCGGGCAAGACGCTGGCCTTCGGGATCGGCGCCGTCGGCCGCCTGGCCGGCAAACCGTCCCGCCCGAAGCACCCGAGGGTGCTGGTGCTCACCCCGACCCGCGAACTGGCCGCCCAGGTGGCCACCGAGCTGCGGGCGCTGGCCACGCCGCGGAGCCTGCGAGTGGACTCGTTCTACGGGGGGGTCGGGTACGGCCCGCAGTTGAAGGCCCTGTCCCGCGGCGTGGACGTCGCCGTGGCCTGTCCGGGCCGGCTCGGAGACCTCATCGAGCGCGGCAGCATCCACCTCGACGCCGTCGAGATCGTGGTCATCGACGAGGCGGACCGCATGGCCGACATGGGCTTCCTCCCCGATGTCCGCCGGATCCTCGACCTGACCCCGGCGGACCGGCAGACGCTGCTGTTCTCGGCCACCCTCGACGGCGACATCGACGTGCTGGTCCGTCGCTACCAGCACGATCCGTCCCGGCACGAGCTCGAGGCCGACGAAGACGACACCAGCGCGGCGGTGCACCTCTTCTGGAAGGTGGCGTCGGGCGACCGGGTGGCCAGGGCGGCCGAGGTGACCTCGGCATCGGGACCGACCATCGTGTTCTGCCGGACCAAGCACAGCACCGATCGGATCGCACGCCAGCTGGAGCAGCACGGGGTGCGGGCCGCGGCCATCCACGGCGACCGGAGCCAGAAGCAGCGGGAGCGGGCGCTGGACTCGTTCATCCGGGGTGCCGTCGATGCCCTGGTGGCCACCGACGTCGCCGCCCGGGGGATCCATGTCGACGGTGTGAACGCGGTCGTCCACTTCGATCCGCCGACCGATGCCAAGGACTATGTCCACCGGTCGGGACGGACGGCCCGGGCGGGCGCCACCGGGGTGGTGGTCAGCCTCGTCACACCGGACAAGGTGGGTGCGGTGAGGCGGATCCAGCGTGACCTCGACATGCCCGGTGGAACGACGACCCCCGACGTCGCCGCCATCAGGGCCGTCATCGGCGAGCCCCCGGAGCGTCGGCCCAGCGACCCCCGACGCCCCGCCACCACCACCGGGCGCCCCCAGGGCCGGCCCGACCGGTCCCGCCGCGCCTCTGGGCCGTGGAAGGCGAGGCCGGCGGCTGCCCGGAACGGGTCGCAGGGCAACGGGTCACAGGGCAACGGGTCGCAGGGCAACGGGTCGCAGGGCAACGGGTCACAGGGCAACGCCCGGTCCAATGGGGCCGACCGCGGCGGCGCC
>JBEKOI010000169.1:0-8774 GCA_049521915.1 Acidimicrobiales bacterium | reverse complement strand
CATCTTCACATCGAGGATCACCAGATCGGGCTGGTGCTGGCGGACGAGCTCGACCGCCTCGTCCCCCCGGCCTGTCTCCCCGACCACCTCGTACCCCTCGTCCTGGAGGATCTCCTTCAGGTCGAGGCGGATGATCGCCTCGTCCTCCGCGATGACCACTCGCCTGCTCATGGTTGTCGGGGTCCTTCCAAAACCGGTGTCGACAGCATCGGGGGACGCCATCGGTGGACAATAGGCCGTCGGAGGAGAGTAGGCCGTCGGTGGACAGTATGGAGTCGGAGGAGAGTAGGCCGTCGGTGGACAGTATGGAGTCGGTGCGGCTGTCGGGCGATCAACCGGGACCGACCACTAGACGGTCGAGCAGCTCGTCCTGCCTGCGCTCGAGCTCGGCGATCCGGTCGACGAGGGCTTGGCGCGTCTGGAGCATGGCGGTGGCGTGCCGGCTGGCCTCGTCGTGCTCCTTGGACGCCACCGGGGTCTCCGCCACCAATGCCCGCAGGCGGGTGTCGTCGGCGATCTCGTTGACCACCACCAACTGCTCGTCGAGCACAGCCAGCTCGGTCCGGGCGCGGACCAGCCGATCGTGGGCATCACTCAGGCGGCGTTCGACGATGGCACGATGCATGGGGGGCAATTGTACGCACGGCAGGAGCGTCGTCATGCACAACCCGGGACCCGGCCCCGAAAAGGACGAAGGGGCAGGTCATCGCGCTGTTCACCGACCGTCGGCCTCGATCCGGCGCCGCTCCACGCACCGCTGCTCGAGGATCCGCAGATCGGGCGCCGTCCCGAGGCCGCCCCCGGCCGGAGGTCGGACACACAGGGCGCCCCCCGGGCCCGACCGGGCCGGGGCGTCCCCGGGGGCCGGATCCACCTCGAGGTACGACCCCGGTGGGCTCAGGTCGCCGGGCCAGGCGAAGCCGGGGAGGGCGGCCAGCGTGGCGTTGACCCCGCGGGCGTAGCCGGCCTCGAACATCCCCCCCATCCACAGTGGGACGGCGGCGTCGGTGCACGACTGCACCAGATCCAATGCTGCTCCCAGGCCTCCGAGCCGGGCGGGTTTGATGCAGACGACCGAACAGGCCCCCATGGCCAGGGCCCGGCGGGCGGCACCCGCCGAGTCGATGCTCTCGTCAAGGCAGACCGGCGTGGTCATCAGCCCGGCCAGGCGACGGTGGCTGTCCAGATCGTCGCGGTCGAAGGGTTGCTCGAGGCACAACAGCCCGAACCGGTCGATACCGGTGAGGTACCCGATGTCGGAACTGGTGTAGCTGCCGTTGGCGTCGGCCTGCACCCGCAGGGTCGGAATTTCGCGGGTCACCGCCTCCATCGCCTCGAAGTCCCATCCGGGCCCGATCTTGATCTTGACCCGGGTGAATCCCTCGCCGGCCAGCCTGGCTGCCTCGGCCACCAGGGAGCCGGCCGAGCCGAACTGCCCGATGACGGCACCGATGGGGACGGGCCGGCCCTCCACGCCAAGCACCCGGGCCAGTGACCGGCCCTCGGCCCGGAGATGCGCGTCGGCCACCGCCATCTCGAGGGCGGCGAAGGCCAGCGGGGCGCCGGGCCCGGCCTGTCGGACCGGGGCAAGATCCGACGGCTTCGGCACCCGGGCACCCGCCCGGGCCGCCTCGGCCATGAGGGCGGGAACCAGCCACCGCTCGAGCGTGGCCACTGCGGACGGAGCATCTTCGTCGTCGTAGGTGGCATCGGCCAGGGCCGCACACTCCCCCCAGCCCTGGACGGGTGATCCGCCGGCGTGGCCGTGCAGCTGCACGAGCACCAGGGGCCGACTCCGGTGCTCGCCCCGAGCCGTCCGGACGGGACGGGCGAACCCGGCGTCCACCAACCACAGCTCGACGGCATCGAGGGTCAGGCCGGACTCGGACCCGATCGACGCCCAAGCCCGTCGCAGGCTGCCCTCGTCACCGTCGATTGCCACCTCCGAAGACTACGGGCAGTCGTTCCCGACGGTCCCGATCCACGCGGGAGTGGAAGTAGGCTGCGCCCCCACCAGCCCGGGTGGCGGAATGGCAGACGCGATGGACTCAAAATCCATTGTCCGAAAGGGCGTGCGGGTTCGAATCCCGCCCCGGGCACCGCCCCCGGGCACACCGCCCCGGGCACCGACCGCCCCAGGCACAGGCACGGCTCGGGCCCCCGCGAATCGAGGGACTGCGGTTTCCCTGCCCGCCCCACCGGACCCGACTGGCCCCACCGGGGACTGCTGCCGGCCTAGCGGGGAACGAACACCCGGAGCCCGAAGCTCTCGCCGGGGTCATGCTGGACCGACGCTCGACAGGTCAGCGGGTACTCGAACCCAGCCGCCTTCTCGACCAGCGGGTACCGACCGTTGAGGTGCCCCACCCGGTGGCCGTCGAGCTGTACGTCCAGCCGGCCGATCCGGGGGAACAGGGTGGCGGTCATCGTGTGCTCCGCTTCGTTCGATGCGGAGGTCCTGGCACCGACGGCCAAAGCCGCGTCAAGCCGGCCGGCCCCCTCGACATCGAGGACCACCTGCTCACCCGGTCCGGCCGGCGGGAGGAACGGGTCCCCGAGCCGCCGGGGACGGGGTGCGCCGTGGATGAGCAGCCGGGGGGCGACGGGCCCCGGGGTGGCCGAAATCCGGCAGATGGCCCGCTTCCCGGACCGGTGGAGCTCGGACACGGCCCGCCTGTAGTCCTCGGCCATCCGGTGGGGCACATTGCCCACGGCGACACCTCCGACCACCAGGTTCACCGGTTCGGAAAACTCGCCTTTCGGGCCCACCACCAGCTCGGCCATGAGCAGTGGGCCCCAGAAATTCATGATGACGGCCAGCTCGGCCTTGTAGAAGTTCACCCCCACCACACCCGGCCCTGAGGGCGATTCGCTGAGCGTTGGCCAGGCCAGCCAGTCCGCGGGGATACGTGGCACTGCGGCCCGGATCGATGGCGTGACCGGACCGGATGGGCTGAGCGGACTCGGCGATGGCGTGACCGGATCGGATACAGCCGCCGACAACGTCGCCGGCACGGGTCCAACCCCCGTCCGCCGGACCGCCGGGGACATCGACACCGCCGCCACCGCCTGTTGCCGCTTCTTCTTGGTGAACACGTTTGGAATCGTAGAAAACTATCTGTCGACGTGCTCAGTGGATCTCGGGCCAACCCGTCGATCCGGCGGGCCGGGGCCGAACGCCACCGGGAACCCCCTCATCCGCCCACCGCCGTGCCACACTTGACCCGCCACCGTGGCCGGGTTCGGCCGAGAGCATTCGAGAGGAGTCGGTAGGTGCTGGCCTTTACCTTCCCGGGACAGGGATCACAGCGGTCCGGGATGGGTCACGCATGGGTCGAGCACCCGTCCTGGGAGGTGGCCGCCGAGGCATCGGACATCGCCGGGCGCGACCTCACCGCCTTGCTGCTCGAGGCTCCGATGGAAGAGCTGACCCGCACGGCCAACGCCCAGCTGGCCACTTTCGTGATGAGCCTGGTCGTCCTCGACGCCGTCGAGCGCCTCGGCCTGTTCCCCGCCGCGTGCGCCGGGCACAGTCTGGGTGAGTACACGGCCCTGGTGGCGTCAGGGGCCCTTTCCCTCTCCGACGGGACCAAGCTGGTGATCGAGCGCGGAGATGCCATGCAGGCGGCCGCCGACGAGCACCCCGGCACCATGGCCGCCCTCATCGGGATCGGCGACGAGGACGCCGACGCCGCCTGTCAACGAGCCGAGGACGAAGTATGGGTGGCGAATTACAACGCACCGGGCCAAGTGGTCATCGCCGGCACGGTGCAGGGGATCACCTCGGCCACCGAACGGGCCAAGGAGCTCGGTGCCCGCAAGGTGTTGCCCATTCCCGTCTCGGGTGCATTCCACACCCAGCTGATGCTCCCGGCCCGAGCCCGGCTCCGCCGGACGCTGGATGCCGTCGAGTTCCACTCCCCCGAGGTTCCGGTCATGGCCAATGTCGACGCCCGGGTGCACACCGACCCCGCGGAATGGCCGGCCCTGCTCTCGGCGCAGCTGTGCAGCCCGGTTCGGTGGCGACAGACGCTCGAGGCCCTGGGGGGGCGGGGGGCGACCCTCATCGCCGAGCTCGGTCCCGGAGGCGTGCTCACCGGCATGGTGAGACGGACCATCCCCGACGTGCGGGGCGTGGCCGTCGCCGTCCCTGCCGACCTCGACAAGCTGATGGACACGCTGGCCGGCACGGACGAGTGGACGGCATCGGGTCCCGCACATCAGGGTGAGCATCTCTACACCTCGGAACGGGTCATCGTGAGCCCGACGCCCGGCGTGTTCGAACCCGACGTGAACCTGGCCGCGCTGGAGAGCACGGCGCTGGCCGAGGCCACCGCACGCCCGGGCAGTGGGCAGGGAACGGAGCCCGGTTCGGTCCTGGCCGTCGGCGATCGGGTGGGCACTGTCGGACTCACCGATGTGCGGACGCCGTTCGACGGCATCCTGGTCCGGTGGTTGGCCGTCCGCGGTGAGCGGGTGGTCGAGGGGCAGCCCGTGGCCTGGATCCGCACCGCCGGGAGCACGTCGTGACCGACGGGGCCGTGGCCGGCGAAGGTCGGGTGGTCCTGGTGACCGGGGGAACCCGTGGCATCGGGTGGGCCAGTGCTCGGTGGTTTCTCGACCACGGGGACCGGGTGGCGGTGACCTCACGATCGGGGGCGGTCGAGGGGGACTTCGGAGCGGGCGCCGGGCCTGGCGCCGGGCCTGGCGCCGACCGGTTCCTGGCGCTGGCCTGCGACGTGACCGATCCCGACCAGGTCGGCGCGGCGTTCGACACCATCGAGGGGACCTGGGGTCCGGTCGAGGTCCTGGTGGCCAATGCCGGTGTCACCCACGACATGCTGGTGCTGCGCATGGGGGAGGACGCGTGGTCCGAGGTCATCGACACCAATCTGTCCGGTGTCTTCCGGGTGACCAAGCGGGCCCTGGCCAAGATGATCCGGCTCCATCGTGGACGGGTGATCATGGTCTCGTCGGTAGGTGCGTTCATCGGTTCGCCGGGACAGGCCAACTACGCCGCCTCCAAGGCCGGCCTGGTCGGAATGGCCCGATCGATGGCCCGCGAGGTGGCCAGCCGTTCCATCACGGTCAACGTGATTGCTCCGGGCCTGGTCGAAACGAATATGCTCGCGGCTCTCGGAGAGGAACGACGAACCGAATTCCAATCCCAGGTGCCGTTGGGCCGGGTGGCCCGGCCTGAGGAGATCGCAGAGGCCATCGGGTTTCTCGCCTCGGACGGGGCGGGTTACATCACCGGCGCTGTCCTCCCCGTCGACGGTGGTCTGGGCATGGGGCTGTGAAAAGGGCCCGGCATGGTCCGAGCAGCCCGAGGAGCCGGAGGAGTCCAGCCGGAGGAGTCCAGGTAGGCAACGTAGTGCCAGGTAGTCCGAGTAGTCCGAGTAGTGCCAGAGAAGAATCCATGACCAAAGGAGCAAGTGCGTGAGTGAAGACGAGGCATTCGAGAAGTTCAAGGAGTGCGCAGTCGAGGTACTCCAGGTGCCTGCGGACAAGGTGACGAGGGAGGCGCGGTTCGCCGAGGACCTCGATGCGGACAGCCTCGACCTGGTCGAATTGGTGATGGCTCTGGAGGAGACGTTCGACGTCTCGGTGGAGGAGACCGAGCTCGAGGGTATCGAGACCATCGGCCAGGCCTACGACCTGATCACCGCCAAGCTCTGATGCTGCTGGGCATCGGCCCCGAAGGCCCGGTCGCCGGGCGGCGCGTGGCCATCACCGGCATGGGGGTCGTCTCATGCTGCGGCGTGGGCACCGACGCACTGTGGTCCGGGCTCAACGGGCCGCCCCCGGTGGGCGAGCGCAGGGTCCCCGACTTCGACCCCGAACGCTGGGTCACCCCCAAGGAGGCCCGCCAGCTCGATCGGTTCGCCCAGTTCGCCGTGGCCGTGGCGGCCATGGCCCTCGATGACGCCGGAGAGATCAACGCCGATCCCGGGCGGTCAGGCGTGGTCATGGGAACCGGTGTGGGGGGGCTGGAGACGCTCGAGACCCAGATCCTCATCTTCGGCGAAAAGGGACCGCGCCGGGTCTCCCCCCGCCTGGTGCCGATGATGATGTCGAACGCCGGCGCCGCCTCCATCTCCATCCGGCTCGGATGGCACGGACCCTCGGAGACGGTGACCACGGCGTGCGCGGCCGGGGCCCACAGCATCGGTCACGCGGCCAGGTTGGTGGCGTCGGGTCGCTGCGATGTGGCCATCGGCGGTGCGGCCGAAGCCGGGATGACCGGTGTGGGCATGGCCGCCTTCGCCAACATGACCGCCCTCTCAACCTCGGGCGTTTCGCGACCCTTCGACGTCCGACGTGACGGTTTCGTCATCACCGAGGGAGCCGGTGCCCTGGTCCTCGAGGCCTGGGACCATGCAGTGGCCCGCGGGGCCAGGATCTACGGGGAGTTGGCCGGTTCGGCGAGCACGGCGGACGCCCACCACATCACCGCGCCGATCCCGGGCGGATCGGGCGCGGCCGCTTGCATGGATCTGGCCATGGAGGACGCCGCTGTCACGCCCGACCAGATCGGCCACATCAACGCCCACGGCACGTCGACACCCTTGAACGACCGGGCCGAGGCGGACGCCATCGCCAAGGTCTTCGGGGCCACCTCCCCTCCGGTGACCTCGACCAAGGGGATCACCGGACACGGGCTCGGCGCGTGCGGGGCCATCGAGGCGGTGGCCGTCGTCCTGAGCATCGGGCATCGACTCATCCCGCCGACCTCCGGCTACGAGCAGCCCGACCCCGACATCCACCTCGATGTGGTCGCCGGCTCCGCCCGGCCGTGGGACCCTGCGCCGGTGCTGTCCAACTCCTTCGGCTTCGGTGGCCACAACGGCTGCCTGGTGATCTCACCGTCGTAGGCCTGCTCCCGGCGTCCGGCCGTGCTCCGGCGACCGCATGCGGAGACGCTGTTGGCGTGCTCCGGCGGCGGGATGCGGACCGGATGCCCGCCGCGCCCCCTACCGTTGAGTCGACATGGTTGAGCAACTGACCCGTTCCGAGCCCGCCCCCGAGCGGGGCGCCCGCCCCGACCTGGCCATCGGCGCGTTCACCGCCGACGGCCCGTGGACGGTGGACCCGGCGACCATGCCGTGGCGCTTCCCGGCCGAGACCGGCGGCGACATCGACAACCTGCGACGCGATGCGGCCACCCTGGCCCGCCAGCTGGTGGCCCCCGACCGCCTGCCCTCGGCGGCGAGGGTGATCGCCGTCGGGTTGCGGCTCGGGCTGGCCCTGCTCGGCTGGGGGCTACGCGACCGGGGCACGCCGACGTCGAGGTCAGGGCTCTCCCGGCGGCTGCGCCCGGCATTCGAGCGCCTGGGTCCCACCTATATCAAACTCGGCCAGATCATCTCGTCGGGCGAGGGGATCTTTCCCGAGGAGCTGGTCGACGAGTTCCGGTTGCTGCGCGACCGGGTACCGCCCGAGCCATTCTCGACGGTGCGCAGGACCATCGAGGAGGACCTCGGCCGGCCGCTGGCCGACGTGTTCGTGTCCTTCGACCGCGTGCCCATCGCATCGGCCTCGATCGCCCAGGTGCACGCGGCCACATTGCGGACCGGCGAGCGTGTCGTGGTCAAGGTACAGCGTCGCACCGTGGCCTCCCTGGTCCGGCTGGACATCGCCGCCATGTCGTGGATCGCCCCCCTGCTGGTGGGACGCATCCCGATCACCGCCCTGACCAATCCCCCGGCCCTGGTCGAGCTGTTCGCGGAGACGATCGTCGAGGAGCTCGACTTCCGGCTCGAGGCGCAGAACATGTTGGACATCGCCGAGGTGTTCGCGGTCACCGGCGAACGGTTCATCGTGGTGCCCCGGCCCCACCCCGAGCTGGTCACCAAACGGGTCCTGGTCATGGAACAGCTGCATGGCTTCACCTGGGGCAACGCCGCGGGTATGCGGGCCGCGGGCATCGACACGGCGGCCGTGCTGCGGTCGAGCTTGATCGCCTTCCTCGAGGGCGCCCTTCTGTACGGGGTCTTCCACGGAGATCTCCACGGCGGGAACCTCATGGTGCAGCGCGACGGGACGGTGGCGCTGCTGGACTTCGGGATCACCGGCCGCCTCGACGAGCGGAAGCGGCTGGCCTTCCTCCGCCTGCAGATGGGGGCCACCACCAACAACCTGGAGGCCCAGGTCGAGGCCTTGCGGGACCTCGGCGCATTGCCGGCGGACTCCGATGTGACCGCGGTCATCCGCGACCTCGGTCTCGACCGTCCCGCACTCGACCCCACCACACTCACCGCGGACGAGATGGTGGACGAGCTGCGCGAGGTGACCAAGGCGCTCCTCGGATACGGAGCCCGATTACCCAAGGAGCTGATGCTCTTCGTCAAGGACATCCTCTTCCTCAACGGCTCGATGGCCACGCTGGCGCCGGACGTCGACATCCTGGGCGAGATACTCGCGGTGGTCACCTATTTCACCGAGCGGCACGGCGAGCGGATCGCCCGGGACATCGGTGTCGAGCTCCTCGAGAGCCCGGTCGACCTCGACGGCTATCGAGCCGCCATGGGATTCACCGAGGAGAACGAATCGATCACCTTCCGGGACCTCCAGGAGCGCCGCGAGCTCATCCGACGCCGGTTGGAGCAGCGGGCCGACAGCCGGAGCCGCCGTTCGTTCGCCAAGGCCCTCTACCGCCTCATCCGGCCCGACCGCTAACCATCTCCGTCGCCGCGGCCCGCCCGGTGCTGCACCGGAGCCCGGGTCCATGCCGGTTCCATTCCGGTTCAATCCCGGCGCAACCGGGGTCTTCG
>JBEKOI010000168.1:0-8814 GCA_049521915.1 Acidimicrobiales bacterium | reverse complement strand
TCGGGCCAGTACGGGACGCCTTCGGGGTGAGGGAAGGTGTCGTGATAGCGGAACACGTTGCTCTGGAGGTAGTTGAGCTTGGCGTCGAGGAGCTTCTGGTAGCCGAGCTTGCTGTCCTCGGACACGAAGGCCGCGGTGGTCACCATCACGTTGTCGTTCACGAAGGCGCCGATCGGCTCGGCGTTGACGATGGCTTTCTTGTACGTGCCCAGGACCGCCTCGAGGTCGGGGATGGAGCCGACGGAGAAGCCCAGTACTCCGAGCCCCTTGCGGGCCGCCATCTCGTAGCTCGAGGTATTCCCGGCGGCGTACCACATGGCCGGGTGGCCCGGGCCCCAGGGCTTGGGGAGGATCTTCCGGGGAGGCAGCGACCAGAACTTGCCCTGGTAGCCCTCGTATTCGTCCTGCAGCCACATTTTGGGGAACTCGGCGATGACGTCCTCCCAGATCTCCTTGGTGCCGCTCAGGTCGTCCATGCCCGGGAGGAAGCCCAGGATCTCGTGGCTCCCAGCGCCCCGGCCGGTGCCGAACTCGAACCGGTTGCCGGACAGGTGGTCGAGCATGGCCACCCGTTCGGCCACCTTGGCCGGGTGATTGACCTGGGGCAGCGGGTTGAAGATGCCCGATCCCAGGTGGATCCGCTCGGTGGCGTGCGCCAGGTAGCCGAGGAAGACGTCGTTGGCCGACAGGTGGGAGTACTCCTCGAGAAAGTGATGTTCACTGGCCCAGACGTACTTGAAGCCGGCCTTGTCGGCGGCGATCGCCAGCTGGAGGTCCTCCATCAGGGCGGTGTGCTCGGCATCGGGATCGGCGGCCGACTTCCACTTCGGGATGTATCCCTGGACGAAAATTCCGAACTCCATTGCCATGGCTCATGTCTCCTGGTTCTGCGGCATGGTCGCCGCCGGTAATTGGGTATCGAACGTGCTGTGCAACTGGAGCTGTGACTGGCGCCCCCGTGGTCCTCAGATTAGAACGTGTTCCACTTGGTGTGTGACCAGCCCGCTCAACCCCCCTCAACCGTGCCCGAAGTCTGTCGGGGCCATGGCTCGACTGTCAAAATCAAATATTCGAAATGGCGCGAGGGGCGTCCGTCGTCGTTGCACGGGGCGGCGCCGCCGCATAGACATGCGCCGGACACGGTCGTGCGAAGGGGGATCGATGGGGAGGCTGGAGGGCAAGGTCGCGATCATCAGCGGGGCGGCCCGGGGGATCGGCGGTGCCGCGGCCCGGTTGTTCGTCAGGGAGGGTGCCCAGGTCGTGCTGGGCGACATCTTGGCGGAGGAAGGGTCGGCGCTGGCCGAGGAGTTGGGCGAGTCCGCCCGGTTCCAGCTTCTCGACGTGACCGAACCGGGGTCGTGGGAGGCGGCCGTGGCGGTGGCGCAGACCACCTTCGGGCCGCTGACGACCTTGGTCAACAACGCGGGCGTCGTCGCCCTGCATTCGGTGGCCGATGTCGTCGTCGAGGAGTACCAACGGGTTATCGCGGTCAACCAGACCGGGGTGTTGCTCGGGATGCAGGCCGCCTACCGTGCCATGTCGCCGCAGGGGAGCGGCTCCATCATGAACGTCTCGTCCACCGCGGCGATGTCGGCCTACCCCGGCATCATCTCCTACGTGGCATCGAAGTGGGCGGTGAGGGGGATGACCAAGGCCGCCGCACTGGAAATGGCCTCGAGCGGCATCCGGGTCAACTCCATCCATCCGGGACAGATCCAGACGGCGTTGAACACCGGGTCGGCCACGGCGGGAATCCCGCTCGGCTGGCGTGGCGTCCCCGAGAACATCGCCTGGCTGATGGTCTACCTGGCGTCGGACGAGTCGGCCTTCACCACGGGGACCGAGCACGTGGTCGACGGCGGCGAGACGGTCATTCTGGGCACGACAGCGGTGCAGGTGCGCCCGTCGCCATGACGTGCCGCGCCCCGTAGGGCAGATTCGACAGCGGAGGGCGCGGTCTATCCTCTGCGCCGTGAGCCGGACCTCCAGCCAGACCCATGTCATCGACGAGCTCGGGTTCGAGCACTGGTTTGCCGACGGCCTGAGTCGTGGACGGGCGCGGGTCGTCCCGGGCCTGTGCGTCCCGGGCACGCCGTTTGTCCGCATCGGCGTGTTGGCCATTCTGGCCGACCTCGTCTCGGGGCAGCCCGAATCGGGCCCGGTCACACCCACAACGGACCTCAGCGTGCATCTGGTCCGTGTGCGGCCCATGGAGTGGGTCAACCTGGCGGCGACGGTGCTCAAGGCCGGCGCCTTGCTGCTGTTCGTCGAGACGATGCTCACCGCGGACGACGAGCAGGAGCCGTTCGCCACCTCGCTCGCCACCTTCATGACCCGGCCCGTCGAGCGGTTGGACCACCCGGACCCCGTCGACGTCCGGCTCGACCAGTCCTTCGCGGCGCGGATCGGTGCCGAGGTCCTGCGGCCCGGTGTCGTCGAGATGGCACCCCGTGACGACGTCCTCAACGTGTTTCACGGCACGGTACAGGGCGGGATCCTGGCCACCCTCGGAGAGCTGGCCGCCGAGTCGTTGTGGGTCGGCGGCGAGCCCCACCTGGTGACCGACCTCGACATCCGCTTCCTGAACCGGGTGAAGGTGGGGCCGGTCCGGGCCACCGCCCGTCGCGTTGTCTCCGGCCGGCGGGGCGAGGTGGTCGACGTCACGCTTTTCGATGCCGGGAACGACATGCGTCCGGTGGCCCACGTGTCGACCACGTGCATTCCGGTCGCAGGCGCACAAGAGTGACGGCGTCATCGTTACCCCATCTCCCGAAAAACCGGCTGAGTCATCCGTCCTTGGTACGCGGCACTCCGGGCGGGTGAGACCCTGACGTGTGTCCACGCTCCCAGTGGTTGATAACCCAGAGGGCCGCCCCAACCAACGCGGCGCAGAAAGTGAAGGTCACGACAACCGCGAGAACATTGGTCACGCCGCGTCAACCCTCCAACTCACCGGTTCCACCAGGATTCGTCCACGAATTGCATTTAACAGGTGGCGGCTGCCGATGAGCGGTCGATTTACAACTTATTCATGGGTCCGTCGTTACTATTGAGATCTTGTATAGAGCGCGGCGGCCTCGGAAACCGGCGCTCCCTGCCGCCCGGCGCCGTCGTCGACCGCCGCCATGATCAACGAGTGAGGTGAACACACGTGGCAGCGCGGCCTTCCGTCCCCGTTCGTGCCGTATTGCGCCGACCTGTGGGCCGAAGATGACTTTCCGACCAAGGCGATGCTGATCGTCACGCACAACATCGAAGAGGCGGTCATTCTGGCCGACCGCATCCTGGTTCTCACATCGAACCCGGGCCGCCTCCGATCAGAGATCGCCTGTCCGTTTGTCCAACCGAGAAATCGCCACGACGAGGCCTTCGGTGCGTTGGTGGACGAGATCTACGGCATCATGACCGGCAGCACGAGCGAAGTGGCGAAGCAGGTGTGGACGGCGGTGTCACACGGCGAGGACACCCCGACGGAGGTGCCTCTGCCCGAGGCGACGGTCGGCGGGATGTCGGGGCTGTTGGAGATCCTGGAGGCCCGCGGTGGTCGTGAGGATCTGCCTCGACTGGCCCACGATCTCACCTTCGAAGTGGACGACCTCCTACCCCTGGTGGATGCCGCCCAGCTGCTCGGGCTGGCCGAAGTCGCGGACGCCGACATCCAGATCACCGAGCAGGGACGCGAATTCGTCAGCGCCGACATCCTGCGTTCCAAGGAGATCTTTGCCCGCCAGGCCGAAGCCCGGGCGCCCCTGGTGCGGGCCATCTGCCGGAGCTTGCGGTCGACCAAGGATGGCACCCTGGGGGAAGGGTTCTTTCTCGATCTCCTGCGGCGCGGCTTCTCCGAGGAAGAGGTGCGGCGGCAGCTCGACATTGCCATCCAGTGGGGCCGCTACGGCGAACTCTTCGATTTCGATGCCCAGACGGGACAGCTGACGCTCGAGCCTCCCTCCATCAGCAGGGAGTCTGAGAAGGTTCGTAGTTAGTTCTCGGCCCGCGACCCGATGCGCCCCAGGCTGTGAAAGCCGTTGGAAAGCGGTGTCGGCGCTGCGATCACCGGTAGAGGCGAAAGCCGGAGAATGCGATCCCTCACTCCGTGGCCCGATAGCCGACTGACGCCGCGAAGCCGACGGGTCCCCACCACAATCGCGTCGCATACCCAATAGAGAGACTCTTCGACGATGCGACGAGCGACCTGGTCCTCCGGCAATGAACAGGCACGACCTTCTGCTCCGATGCCGGCCAGACGCAACGCGAAGACGGCTTGCTCTACGAGGGAGTTAGCTTCGTCGGGAGTTTCCAATGGGGGAACCCGCGCCAACCCCGACAGTTCCCGCACGTGGACCACTCTCACGTCGGTACCGGTCGCGGCGGCCAAGCCTGCGGTGAATCCCAAGGCGGTCTGACCCGACTCGTACTGGTCCATTGCGAACAGCAGGCGATCCCACATCACCACCACACCTCCAACACTGTCTATTGTGATCGATGGGGGCATTAACAGGCTGTAAACAGTTTCCTCCGTGCCCATAAAAAGAAAGTGAACAAGCGCCCGGGAGCTCAAAACGTGGCGCTTAGCGCACGTCGTTGGGCGAGAGGCCGGTCTCCTCGGGGCCTCGGGCGACGAAGACCATGCGGCGATAGCGGACACGGATCTCCTCCAGGTCGTCTACCTCGGACACTGACATCTCGGCACTACGGAGAATCATCTCCGCCTGACGAATGAGGACGTCTCGCTGTTCGGGGGTGACGGTA
Source organism: Acidimicrobiales bacterium (assembly GCA_049521915.1). Taxonomy (GTDB): domain Bacteria; phylum Actinomycetota; class Acidimicrobiia; order Acidimicrobiales; family RAAP-2; genus Bog-756. The sequence goes on along the minus strand of JBEKOI010000168.1, from coordinate 4,065 downwards.
CGAAAGGCGACTGAGCTGAGGGAATCAAGCATCCGGATGATGACCGCGGGCATGCCGGCGGAGGATTGACGGATTTTGTCGAATGCCCGGTCGACCATCCGGGCATAGGAGGGATCGGTCTCGATGAGTCGGACCCTCCCGAATCGATCCCGGTAGATACCCTCGGCCAACGGTCGGCCCGAAACCTGGCCCAGCCCGGCCGATAGCCAGTCGATGCAGGTGAGGGCCGTAAACGTATCGTTCACGGCCGGGGAAAGAGCGCGGATGGCGATCTCGACGAGCTGATCGATGGCGAATACGGGATCCTGCATGAGGGTCCGATGGGGACCGCTCACGTGCGCCTTTGACAGTGCCAGTGCGACCTGCCCACCGGCACCTCCGGGCCAAACCGTGGCCAACGGCTGACCGGTCGCGATGAAATGGCCGGGACGATGATGGAGTCGGATCACCGAATCCGTTCGAATGGCGATGTCGACCAGCTGGGCGTAGCCGACGAACTGCAGGTAACCGCTGGCACTCGACGGAACCATGACCCCTCGCTCGTCGAGAAGTTGTGACAGTTCGGCCACCGACCGACCGACGCTCTTCTCGGTGGATCTTTCCCGGTTGGATTCGAGCAGGGGAAATTCGGCATCGATGGCCAACGTGAGATCTCGCGCTATGCCTGCGATCACCTCGGGCAACTGAATCGACTTGGCGATGTGGTGAATGAAGTAGATGAGGACGCCCAGATCGACCAGGAGCAGTGCTTCGGCAAGCGTGATCGAGAGGTGCGGGACGAAATCGCCGGTGATCGATCCGAGCGCGAGCACGGAGTAGACAAAGGTGCCCACAAAGACGCCGAGCGTCAGCTGGTTTCCCCGGTCCCGGACGAAGTTCCGCATCATCCGGGGCCCGAACTGCTGCGATGCGAGGGTGAGGGCCAGGATGGTGATGGAGAACACCACTCCGATGACGGTGATCACCGCAGCCGCTATCGCGATGAGGACCTGGCGACCAGCATCTGGGCTCCCGGTGCGGATCCAATAGGGAAGAGTGAGTTGGTGATCATAGGCCGCTAAGTCGATGCGAAAGGTCACCAAGAAGAGAAGGGCGGCAACCACGACGAAAATCGTCGGGACGAGCCAAAAGGTGGTTCGGAGCGCTTCCCGGCGCCAGCTGGGGAGTTTGGATCGCTCGTCGCGAAAGTATTGGTTTGCCGTATGCGAAGGATCGGTTTCGCTCATGGACGAACCTGAACCAGGCGAGGACTTTCCCGTGCCAATCCGGGGTCTTCCACGCGTAGACGCATCAACGCGCAACTGTACTCGTCAGTGGGTTGGCGGCTCATCCTTCTCCGCTGAAGCCTGACGCTGCTCGTTGTGACGGGAATTCGAAACGCTAGGTTGAAATGATGGACCTCACATCACGCACGCGTCCGATCATCGTGTTTCTTGTGGTGTCGTTAGCATTCGTCACATGCGGAGTACTCGCGCCTCTCGATGCCGCATGGGGGGGAGTGATGACACCGAGCTCCGTGATCGGGACCGCCAAGTTGGCCATCGCCCAGCAAGCGAGCGCACACGTGGTTTTCGTCGCCCATGCTGACTCACCCTCGAAGACGGAGACGATCGTGGCCGACGTGGGGCGGGCCAGCGGCACTGAGACCGTCACCGAAGGCACGGCGGACCTGGCCATCAGGCTCTCGCCCTCCTACGCCTACATCAGCGGCAATTCCTCCGGTCTCACCACAATCTTCGGCATGAGCTCTGCGGATGCGAAGAAGGTCGGGAAGGACTGGGAGTCCTGGAAGGCCGGCACGAGCCAGTATGCGAATCTCAAGTCGGATCTCACGATGTCCTCCGTGAGCGCCCTACTCCCGAAGGCCAAGGGAACCAGGCTCACCTCGGTGGTCTCCGGGGGTACCGCGTCGTATGTCCTGAAATGGAGCATCTCCGCCACGAGCTCGACACCGGAGGTGGCGAACACACTGATGGTCTCGAGCGGCGCGGTGACTCTGCCGGTCAAGGAGATTGCGCTCATCTCGAACGGAGCGAAAGCGACGACGACAATTTCGAGGTGGGGTGAGCAGTTTGTGGTGGGCGTGCCGTCCATCGCCGCCACGATTGCCTCCTCAAAAATCACCGGTTGAACAGCCAGCGGCACCCTGTGGTGCCCTGCCGCACCCGCAACCTTTCCGCCCTTCGTTCACAACGTGTTAATGCCAATCGCGATCTATTCATTTCGCGTTAATAGGGCAGCGTGGACACTTGACTCCATGGCTGACTTCCTCGCTGTTCTCGGCATCGTGGGCTTCATCGTGGCGATGCTTGGCCTCATCTGGGCTCTGGACCGGGTATGACCTGGGTCCAGGGAGTCCTTCTCGCGGTGTCGATAGTGATGTTCATCTATCTGGGCGTCGCCATGTTCAAGCCCGAAAAGTTCTGAAGTGGGATTCACCTGGACCATCGTCACCCTGGTCATCGCCTTAGGTCTGACCTGGCGCTACCTCGGTTCCTACATGGCCGCCGTCTTCGACGGCCGGGTGCACTTCTTGGCCTGGGCCGAGCGGCCGGTCTACCGGTTGTTGGGTACCAGCCCCGAGCAGGAGCAGAACTGGAAGCGTTACGCCGCCTCCATGGTCATCTTCTCTGCCATCGCCATGGGGGTCACCTACCTGCTCCTGCGGATTCAGGGGTCTCTTCCTCTTAATCCCCAGCACCTGGACGCCGTGCCCCAGGCGCTCAGCTTCAACACCGCCGCGTCCTTCATGACCAACACCAACTGGCAGAACTACGGCGGCGAGACGACCATGTCGTACTTCTCTCAGATCGGTGCGCTGACCCTGGAGCAGTTTCTCAGCCCGGTGATCGGCATCGCCGTGGCCATCGCCCTGGTACGGGGCTTCGCCCGGCGCAACTCCCCGACCATCGGGAACTTCTGGGTCGACATGACCCGTGGCCTGCTCTACATCGTGATCCCGATCGCCTTCGTGGCCGGGATCATCTTCGTCGGCCAGGGCGCGGTGCAGACGCTGGCCGGGACCGTGAACATCCACGACTACCTCAACGGGGTCTCCCAGACAATCGCCCGTGGCCCGATCGGCTTCATGGAGGCCATCAAGCAGCTGGGCAACAACGGGGGTGGCTTCCTCAATGCCAACTCGGCCACGACGTTCGAGAACCCGACCGGCCTCACCAACTGGCTGTCGATCTACCTGCTGCTGGCCATCCCGTTCGCCCTCACCTACACCTTCGGCAAAATGGTGGGGAGCGTCCGCCACGGTAGGGCCCTGCTCGCCGCTATGGTGATCATCTTCGGGACGTGGGTGGCCTTCACCTCCATCGCCGAGCACCAGCAGAACCCCGTCGTCGCCGCCGCAGGGGTGACGGCCAACGTCGGGAACACCTCGGGTCACGAGGTCCGCTTCGGCGACACGACCACCGCCCTGTTCGGGGTGGCCTCGACCAACACGTCCACCGGCTCGGCCGATGCCTCCTACGACCAGTTCACCCCCATCGGCGGCTTCGGGCTGATCAGCGGGATGATGCTCGGCGAGGTGACCCCGGGAGGCGCAGGGAGTGGTCTCTACACCATTTTGATCTACGCCATCATCGCCGTGTTCATCGGGGGCCTCATGATCGGTCGAACACCGGAGTACCTCGGCAAGAAGATCCAGGCTAAGGAGATCAAACTGGCCGGGCTGGGGGCCCTGGTCATGCCGCTCATCGTACTCATCTTCACCGCCATCGCCGTGTCGATCCACGCCGGGAGGGTCGGTCCGGAGAACGCCGGACCACACGGGTTCACCGAGATCCTCTACGCCCTCACCTCGCAGGGGAACAACAACGGCTCGGCCTTCGATGGCCTTACGGGTAACACAACCTTCTACAACGTCATCGGCGCCATCGATATGCTGATCGGCCGGGTCGGCATCATGATCCCGGCCCTGGCCCTCGGTGGTGTGCTGGCGGCCAAGAACGTGGTCCCCGAGTCGCTCGGCACCTTCCGCACCGACAACGGCATGTTCGTCGGCCTCACCATCGGTGTCATCGTGATCATCGGTGGCCTCACCTTCTTCCCTGC
>JBEKOI010000167.1:0-8884 GCA_049521915.1 Acidimicrobiales bacterium | reverse complement strand
CAGAGTGCCGGAAAGCCTTCATAGAACACCTGCACTCGTCGGAGCGGGATATGCTCGAATTCTCCCATAAGTTCGAGATCTCACAACGCGGGCCCAGTTCTCGTGTTGTGAGCTTGACGGCCGTACCGATTCCAAACGTCGACGGAGGGACGCATGGGCTCATCGGGATCGTGGCCGATGTGACCGCCGAGGCGACGGCAGAAGCGGCGATGTCCGACGCCCACGCAGCAGCGACCTCGGCATCGCAGCTCAAGTCTGACTTCCTCGCCAATATGAGCCACGAGATTCGGACTCCGATGAACGGCGTGATCGGGATGACCGACCTCTTGCTCGAGACCAAGCTCGACGCGCATCAGCGCGACTATGCCCAGACCGTCCGCAACTCGGGTGAGGCGCTGCTGGCGATCATAAATGACATCCTCGACTTCTCGAAGGTCGAGGCGGGAATGCTCGAGATCGAGGACAATGATTTCGACCTGGGGATGGTGGTCGACAGCGTCGTCGACCTGATGGCCGCCTCGGCGCACGGCAAGGGCATCGAGCTGGTCGCAGCCGTCGAGTCATCGGTACCCTCGGTGGTTCGCGGCGACTCTGGGAGACTGCGCCAAGTACTCATGAACTTGGTTGGCAACGCAATCAAATTCACCCAGTCGGGCGACGTCGTTGTCCGGGTCACGGTGGGCGACGCAGTCGGTCGCGATCGGTTCGTCCGTTTCGGTGTCAGTGACACCGGTGTTGGCATCGACTCCGACAAGATCGGGGCCATCTTCCAGCCTTTCGTCCAGGCGGACACCTCTACCTCCCGCAGATTTGGAGGCACCGGCCTCGGGTTGGCCATCAGCGGACAGCTGATCACGCTGATGGGAGGCGACTTCGGTGCGTCGAGTCAGCTTGGAGCCGGCAGCATATTTTGGTTCACAATCAGGGTCCGACCCGCCACCAGCTCGGCCCCTGATGCTCCGGCTCCCCCCAGCGAGCTCATCGGGATGAAAGTACTTGTGGTCGACGACAATGCGTCACAGCGGGCGGTTCTTTCCGACTATCTCACCGACTGGGGCATGACCGTGACTACCGCCGAGACCGGTCGCCGGGCCCTCGAGATCCTGCAAAGGGCCGCCTCCCATCAATTGCACTTCGATGTCGCGCTTATCGACAGCGTCATGCCCGAGATGAACGGGCTGGAGTTGAAGGATGCGATTGCAAGCCGATCGATCAACGGAACGCCTCTCATCCTGATGACCGGGAGGGTCGACGAGCACGAAATCGGCGAGGTGGCGAGATCTGCGTTCCATGCGCTGCTGTTCAAGCCTGTCCACCGCAACACCCTTCTGGACTGCCTTCGCTCGGCCTTCGGACTGGGTCTCGTGGGCGACGCCGTCATGGAGCCGGAAATCCCGGACACGTTTAGGATCCCTGGTCCGCGACGCGGCCGGCTGCTTTTGGCCGAGGACAACCCGATCAACCGGAAGGTAGCCTTGGCGATGCTGTCGGGTGTGGGCTACCAGGTTGATTGCGTCTATGACGGAGCGGGGGCCGTCCAGGCCACGGAATCGAACCTTTATGACGCCATCCTCATGGACTGCCAGATGCCTGGCATGAACGGCTACGAGGCCACCGCGGCAATACGGCACCGCGAGGGAGCCGCCAAGCACACCCCGATCATTGCCCTGACGGCAGGGGCCCGCACCCAGGACAAGGAGCGGTGCCTGAACGGAGGCATGGACGGGTACCTCGCCAAGCCGATCAGCAAAGATGCGCTGCTCTCGGTGGTCGCCTCGTTCGTGCAAACCACCTACACCGAAGGCGGGCTGGTACCCGCCTGGGCGCCCGCCCTCCCAGCAATTTAGGGTGTACCCCCTAGACATCCACACTCCACCGTGGGATGGTGGCATTGCGGGTGGGCGCTATCTGGATTGGTGGCCATGGACGATGACCGCGCTGTACGGCTGGGAACACCGGCTGTAGCTCGTCGCCCTGTGTCGGAGCTCGATCGGCCGCTCCAAGCTTTCAATCCCTGATGCTGGCGCCAATAGAGACCGGGGATAGTGCATCCGCCACTTCTAGCCCGGCCCTGGTGATCGGCAACGCCGTCGCCCTCCTCGAGACCCTCGACCTCCCTGCGGTCGCCACCGACGAGGACGGAAAGATTACCTATTGGAGCAATAGAGCGACTCTCCTGTTCGGCTGGAGCCCAGAAGAGTCGGTTGGCCGAAAATGCGGCGAACTTCTCGGGGACTTTTCTGCCGAGGCTTCTCTGACGGAGATGGGCGTGCGTGAAGGGGTGACATGGTCAGGGCACCTCCCGGTTTGCCGGAGCGACGGTAGCACGGTGATCGCCAAGTGGACCAGCAATGCCGTCCGCGATCCTGCAGGCGAAGTCATCGGTCGGATGGTGCTCTTCTCCGAGATATTCACCGACGCCTCGGAGGCCAAGGAACCGGCGTCAGTCCCACCATCCTCCGCAGAACCGCTTGTCCGAACCGGTCCGACACTGTCGCCTACGTCGCGACCAGATTCGGTGACCCAACCCCTGACGGTGGTTCTGGCGACGGACAGTCTTCTGGTGGGCGATGGACTGGCTTCTTTTTTGGCCGACCGTGCTGATGTAGAGGTAGTCGGCCGGGCACGTGGGCATCGCGAGATGACCAACTTGTGCCGCACGATCATGCCCCGCGCCGTCATTATCAGCATCCGGAACCCAGACGACGACTCGATGATGACAGTGACAGCGGCCCGCATCCTTCGGGAGGAATGGCCCGAAATGGGGATCGTCCTCATCTCTGACTGCGGCAGCGGGTTTGCCATCGAGCTTCTGCGCCACGGTGCATCACGCCTGGCGTACTTGCTGGACGAGCAACTCCCGAGCATGGATTCGGTGCTCATCGCTCTGCGCGAGGTGGCCGTCGGCCAGTCCGTGATCGACCCGAGCATCGTGGACTATCTGGTCAAGCACCACCGTGTCTCCATCGATGATCTCTCGCTTCGCGAGTCGGTGGTCCTCGAGCTGATGGCCGAGGGCCTGTCAAATCGTGCCATCGCAGAAGAGATGAATATCTCGATCAAGTCGATTGAGAAGTGCATCACTGTGATCTTCAAGAACCTCGATCTCAATGACCAGAGTAAGGTCGACCGCAGGGTGGCGGCCACATTGAGCTTCCAACGTTCGAAGGGCATTAGCCTCTACGGCGCCGGCGCAGGTCCCCGGTCCGGGGGGATGGAACGGCATTAGTTACGCTGGTGTGGCGTCTCCTTGGCAGTCGACTCGACGCTCGGTCGTCGAAGAATCTGAAAGCCTACGTCGATCAACTCGGCGTGCAGCGCCTCGGTGGCCTTCCAGCATTCGGCGACCAGACGTGATGCCTGCGATGTGACATCAACGTCCGATGTCACCTCTAACTCTTCGAGCTCCCGAGCCAACTCGGCCAGCGCTAGCAGACCAATCGTCGCGCTGGCCGACTTTATCGCGTGGGCCTGAAATACGAGCTCGTTGAAGTCCGCCGTCTCACCGGCCGCTACGATGGCGCCCGAGCGCACCTCGGCGTCGAGGATGAATGATTCGATCAGATCGATGCGCATCACCCCATCGCCACCCAAGTCGACGAGGAGCGCGTCGAGTATTTCGGAGTCGTAGACCACCGTGCCGCAGCCAGTGCCTTCCATTTTGTCGTCGGCGACGTAGCCAGAGAGCGTCTGAAGGTCACCGTGATGGTGTAACCGACTCTCCAGGAGGGTGGCAAGGGCATCGATGCGCACCGGCTTACCGAGATGCTGATCCATTCCGGCGCGGAAGCACTCCTCTCGGCACCGAAGCGTCGTGTCGGCGGTCATGGCGATGATGGTCGGCTGCTTGGTCGTGTCGAGGTTGGCTCGGATCAGGCGGGTCGCTTCCATCCCGTCCATGTACCGCATCCGGACATCCATCAGAACAATGTCATAGAACGCAGCGTGCAACGCGGAGATAGCCTCGACGCCGTCGCTGGCAGCGTCGGCGTGATAGCCCAGGCGGTCTAACATCAACAGGACGATGTCCTGACAACTCGCATCGTCATCGACCACTAGCACCCGGCATTGGGTGGCCTCGTGCACACTTTGGGGCGACGTGACGGTGACCACGCTCACGAGCCTCGAATCGAAACGGCGGGCACGGGTTCCGACACAGCGACGACCCGGATGGGCGGTACCATCGGTGTCAAAGCGGACGGGCGTGCCGTCCTGAGGCCCACCCCTGCCTCTGGGCCCACAGGCCGGGTGCCTTGGATATCGTTGGCTGATTCGAAACCCGTCCTGGTCATCTTCCCCCACGCCTTCTTGCCGCGCAGGTAGCTGAGGACACCACGAAGCCGCCACCACACCGTCAGCTGCCGGTAGCCCAAATTCTCGAGCACGGCCCACACCACCAGCAAGGCACGATCCCGGGCGCGGCCGTAGCGCCGGAACGACAGCTCCTCGAGCATCAGGGCCAGCATGGATAGCAGGATCCCTACCCCGCAGGCCAACGAGAAAAACAGGATGGCGAACGTCGCCGATACCTCTCCGAAAGCGAGGCCCACGCAAACCAGAACGAGGCCGACAGCTTCGATGATCGGCGCCATCCACTCAAACAGGACGAAGGCCGGGACCACGACCAGACCCAACACGCCGTATCGCGGGTTGAACAGCAGACTCTTGTGGCGCCAGAGGGTATCGGAGAAACCACGTTGCCAGCGCTCCCGCTGTCGGCCCAGTTCCCTGAACGATACGGGTGTCTCCGTCCACGCAACCGGATCCGGCACGAACTCGACCCGGGCGGGTTGGCCGGTGTCGTACCCGTGGCGTCGGAGGCGGACGACCAGTTCCATGTCCTCACCGACCGATTTGGCGTAGCCCTCGGTCTCGAGCAGGCTTTCGCGCCGGAAGAGGCCGAAGGCCCCTGAGATGAGCAGATTCCCTCCCAGCCTGTTCCACCCCGGACGCCCGAAGAGGAAGGCGCGGAGATATTCCACGGCCTGGATACCTGCCAGTGCGCGGTGTGGGCCACGCTCGGACACGAGCCGGCCCCTTGAGACCGTGCAGCCGTTGGCGACGCGGATGGTGGCGCCCGCAGCTACCACGTCACCGGACCGGATGAACGGGCGGACCAGACGGCGGAGCCCGTCGGGGTCGAGTATCGTGTCTGCGTCGAGTGCGCACACCAGCTCGCTACTCGAGATGTTCAGGGCGGCGTTCAGCGAGTCGGCTTTGCCGCCCTTTTCCTTCGAGACGACGATCAGATTCGGGAACTGTTGGGAGTGGTAGATCGCCCGCACCGGTTTGGTGGTGATGCGCCGGTCGTAGATCGGTTGAATCGGCAGCAGATTGAAGGTCTCCTTTAGGATCGGTAGCGTCTGATCTGTCGAACCGTCGTCGACAACCACGATCTCCAGCTGCGGGTACGCCAAAGTGAGTAGCGCCAGAACGCTCTCTTTCACGCTCGACTCCTCGTTGTAAGCCGGAACCAGCATGGAGATACCCGGCGCGATGTCCGAAGACAGGACGTCCCGATACCTCTCGGCCCTTACCTCGCGCAAGTACTGGCGCATGTCCAGAGCGGCCGATACGTACAAGACCAGATAGAAGAGACCGAGCGCAGCGAAATAAGAAAGCACTACCCAATTCACCGGGACGATGAACGTGCTGTAGAAGTGTTTCATGCCGCCTCCGAACGGTGGGAGATCGATCGCAGGTGGAGCGCCTGAATCGCCATCTCTGCCTTATCGCCCTCGCCCGGGGCATTCGCCCACAGCAGGACGGTCCCCGGTGCCCCGAGCCCGAGCAGGCTGAGGCCGGCCTGCCTGCGAAGGGCCCACGAGGGGCTGTTCAACAGTGGCTCAATGGCAGCGGCGCCTGGCCAGTACGACAGTTTGGAGATACCGGCGGCGGCCGCGACGACCACCTCATCGGACCCGTCCTGCAGCAAGCCAACCAGGGACGGGCCGGCGCTCCTGTCGCCCGTGCGTGCGAGCACTCTGGCAGCCAGGGCCCGGGTCCGAGGCGCCGGCGCCCCTGTGCGCACCACCGCAGCAGGAAGGAATCGGCCATCCCCCATAGCGGCGGCGATCTCCAGAATCTGGTTAGTCACGTCGACATCGACGTCGGCAGCGTCGAGGGCGCTGATCAGGGGTTCCGATGCACGCAGTCCGATTCGGATCAGGGCGTCCCGAGCCGCAAACCGGCACAGACCGTCGGAATCGGCGAGCAGCCCTACCAGAAGGTCGATCGCCATCGGGTCAGGGGCGACCACGGTCCACGCCGCTGCCTGTGCCCGTACCTCGGGGGAACGGTCGACGAGCAACCGACAGAGAGCATCGGATTCCACGCCGAACGCAGTGAGGACCCTGGCCGCGTACAGCCGGGACCCCCACCTCCGGGAGTTGACATTCCTTCGGGCCTTTTGGACCACCCCGATCGCCTCGCCGAGGGAGACCAGGATCGACCGTGAGGTGCCCGTTACCGATGGCGCGACGTCGAGCGTGAGACCAATGATGTAGCGCCTGGAGAACCACCCCAGGTCGGACAGTTCGTCGGTGGCCGTCGATCCACCCGACAGGGAAATCATGATGGCTGAGCGCGCCTTGGACAGTGACGGTTCGATCCTGATCCGGTGGGCGCGTATGAGGCTGCTAATCCCCACGGTCGCCAGGACCACGACTATGGCCGAGGTGATGGCAATCAACATGGCGATCAACAGATCTAGGGCGGTCATGCCTGCACCCGGGCCCGTGTCTGATCCAGCCTTCCGAGCAGCACGGGGATGCTGAACGGCTTTGCGATGTGCTCGGTGGCCCCCAGACCGAGCGCACGGAGCATCTCGGCTTCGTTCGACCGCGCTGTCAGCATGATCACCTTTGTGTCGCGTAGCACGCCCTGGTCGCTTAGGACCTGTAAAACACCGAACCCATCAAGGCTCGGGAGTCCAACATCGAGCAGTACAACCTGGGCAGTCACCTCCCCGTCCCCCAGGGCGCGGGCCGCTTCGGCCCCATCGCTGAACCGGAGGAAGTCATATTGCCGAAGGCTAAGTGCATGTTCGATGACGTCGGCCACGGAGTCGTCATCTTCTACGACAACGACGTCGACATTGTTCCGAAGATGGTCGGGGGGCCGTTCGCCAGCCAGCACCACCGTGTTCTGGGTGGCACGCGCCCGACGAAGCGCCGTCTCGCTCACGCGCTCCAATGAGGAGAGGCTGGATCCGTCGGCCGGTGATGAGGCGATGCCGGCGCTGAAGGTGTAGCGGGCCCTCGTGCCGGACGTGGTCGAGAACGATTCAGCCGCGAAGGTCCGTGACACCTCGGTGACCCGTTCGGAAGCCGCCTCCCTGGTGGCCCCATAAACACCGAGGACGAACCCGTCGGGGGTCCACCGCCCGACGAGGTCCTCGTCACGAAAGTGGTCAACTAGCCGGGCTCCTAGTCTACGTAGCACCACGTCGGCCATGGCGTTCCCCTCTGCTCCCCGTATCTCGTCGATCTCGTCGATCATGATGAGGACGAATGCCAGGGGTGTGGCATTTCGTTGGGACCGTCGGAGGAGCCGATCCATCGACCGCTCGGCCTCCTGGCGGTTTTCCGCTCCGGTGAGAGGATCGATGTGGTGTCGGGCCCTCACAGCGCGACCGTGCTCCAACTGCATGCGGAGCCGGACCCCGGCATCGTGGCGCGATAGCCGGGTGTCGAGATAGTCGTTGGCCCCGGCGACCAGGGCGCGATGCCGTCGATCCGGCCCCTGGTCACCAACCAGGATCAGCGGGAGCTGTTTCCACCCTGTGTGGGCGCGGATTACACGGCAGAGATCGAGACTACTCGCCTCGCCGCACTCGGCATCGATGATAACCATGTCGGCTCCCCTCTCTTCGAGCGCCCGCCAGAATCGCGGTGCATTATCGTGGCTCTCGATTCGCCAGTTCGCTGTATTCAATGAACTGTGGATGATGTCGAGAAGCTCGGTGTCGGCGTTGAGGGTGAGAACGGTGGAGTTCGGTGAGTCGCAGTTGGCAAGCGACTCGGTAAGGTCGAGTACGATCTGGTGGGCACTCTGCGAACGGGGGATTACGGCTGTGGCCCCGGCTCTGGCAAGTTCCAGTCGCTCGACCAGCGTGTCACCGTCAGTGAGCACCTTGACGGACGCCCCTTCGGCCAATGCGGAGATCAGATGCAGCATCTCCGATCTAGTCCACGACCTGGTCCGATCATCGTCGACGAACACTGGCGTGGGCGAGTCCGCACCCGAGGGGCGCGGTGAAAACCCATCCGTAATCGGAACGATGGAGATCCCGAAAGCCGAGGCTTCGGTTGTGAGCCGGGAGATGAGGTCCGCATCTATGGAGAGGATCAGAGCGGTACTACCGATCTCGGGGATCATCTGTCCGGGTCCGGCTGTCTCTGCAGCATTCGATGCCTTCCCGACGTCCTCCACCGAGTAACGCAGGGATACCACGGCTTCTGCCAACAGGCGTCCGTCAATGGACGGCTCACGAAGCAGGAACTCGGCTTCGAGAGCGGCTCGGCTGCCGGCATCGAATCCGAACGTGCCGAGGGAGCCTGCCAGCTGATGCGCGGCAACGGCACACGCAGCGGTTGCCTCATCGTCGACGACCCCGCGCAGTAGGTCCGCCGTCGCCGCCTCTAGAACCGATATGCGGTCCAGGTTTAACTCTCGGTGGCGTTGCCACAGTGCGGCGAGCGCCGAACCCAAGGAGGCGTCATCTAGCGCATCGACAGTCATACCCCCGCCTCCAGACGCCCGCGCTCCGCACGAGCCCGTACAAAGTTGGCGGTCGTGGACGACGTGCCCGGCGATCCGCGGCCCACATGCCCGGCGCCAATCGAATACCTGCTGCAGATGATCACTGTGCTCCTATCGTCGT